>DATINR010000103.1:0-6864 GCA_035473995.1 Solirubrobacteraceae bacterium
GTCGTCGCGGCCGATCGGCTTCTTCGTGCGCACGATCACCGCCGTGACGACCTCGCCCTTTTTCACGGCGCCCTGCGGGTTGGCCTGCTTGACGGTCGCCGTGATCACGTCGCCGACGAATGCGTAGCGGCGCTGCGAGCCGCCCTTGACGCGGATGCAGAGGATCTCACGTGCGCCCGTGTTGTCGGCCACGCGAAGTCTCGTCTCGTTCTGGATCATGCTCGGGCCTCCATCCGGTCGGCCCCTTTGATGGCAACGCTCGCCATCGTGGCGATCGAAGTCTGAAAATCTCCGATTTTCATCGCGCGCGCTCCAGCACATCCACGAGCGCCCAGCGCTTGCTGCGCGACAGCGGGCGGCTCTCGATCACGCGCACCGTGTCGCCCTCGTGCGCGTCGTTGTTCTCGTCGTGCGCGTGCAGCGTGCTCGAGCTGCGCACGATCTTCTCGTAGCGGCGGTGACGACGGGCCACGTCGATGCGCACCGTGATCGTCTTCTCCGCCTTGTCCGAGACGACGACGCCCTGGCGCACTCTGCGGGCACCCTCGACCGGCGCATGCACCGGCGCGAGCGGCTCGGCCGCCGGGGCCGCCGCGCGGCGCTCGGCCGCTTTGGCGCGTTCCTGCAGGCGGCGCGCGCGACGGCGCACGGCCTTGCGCTTGCGCTCGGCCACGCGCTCGGCCTGGCGCTCCTCCGGCGTGCGCGAAGGGTTGGCCTCGCCCTCGTGCTTGGAGCGCGCGCGGCGGCGGCGCTCCTTCGGCGAGAGCACCTCGGCCGGCTCGCTCGGCTCGGCCTGCGCGACCGGGGCCTCTGCGGGCGCGGGCGCCTCGCCGGCGTCCTCGGCCGGAGCCTCCTCGGCAGCCTCGGGTGCGGCCTCCTCGGTCGGAGCCTCAGCCGCGGCAGCCTCAGGCGCCTCGGCGGCCTGCGGCGCGTCCTCGGGGGTCTCCGGCGTCTCGTTCTCTTGCTCGTCAGCCATGTCTTCCGTTTCGTCTCAGCAGTAGGGGTGTCAGTTGCTCTCGCCGCCGCGCAGCTCTTGCTCGCGCGCGACGGTCAGGGCCCGGGCCAGGTCGCGCTTGGCGCGCCCCATGCCGGCAGTGTTGTCTAGTTCGCCCGTCGCGTTTGAGAAACGCAGGCCGAACACCTCTTTGCGCAGCACCGCGATCTGCTTGGACAGCTCGCCGGGCTCCATGTCGCGCATCTCCTTGGCCTTCATCGCAGCGTCAGTCCTCACGCAGCACGAACTTGGACTTCACCGGGAGCTTGTGCGCAGCCAGGCGGATCGCGTCGCGCGCGAGCGGCTCGGACACACCGGCCAGCTTGACCATCACGCGGCGCGGCTCGACGACGGCGACGCACCCTTCCGGCGAGCCCTTGCCCGAGCCCATGCGCGTCTCGGCCGGCTTCTTCGTCACCGGCTTGTCCGGGAACACGTTGATCCACACCTTGCCGCCACGCTTGATCTTGCGCGTCATCGCGACACGTGCGGCCTCGATCTGGCGGTTGGTCAACCAGCCACCCTCGAGCGCCTTCAGCCCGTACTCGCCGAACTGCACCTTGACCTGGCCGCGCGACATCCCGGCTCGACGCCCACGGTGCTGCTTGCGGTGCTTCACGCGCTTGGGAGAGAGCATCAGCGCCCACCTCCGCCGCCCGGACGCGAACCGCCACGACCTCCGCCGCCACCGCCGCCGCCGCCGGGACCGCGTCCACCGCCGCCGCCTCCGCCGCCACGACCGCCGCCGAAGCCGCCACCGCCCGGACCACGTCCGCCACCGCCGCCGGGGCCACCGCCGCCGGGACGCCCGCGCCCGCCGCCGCCGCCCGGACCGCCGCCGCCGCGCCCACGACCGCGCCCGTCGCGCCCGTCGCGTCCGCCGCGTCCGTCGCGGTCGTTGCTCGACGGCGCCGGCGCCGTGATGTCGGTCAGGTCGGCGCCCGTGTAGCCCTCGGGCATGATCTCGCCCTTGTTGATCCAACACTTCACGCCGATCCGTCCGAACGTGGTGCGGGACTCGTAGAAGCCGTAGTCGATGTCCGCGCGCATCGTGTGCAGCGGCACGCGCCCGTCGGAGTAGCTTTCGGTGCGGGCCATCTCGGCCCCGCCCAGGCGCCCCGCCACCTGCACCTTGACGCCCTTCGCACCCGAGCGCATCGCGCTCGTGAGCGCGCGCTTCATCGCGCGGCGGAAGGCCACGCGGTTCTGCAGCTGCTCGGCGATCGACTGCGCCACCAGCGAGGCGTCGAGCTCGGGGCGCTTGATCTCGAGGATGTTCACCTTGATCTGCTTGCTCGTCATCTTGTGCAGGTCGCGGCGCAGCGCGTCCACTTCGCTGCCCGACTTGCCGATCACGATGCCCGGCCGCGCCGTGTGGATGTTGACCTCGAGTTCGTTCGAGTCCTTGCGGATCGTGATGCTCGAGAGGCCCGCGTGCGCGAGCTTGTTCGTGATGTGCTCACGGATGCGCACGTCCTCGGCGAGGTACTCGGCGAAGTGCTTTTCGTTGAACCAGTTCGACTTCCAGTCGTGGATGTAACCCACGCGCATGGCCTCTGGATGAACCTTTTGTCCCATTCTTCTTCTCTCTAGCCGTCTCTCTTGGTGGTCCGGGGCGCGGGGTCCGGGGTCAGCGCGATCGTCAGGTGGCTCGTGCGCTTGCGGATCGGCGTGGCGCGTCCCATCGCGCGCGGCCTGAAGCGCTTGATCGTCGGCCCCTCGTCGGCAAACGCCTCACGGACGATCAGATCTTCCTCGACCAGTTCGTGATTGCTCTCGGCGTTGGCCACGGCCGACTCGAGCAGCTTGCTCCAATCGCGCGCCACCTCACGAGGGGTGAACGCGAGGATAGCGCGTGCCTCCTGCACCGACTTGCCGCGCAGGTGCCCGCAGACCATCCGCGCCTTGCGCGCCGAGGTGCGTACGTAGCGCGCGTGCGCCCGTACGACTTTGCGTCGCGGTTTGGCCGGAGCCGCTTTGCCGCGGCTCGCTTTTTTCGGCTCGCTCGCGACGGGCTCTTTCGCCGCCGGCGCTTTGCTCGAAGCTTTTTTCGCCGCAGGTTTTTTTGAAGCTTTTTTGGCGGCAGGTTTGGCGCCCTCGCCGGCTTTCGCCTCGGCGTCTTTGCCCGTCGCTTTCGCCTCCGCGCCTTTGGCCGCTTTCCCAGCTTTTTTGGCGGCTTTTTTGGCAGCCGGTTTTTTCGCCTCGGGCGTCTCGGCCGGCGTCACGTCGTCCTGCTCCTGCTCGGCGCTCATCTAGCGGACCCTTCCCGAGCCCGCGTGACCGCGGAACACGCGCGTCGGCGCGAACTCGCCGAGCTTGTGCCCGACCATCGACTCGCTGACGAACACCGGGACGTGTTTCTTGCCGTCGTGCACCGCGATCGTGTGGCCGACCATCTCCGGGAAGATCGTCGACGCGCGCGACCACGTGCGCAGCATTTTCTTGTTGTTCGCCGTGTTGAGCGCTTCGATGCGGTTCATCAGGCGCTCTTCGACCCACGGGCCCTTCTTGCTGGAGCGGCTCATCGCTGTTTGCCCTTCCCGCGCCTACGTCCGCGCACTATGTACTTGCTCGAGGTCTTGTTCTTTTTGCGCGTGCGGTAGCCGAGCGTCGGCACACCCCACGGCGTGACCGGGTGACGTCCCGCCGTCGTCGAGCCCTCGCCGCCGCCGTGCGGGTGGTCGACCGGGTTCATCGCCGTGCCGCGCGTCTGCGGGCGCACGCCCATGTCGCGCTTGCGCCCCGCCTTGCCGATCTTCACGTTCTGGTGGTCGGTGTTGCCGAGCGCGCCGACCGTCGCGCGGCACTCAGCGCGCACCATGCGCATCTCGCCCGAAGGCAGGCGCAGCGTCGCCATCTCGCCGTCCTTGGCCATCAGCTGGACGGCGGCGCCTGCCGAGCGCGCCATCTGCCCGCCGCGGCCCGGCTGCAGCTCGACGTTGTGGACGACCGTGCCGACCGGCATGCGCGTGAGCGCCATGCAGTTGCCCACCGCGATGTCCGCACCGTCGCCCGAGGAGACCGTCATGCCCACCGTCAGGCGCTGCGGCGCGAGGATGTAGCGCTTCTCGCCGTCCAGGTAGTGCAGCAGCGCGATGTAGGCCGAGCGGTTGGGGTCGTACTCGATCGCCGCGACCTTCGCCTCGACGCCGTCCTTGCGCCGCTTGAAGTCGATCCGCCGATAGGCGCGCTTGGCGCCGCCGCCGCGGTGGCGCGAGGTCTTGCGCCCGTGCGCGTTGCGCCCGCCGCTCTTCTTCAGGCCTTCGACGAGCGTCTTCTCGGGCTTTGACTTCGTGATCTCCGCGAAGTCCGGGTAGGACACGAAGCGCATCCCCGGGCTCGTCGGCTTTGGCTTGCGAATCGGCATCTCCTACGACCCCTCTAGACCTTGCAGGCCCTGGAACACCGGGATCGATTCGCCGTCGCGCACCTGCACGATCGCCTTCTTCCAGCTGCGCGTGCGACCGTTGGTCGTGCCGCGGCGCTTGGGCTTGGACTTGACGCTCGCCGTGCGCACCTCGACGACGTGCACGTCGAACAGCGCCTCAACCGCCTGGCGGATCTGCGTCTTGTGCGCGTCGTCGTGCACGCGGAAGGTGTAGCGGTTGGCCGCCGAGAGCACGTAGCTCTTCTCCGAGACGACCGGGCGGATGATCACCTGCGAGTGGTCCATCAGGCCGCCTCCTCCTGCTCGGAGGCGCCCGCGCGCGGCTTGGCGGCGCGCTCGGTCAGCTCGGCGAGTGCGGCCTCGGTGACGAGCAGCGAGGCCGCGCCGACCACTTCGGTCACGCCGACGTCGGCCGCGCTCAGCACGGCCACGCGCTTGAGGTTGCGAAACGACAGCGCCACGTCTGACTGCTCCGGGCCGAGCACGACGAGCGTCGGCCCGTCCTGGCCCCAGTCTTCGAGCAGGTCGAGCGCCTGACGGGTCTTCGGCGCCGTGAACGCGCCCGCGTCGAGGATCGCCAGCGATTTGCGCTCGGCGTGCAGCGACAGCGCGCTGCGCAGCGCCGCGCGCTGCTCCTTGCGGTTGACCTTGAACGTGTACGAGCGTGGTTGCGGGCCGAACACGACGCCACCGCCCGTCCAGATCGGCGAGCGGTTGGAGCCCGCGCGGGCCCGGCCGGTGCCCTTCTGGCGCCACGGCTTGGCGCCGCCGCCCGAGACCATCGCGCGCGTCTTCGTCGCCGCCGTCCCGCGCCTGCGCGCCGCCTGCTCCGCACGCACGCTCTGATGGACCAGCGGCCCGTGGAATCGTGCGCCGAAGGCGCCTTCATCAAGCTTGACTTTCTTTGACTGGCCGAGCACAGGAGCGTCAGGCATCGCTGCGCACCTCCACCACGCCGCCGCGCGGACCCGGCACCGAGCCGCGCACCATCAGCAGGTTCTCCTTCGCGTCGAGCGCGACTATCTCGAGGCCCTTCTGCGTGACGCGCTTGTTGCCCATCTGCCCGGGGCCGCGGATGCCCTTCATCACGCGCGCCGGCCACGCCGAGGCGCCGATCGAGCCCGGGGCGCGCTTGTTGTGCGAGCCGTGCGACTTCGGGCCTGAGGCGAAGTTGTGGCGCTTGATCGTGCCCTGGAAGCCCTTGCCCTTGGAGACGCCCGAGATCTTCACGCGCCCACCGACCTCGAAGGCCTCGACCGTCACGCTCTCGCCCAGCTGCAGCTCGCCCGCCTCGTCGCGGAACTCGACCACGTGGCGCATCGGCGGCGCGTCGACCTTTTTCAGGTGGCCGAGCTCGGCTTTGGTCAGGTGCTTCTCCTTGGCCTGGCCGAACGCCAGCTGGACCGCTTCGTAGCCGTCGCGGTCGGGCGTGCGGATCGCCGTCACCGGGCACGGACCGGCCTGCAGCACGGTCACGCGCGCGACGCTGCCGTCCTCCTGGAACAGTTGGGTCATGCCGAGCTTCTTGGCGAGGATCGCGGACATCTCGTGGTTCAGGTGGCCAGGCGGATCTCGATGTCCACGCCCGCCGGCAGGTGGTCGAGGCGCTGCAGCGAGTCGACCGTCTTCGGCGTCGGCTGGTGGATGTCGATCAGGCGCTTGTGCGTGCGGATCTCGAAGTGCTCGCGCGAGTCCTTGTCCTTGAACGGAGAGCGGATCACGCAGTAGACGTTCTTCTCGGTCGGCAGCGGCACCGGGCCGGACACGCTCGCGCCCGTGCGCGTCGCCGTCTCGACGATCTCCTTCGCCGCCGACTCGATCGCCGAGGTGTCATACGCCTTCAGGCGGATGCGGATCTTGTTTTGCGTGGCCGATGCCATTGGTGTCTCGAGTCTGCTCTCTTGTCTCTGATTCGTTGTCGTTCCGGCGCCGGTGATTACCCCGGGGTGGTCAGAGAAAGGGCGGACTCCGTGTCGTGGAATCCGCCTCCACCTCTGGCCACCGCGCCTTCCGGGGCCTTCTAGTCGTATCGGACTGCAATATGAGCACCGCCCCGAGCTTCCGGGGCGGTGGGTGCTACTCGATGATCTCTGTGACTACGCCGGAGCCGACCGTGCGACCGCCCTCTCGGATGGCGAAACGCAGGCCCTGGTCCATGGCGATCGGCTGGATCAGTTCGATCTCCATCTGGACGTTGTCCCCAGGCATGACCATCTCGACGCCGTCGGGCAGCTTGGCCACGCCGGTGACGTCGGTCGTGCGGAAGTAGAACTGCGGCCGGTAGCCCGTGAAGAACGGGGTGTGACGGCCACCCTCCTCCTTCTTCAGCACGTAGACCTCAGCCTTGTACTTGGTGTGCGGCGTGATCGAGCCCGGCTTGCACAGCACCTGCCCGCGCTCGATCTCCTCGCGCTTGGTACCGCGCAGCAGGCAGCCGACGTTGTCGCCCGCCTGGCCCTGGTCGAGGATCTTGCGGAACATC
>DATINR010000104.1:0-7837 GCA_035473995.1 Solirubrobacteraceae bacterium
CGAGTGTACTAGTTGACTAGCACACTAGGTATCCAGCCCTGACAGCGGGTACCCTGGAGACGTGGCTCGCCCTATTGACAATGCCCCCGCCGCCGAGCTCGACCTCGACGGCCTGGCGATCGACCGCAAGGCGGACGTGCCGATCGGTGTCCAGCTGACTTGGGTGCTGCGCTCGCGGATCGCCGAGGGACGGTTCGCCGCCGGGCAGCGCCTGCCGGGACTGCGCGAGCTGGCCGAGGCGACAGGCGTCAACGTGAACACCGTCCGTGCCGTCTATCAGCGCCTGGAGCAGGATGGCCTGATCGACCGCCAGCAGGGCAGCGGCACGTTCCTCGCAGCCGCGCCACAGCGCGCGGCGGCGGTCGGCACGATCACGGCCAACGCCGCGCACGAAGCGCGCGAGACGGGAGTCGACCCGCGCGAGGTGGCCGCCGCGCTCTACGTCGGCGACACGGCAGAGCCTGCCGAGGCCGCCGAGGAGCAGTCAGAGCAGGCTCGCCGCCGTTCGCTGCGCGGCCAGATCGCTGCGTTCGAGCGCGCGATCGCCGAGCTCGAAGCCGATCACCCAGGCGTTGCCCCGGCGCCACCCCGCAGTCGCCGCGGGATCGGGCCGGTGCTGCTCACCGTTGAGGAGCTCGCACGCGTTCGGACCGACTTGATCCGGCGCCTGACGGTCGTGCAGGGCGCGATCGACGATCACATCGAGCAGCGACGTGAAGGCGCCCCCGCAAAGGCGCCCGCACTGGAGCCGCGCAAGGCCAAAGCGCGGCCGGCCGACTCGCCGAGGAAGACTCCCCGCGCGCGGCCGACGACGCGCCCGGCCCCGGCAAGCAGCTGAGCGGCGCGGCTCACCCGGCCGCGCACCCCTCGGTGCTGACGCTCGTCCCCGCCGCTGCACGGCCGGCGGCCTCTTCGAGCACCCGCGCGACGGTCGAGTTGGCCACGCCGTAGCCGCCGCGCGGACCGTCGCCGACGGTGCCGGCGAAGACCGTCGTGAGCACGCGAGCAGAACCGTCGACGAGCGGGCCGCCGGAGTTGCCGGGACGCACGAGCCCGCGCAGCGGCGTGAGCAGACGGTGCACGGGACCGTTGCCGTAGGCGTCGTCGGTGAGCACGGTCTGGGTGCGCCCGATCCGCGCCGAGCGCGCGTCGAACGGACCGTTTTCCGGATAGCCGAGAATCGCGCCTGCCTCGCCGGACGGCGGATCGGCGGCGAGCTCGAGCGCGGGCTCGTCGAGGCCGGGCACGCCGAGCACGGCGACGTCGTCGCGCGGGTCGTAGGCGAGCACGCGCGCGGGGAACGTCGGCGCGTGCCCGCCCGGCTCGACGGTCGTGTCGCGCTCGCCGGCGACGACGTGCGCGTTGGTGACGACCTCGCCGGGGGCCGCCACCCAGCCGGAGCCCTCGATCGCCAGGCCGCAGGCCGTGCCGAGCACGCGCACCACGCTCGCCGAGGCGCGGCGCACGCCGGGCGCATGCGCGATCCTGGCCGGCGGCGGCGGCACGTCGGGCGAGGGGCCCGCGATCGAAGGCAGCGGGTCCAGGCGCGCCAGCGCGTTGAGGATCGGCCCCGAAGGCGGCAACAGCGCGTTCAGCTCGCCGAGGATCGCCGAGCGCTGGATGTCTTCGCGCAGCCGCGTCTCGCTGGGCGCCTGGGCGAGGACGGCCGCCACGATCCACACGACGCCGAGCGCGAGCGCGATGCCGAGCACGGCTCCGAGCAGGCCGTCCAGAACGCCGATCCCGGGCAAGAGCAGCGCGCGCCGGACCCTGAAGCCGATCCCCCTGGCCCCGCCGGCGAGGATCGTGCCGGCCAGCAGCGCGCCGAACAGGCCGAATGCCGGCGCATAGGGCGAGGAGGATCCCTGCGAGAGCAGTAGAGGAGCCAGGCGAGTTCCGAGGAATGCTCCTAGGGCGAACCCCGCGAACGAGAGCACCCCCACGATGAACCCCCGCCTGAAGCCAAAAGCAGCGAGGATTGCCGCAAACGCGACGATGATCCAATCGAGGCCCGTCACCCGCCATGTTCTACCGTGCCCTGAGCGAAGAGCAGACGCTTAGGGTCAGGCGCGCGCGCCCGGTGATCGCGCTGGCCGCCGTGGCCTTCGCGATCGGCGCGATCGTCGGCGCCAACAGCGGGGCATCGCCGGCCGACTCGTTCGCCGAGAAGTTCGTGCGCGAGTGGGCCAAAGCCGAATATGCGGCGATGTACGCCGGCGTCGACGCCGGCTCGCGGCGCTCGGTCTCGCCGGACGAGTTCGTCTCGGCCTACCACGAGGCGATGAACACGGCGACCGCCACGGGCGTGCGCGTGGCCGGCAAGGCGCACCACTCCGCGGACGGAATCGTGACCGTGCCCGTGAGGGTTTCCACGCGGCTGTTCGGCACGCTCGCGCTGAGCGTCGAACTGCCGGTCGCAAATCAGGCCGAAGGCGGCGAGAAGGTCGCCTGGTCGCGCTCGCTCGCGTTCCCCGGTCTGCACTCCGGCGAGCAGCTCTCGCGCAAGACGACGTTGCCCGAGCGGGCAAAGCTGCTCGCTCGCGACGGCTCGGTGCTCGCCGAAGGATCGGCCGACACCACCGGTCCGCGAATCTCTCCGCTCGGCGAATCCGCCGGCGCGGTCGTCGGCGAAGTCGGCCCGATCCCGAGCTCGGAGCGCACGGCGCTCGAGGCCACGGGCGTGCCCTCGGACGCGATCGTCGGCACGAGCGGCCTCGAGCGGGCGCTCGACGCACGCCTGCGCGGCACCCCCGGCGGCGAGCTGCTCGCCGGGCAGCGCGTGCTCGCGAGGGCGGCCTCGCACGAGGCTCACGCCGTGCGCACGAGCGTGTCCCCGTCCGTGCAGAAAGCGGCGGTCGCCGCGCTCGGCTCGCAGCTCGGCGGCGTCGTCGCGCTGCAGCCGTCCACCGGCCAGATCCTCGCCGTCGCCGGGATCGCCCTGAACAGCGTGCAGCCGCCCGGGTCGACGTTCAAGATGGTCACGCTCACGGGCGCGCTCGCCGCGCACATCGCCACACCGAAGACGACCTTCCCCTACGCCACCTACGCGACGCTCGACGGAGTCAAGCTGAGCAACGCCAACGGCGAGGAATGCGGCGGCTCGCTGGCGCTCGCCTTCGCCGTCTCCTGCAACTCCGTGTTCGCGCCGCTCGGCGTCGAGCTCGGCGCGCCGCGGCTCGTGGCGATGGCCGAACGCTTCGGCTTCAACCACGACCCGGGGATCGCAGGCGCCGCCGAGAGCACACTGCCGGCGGCAAGCGAGATCCAAGGCGAACTCGACGTCGGCTCGACGGCGATCGGACAGGGCCAGGTGCAGGCCAGCGCGCTGCAGATGGCGATCGTCGCAGCGACGATCGCCGACGGCGGACACCGTCCGAGCCCGACTTTCGCGATCGAGCACCCTCCCCCGGGCCCCTCGGCGACGAGCGCCTCGGTCGCCCGCACCGTGCGCCGGCTGATGATCGGGGTGGTCAAAGAAGGCACCGGCACCTCCGCGGCGATCTCGGGCGTCACGGTCGCCGGCAAGACGGGTACGGCCGAACTGAAGACCGAGTGCAGCACGTCGGGCGAATCCGGCGAATCGGGCGAAGAACTGAGTTCCGAAGAATCGGGCTCCACGGGCTGCGTCGGCGCCGACAGCGAAGCGAGCAACACCGACGCGTGGTTCGCCGCCTTCGCCCCCGCTCTGCGCCCGCGGATCGTCGTCGGCGTGCTGCTCGTCAAAGACGGCGCCGGCGGCGACACCGCTGCACCGGTTGCCCGCGAAGTGCTCGAGGCCGGGCTGCAGGCCAGCCGCTGAGCACCCGCCGGCCCGGCCGATCAGCGCCGGCTGGCGGGGCGAGCAGCTAGACGTCGAGCTCGGCCGTGGCCGTCTCGGCCGCGTCGGTGGGGTCGACGATCCTCAGATCCAGCGGTCGGTTGTCGAGCGAGGCCGTTTGGATCTTGAACAGGAGCATCGAGCCCTGCGTCGCCCCGTTTGAGGCGACCGTGTTGAGCGCCGGCAGGCGTTCTTTCCCGGGCACGGTACCGCCGCTGTAGACGAACGAGTTGTGCCCAGCCGGCACCAGCGGCTGGTAGATGTTGCCCTGGGTGTCGTAGATCTTCATGTCCGTCGAGGCCGCTTGGGGCTCGGAGTGGTTGTTGTAGACCTGCACGAACACCGCGAACCACTCCTGCCCCGGTTCGAGCTTGCGCTGTTCGGCGGAGAGGCCTTCCAGGTAGGAGGCGTCCTCGACGTCGTACGGGTTCAGCTCGCGTGAGAGCTGCACCTCGTACACGAGCGGCCCGACGTCCAGGTAGGGCGCGTTCTGGCCGGACTCGCCGGCGTACGTCCCGGTAGTGACCTTCGTGTGCGAGTCGCCGCAGGCGCCGAGGGCGCCGGCCGCGAGCAGGATGAGCCCGAGCAGCGGGAGCTTTCGCAGACGGCTGGACATGCGACGCGGCAGTCTATCCGGCGGCGACCGTCACGCGATCTCCGCGCTGCTCACCGCGCTCGATGATCGCGCGCAGGCGGCGCATCGCCCGCGTGTTCTTGCGCTTCAGCCAGCCGCGCGCGCCTAGCGACTCCATCAGCCGATCGGACACCGTCACGGGCGCCGTCTCGAGCGTGAAGCGCACGCGCGTCGTGCCCGATGCGCCCGGCGCCAGCTCGTAGGTGCCGAGCGTGCGGATGCGGTTGTTCTTGCCCGTGCGGCCCGCCTCGACGATGCGATGGGGGCGCTCGACCTCGACGAACGTCGCGTCCCCCCAGCCGAAGCGATTGCCCGGCGCCTTCACGCGGAAGCGCGCGCCCGCCCCGCGCCCGACCGAGTCGATCCGCGTCAGGTGCCAGTCGACCATGAAGTGATCGGTGAACTCGCTGTGGTTGGCGATGTCCTGCAGGTAGTCGAACACCTGCTCACGCGGCGCCGAGATAACGGTCGAGACGGTCAATGGGTCCACAGCGCCAGCCAGTCTAAAGCGCCGCGCAGCCGCTCGGGGCGCCGCTCAGGCGGCGCGGGCGGTCAAGCGGACCGTCTGGCCGTGCTCGCAGTGGCGCACGATCTCGCTCGCGACGGGCGGCTCGCGGCGCAGCGCGCGGCACAGCTCGCAGACGACGCCGCCGTCGCGCCCGTCGTACAGGTGCACGTGCTCGCCGGTCAGCGGCGTGCGCCCGCAGTCGATGCAGCGCTCGCGGCCGGCTTGCAGCGCGCCCACACCACGTCGCAGCAGGAAGCGCTCGAACTGCTCTGTGTCGTCGGTCGCCGAAGCCATCTGCCGCTTTTTTCGCCGCCCGGGCGGGGCTTCCTGCCGCTCAGCGCGGTCCATCGCGGGACATCGGCTCGCCCGCGCCTCGTGGTTTGTCCGCAAGGGCACCGGGTAGCTGAACAGCGCCGAGGGGTGGCAAGGGCCTGGGTTGACAGAAGATTCGTTGACCTTCCCGGAAAATGCGGGAATCCCGGGTGGGCCGGGTTGGACAACTTGTTATGATCGCCACGATCTTTCCCTCGACGGAAGCACCCAGCAGCACATCGCGGAGCGCCGAGCAAAGAGGAAGGAGGAGCAGCATGGATCTTTTGAGCAAGGGCACCCTCACGGGGGGCGACTCTGCACCCGGAGCCTTCGTCGGCGCCGGCTCGTTCTGCTGCCGCACGTGCGGCTACGTGCTCACGCTGAGCGGCGAGGACACGCTGAGCGACTGCCCCGGCTGCGGCGGCAGCGACTTCGTGCGCGCCTCGATGTTCAGCGCAGAGCCGGCCACGGAGGCGGCGTCCGGCGAAGAGCAGACGGCCCGCCACGGCGGAGCGCTCTCCGAGCCCGCCCCGCTCGACCTCGATGCGACCCTGGCCGAGGCGCGCAAGCGGATCGGGCAGCCCGGCGAGTACCTGTGCTTTGCCGAGGGCGCTGAGACGCGTACCGTGCCCCTGTCGCGCGAGTGGACGCGGATCGGGCGCAGCCTGGCCGCCGACGTGCGCTTCGACGATCCGACCGTCTCGCGCCGCCATGCGTTGATCGTGCGCCAGCCCGACGGCGTGCGCGTGCTCGACGACCGCAGCCTCAACGGCGTCTTCGTCAACGGCGAGCGGATCGACGGGAAGTTGCTGCAGGACGGCGATGAGATCATCGTCGGCCGCTACCGGCTCAGCTACCTCGTAGTCAAGCCGTAGCGCGCCACCCCGACAATCCGGCCAAACGAACTGGCGCGCGAGCGCGCGGAGACGTAGTATCAGCCGATGGCTGACACGATCGCGGTGCTCTCCCAGAAGGGCGGCACGGGCAAGACGACGACCGTTCGCACGCTGACCGATGCATTTCGCCGCAGCGGCGTGCGCACGCTCGCGATCGACCTCGATCCGCAGGGCAACCTGTCCGACTACTTCGACGTCCCGCCCGAGGCCGAGCCGACGATCGCCGACGTGCTCTCGGGGCGCGCCAAGGCCGCCGAGGCGATCCACAACGACCTGATCCCGGCCAACCTGACGCTGGCCGAGGCCGAGCTGATGCTCGGCGGCAAGATGGGACGCGAGCTGACGCTGCGCCGTGCGCTGGCCAAGCTGCCCGACGACTACGAGCTGATCCTGATCGACTGCCCGCCGTCGCTCGGCTTGCTGACGGTGAACGCGCTCGTCGCAGCCGACCGCGCGCTCGTGACGGCCGAGGCGCAGTACTTCGCGCTGCAGGGCGTCGAGCAGGCGATGGAGGTCGTCGAGCTCGCCCGCGACGGCCTCAACGAAGAGCTCTCCGTCGTCGGCGTGCTGCTCAACCTCGCCGACATGCGCACGATCCACTCGCGCGAGGCGCTCGTCTCGCTGAAGGAGCGCTTCGGCGAGCTCGTGTTCGACACGACCATCCGCTCGTCGATCGCCTACGCCGAGTCGGCCGAGCGCGCGCGCTCGATCCTCGACCATCGCCCCGACCTCGGCAGCGACTACCTCGACCTCGCCGGCGAAGTGCTCGCTCGCCTGCCGGCCCTGGACGGCGCGTCCGAGCGCCTCGCACAGCTGCGCTAGCGACCTACGCGCCGCGGCCGCAACTACAACTCCGTGACGTACGCCCCCTGCGGCTCGAACGGCGCCCGCAAGAGCGTCGCCCAGCCGTCGATCTCCGGACGCAGCGCCTCCGCGACGGCGCCCGTCTGCTCGTAGAAGCACCACACGAGCACCGTCGGCCCGGCGCCAGAGATCGTCGCCCCCAGTGCGCCCAGCTCGCGCGCCCGCTGCGCCAGCTCATACGAGCGCGGGAACAGGTGGGAGCGCTGCTGCTCGTGCAGGCGGTCGTGCAGCCCGCGTCCCAGCATGTCCCAGTCCCCGCGCGCCAGGCCGAGTGTGAGCAGCGCGCCATGGGCCACGTTGAAGACGGCGTCAGCCAGCGGAACATCTGCGGCCAGTGCAGCGCGCGCCTCGCTCGTGTGCACCGCCTCACGGGGCGCCACCACGAGCGCCTCCAGGCCCGTCGGCGGCTCAAAGCGCGTCGCCTGTCCGTCGGCGCAGATCACGAAGCCCCCTTGCAGTGACGCGGCAGCGTTGTCCGGATGCCCCTCGAGCTCGCTCGCCAGTGCCAGCAGGTCGGCGTCCAGCTCGAACAGGTGATCGGCCGCCATCAGCCCCGCAACGATCGCCGCCGCGCTCGAGCCGAGGCCGCCCGAGAGCGGCACCTGCGAGGAGATCTTGAACGTGAAATCGTCCGCCGGGTGCAGGCGCTCGAACGCGCGCACGCACAGGTTCTCGCGCCCCCGCGCCACCGCCAGCTGCGTCTCCACGGCGAAGCTGCCCGTCTCGAGCACCTCCAGCTCGACGTGCAGCGCCAGCGCCGCCGCCATGCAGTCGAACCCCGGGCCCAGGTTCGCCGAGGACGCCGG
>DATINR010000105.1:0-26286 GCA_035473995.1 Solirubrobacteraceae bacterium
TCCTACATCGTCTTCTTCGCGCTCGTCGGCCTGTCGATGACGCTGCTCGGCCTGAACATGATCGCCACGATCATCACGATGCGCGCGCCCGGGCTGACCTGGTCGCGGCTGCCGATCTTCGTCTGGTCGGTGCTCGCCACCTCGGTGCTGATGGTGCTCTCGGCGCCGATGCTGATCGCGACGCTCGCGATGGCCGCGCTCGATCGCACGATCGACACGTCCTTCTTCGTCCCGGCCGCCGGCGGCAGCCCGTACCTATTCGAGAACCTGTTCTGGTTCTTCGGCCACCCCGAGGTCTACATCCTCGCGCTGCCGGGCTTCGGCATCGTGCTCGAGCTGCTGCCCGTGTTCACGCGAAAGCCCCTGTGGGGGTATCGGCTGGCGGTGTCCGGCATGCTCGGCGTCGCGCTTCTGAGCTTCTTCGTCTGGCAGCACCACCTGTTCGTCAGCGGGATCAACGCCGACCTGCGCCCGTTCTACATGCTCTCGACCGAGATCATCTCGGTGCCGACCGGCTTCATCTTCCTCTGCGTGATGGGCACGCTGTGGCGAGCGCGAAGTACGTTCAGCGTGCCGATGCTGTTCTGCCTCGGCTGGACCTTCAACTTCCTGATCGGCGGGCTCTCGGGCGTGTTCCTGTCGGATGTGCCGAGTGACACCGACACGCACGGCAGCTTCTTCGTGATGGCCCACTTCCACTACACGATCATGGGTGGGCTGATCTTCACGTTCTTCGCCGCGATCTACTACTGGGTGCCGAAGATGACCGGCCTGCGCTTCAACGAGCGCCTGGCCAAATGGCACTTCTGGCTGATGTTCGTCGCCTTCAACTCGACCTTCATGCCGCTGTTCGTGCTCGGCATGGAGGGGATGCCCAGACGCGTCTCGAGCTACGCGCCGAACCTGCACGGGCTCAACGTGTGGGTCTCGATCTCGGCCTTCGTGCTCGGCTTCTCGATGCTGATCTTCCTCGCCAACGCCGTCTGGTCGCTGATCATCGTGCGCCTGCCGGCCGCCGCCAACCCGTGGCGCTCGAAGTCGCCGGAGTGGCAGGTGCCGACGCCTGTGCCGGTGAACAACTTCGAGCAGATTCCGGTGATCGACTCCGACCCCTACGACTACGGCACGCCGCTCGCGGTGGGCGGCGCCGGCGCAGCCACGGCGGGGGCGTGAGCATGGAGTCCTCGCGCGAACAGCGCCCGCTCGGGCTGATGGTCCCGCCGGTCGCACCCGGCGTGGAGATCCCGCCCGAGCCGCCTGACGTCGGCGCGCGCGCGCTGTTCATCGCCGGGCGCCTGCTCGCCGGCGCGACCACGTTCTTCTTCCTGGCGTTCCTGTTCGCCTACTTCTACCTGCGCTCGCTCAACCAGAACCACCAGTGGCACCTGGGCCGCGTCAAAGCCGACCAGGGGCTCGGCGTGGCGATCGTCGTCTCCGTGCTGCTCAGCGCCGCGCTGGCGATCGTCGCGGGGCGCCAGATGAAGGCGCAGTCGCGCAGTTGGCTCGGCCCGGCGAGCGCCGCGCTCGTGCTCGGCCTCGCGGCCGTGGCGCTGCAGTGCATCGAGTACACGGGCCAGCACTTCGGCCCGACCGACGGCGGCTACGCGAGCGTGTTCTGCGCGTGGACGGCGTTCTACGCGATCGCCGTGCTCGCAACGATGTACTGGCTGGAGACGCAGGTGGCGACCGAGCTGCGCGCCCGCCGGGTGCCGGGGCACATGCTCGACGAGGAGACGGGCGGCGACATTCAGGACCCCGACCGGCTGATCGCGCCGGCGCTCGACGCGTGCGTCTTTTACTGGTCCTACCTGGCCGCGCTCGGCGCCGTCGCGTACGTCGTGCTGTACCTGCTCTGATGCCCACCGCGACTGCAGTCGCACCCGGGTTCTGGGACTGGTCGCTGGACCCGCCGCTCGTGCTCGTGCTCGTCACGGCCGCGCTGTATGCGATCGGCGACCGGCGGACTGTCACGCCGGCGCGCGCGAAGGTCGCGCGCCACCTTCAGCGCGGATGCTTCTACGGCGGGCTCGCCGTGCTGCTGATCGCGCTCGCCTCGCCGATCGACGCGCTCTCGGAGCAGCTCTTCTGGGTGCACATGGTCCAGCACGTGCTGCTGCTCGTCGTGGCGGCGCCGCTGATCGTGCTGGCGCAACCGTGGAACCGGTTGTGGCGCGGGCTGTCGCTCGACCTGCGACGCCAGCTCGCGCGCGGCCTGGCCCAGGGCGAGCGCACACGCCGGCTGCGCAGCGCGAGTCGCGCGCTCGGCTCACCGGCGGCGGGGTTCGTGACGTTCAGCGTCGTGCTGCTCGCGTGGCACGTGCCCGCGCTGTTCGACGCGACGCTTCGCTCCGCGACGCTGCACGCGTTGGAGCACACGCTGTTCCTGGCCACGGCCGTGATGTTCTGGAAGCACGCGATCGACTCGCCGCCGCTGCAGGCGCCCCTGTCCTCCGTGCAGCGCGTCGCATACCTCGTCGGCGCGATGGTCGTCAGCTGGGTTCTCGCGGTCGTGCTCGCGCTCGCCCCCGATCCGCTCTACGCGCACTACGCGCACGAGGCCGGGCGGCCGGGCGGGATCTCGGCGCTCACCGATCAGCAGCTCGCGGCCGGAGTAATGTGGGTTCCCGGGTCGATCACGTTCGTGATCGTGATCTTCGCCTACGTCCATCGCTGGCTCGCGCCGCCGGCCGACCCGGCCTCGACCGGGGCCGTCAGGCTCGCGGGCGATCACTAAGAGGAGGGCATGATGTCGAGCACCATTCCGCTAGCCGCCCACTTCCAGACCGGAGCGATCCTCACGCTCGCGTTGCCGCTAGGCGTGCTGATCGTGGTCGCCGTGTGGTACACGCTGATGCTGCGTGGCGGAGCCGGCGAACGCTGAGCGCCAGGCAGCCGAGCGTAGGTCACGACTCGCCGCGAGCAGCGCGCACCGGACCTCCGGCGCGGCTGCTGCGAGCGAGGCGACTCAGTCGAGAGCGGCGGCGAGGCGGCGCGTAGTGCGCTCCTCGCGAGCGCGCTCCTGGGCGCGGTGGCGCAGCGGGCGTCGCAGCTGCCAGGCGTTGCCGGTGACGCCGGGGCGGTGCGGCTCGAGCTTGCCGGCGCGCGTCATGACGAAGGCCAGCAGGCCGAGCAGCGCAACGTCGAGCGCCACGTTGGCGATGATGATGGTGGTTAGTGTCGTCATGTTCGACAGTGTTCCCCGCGGACATCAGACGAAACTGAGGATCGTGTGAGAATCCGCTAAGAGTCGATCTGGGGGGCGTTCGTGGCTGATGTCACGAACGCAAGACGCTGCATCGCTCTCGCCGGCCCCCGCTCAGCGATAGTCGGGGTTCGGGTAGTCGAAGCGGCAGCCGGCATCCCAGGCGGTGCGCTGGTTGCCGTGGGCCGGGATGCCGCCGGCGTCCTTCAGCAGGCGCGCCACGTGCAGCAGGTTCCACGTCATGAACGTCGTGTTGCGGTTGGTGAAGTCGTTCTCGGGGCCGCCCGAGCCCTCGTCGAGATAGCTCGGACCCGGCCCGACCTCGCCCAGCCAGCCAGAGTCCGCCTGCGGGGGAATCGTGTAGCCGAGATGCTGCAGCGAGTAGAGGATGTTCATCGCGCAGTGCTTGGCTCCGTCCTCGTTGCCCGTGATCAAGCAGCCGCCGACGCGGCCGTAGTAGGCGTACTGCCCGTTCTCGTTGAGCACGTGGCTGTTGCCGTAGAGCCGCTCGATGACCTGCGTGCAGACCGACGATTTCTCGCCCAGCCAGATCGGGCTGAGCAGGACGAGGATGTCGGCCGCGAGCACCTGCTCGTAGATCTCCGGCCAGCCGTCGCGCTCCCAGCCGTGCTCGGTCATGTCCGCCTGCACGCCCGTGGCGATGTCGTGGTCGATCGCGCGCACGACCTCGACGGAGACGCCGTTGCGCTCCATGATCGCGATCGAGCGGTCGGCCAGGGCTCGAGTGTTGGAGACCTCCGGCGAGCGCTTCAGCGTGCAGTTGATGTACAGCGCGCGCAGCTTGGAGAAGTCCCAGCGGGAGTCCTCGCAGAGCTGCTCCTGCATCGGCGTCAGATCGGTCACGGCGCATCCTCCTCGGCTTGGTCGGACGGGACGCTACCGGGACGCCTCCCGCAGCGTCTCTGCTCGACGACGCCCGTGTGACCGGCGAGGGCCGCTCCGGAGCGCCGGCGCAAGCGCACTACGCTGAGCGCCATGCCTGGGGAGGCGAGCAGGATCATCCGCACGCTGGACGAGCTCGACGCCGGTTGGCTTCAGGCCGCGCTCGGCACGGGTCCGATCGAGTCGTTCTCGACTGAGCCGATCGGCACGGGCCAGATGAGCGAGAGCCATCGCGTGACGCTCGCCTACGCCGACACCGGCCCCGTCGCGGCGAGCAGCCGCGAGCCCGCTGCGGGGCCCGGCCCGGCGACGATCGTGCTGAAGCTCGCCGCACGCGACACGGCCAGCCGGGCGACCGGCGTCGGGCTCGGGATCTACGCGCGCGAGGTGCGCTTCTACGACGAGCTGGCGCCACGCATCGGCGGACCGCTGCCGAGCTGCGCGCTGGCGCTGTTCGACGAGTCCGAGGGCTGGTTCACGCTGCTGCTCGAGGACGCCGCGGGCGCGCAGCCGGGCGATCAGATCGCGGGCTGCAGCGTGGCGCAAGCCCGCCTGGCGATGCACGC
The DNA here is from genome assembly GCA_035473995.1 of Solirubrobacteraceae bacterium. GTDB lineage: Bacteria > Actinomycetota > Thermoleophilia > Solirubrobacterales > Solirubrobacteraceae > Palsa-744. The sequence goes on from DATINR010000105.1 coordinate 4,672, forward strand.
ACTGGCGCGCCTGCACGCGCCAGTGCTCGGCGACGCGGCGCTCGCGGGCAGCGACTGGCTGAACCGCCCGAGTCCGGTCAACCAGGCGCTCGTCGCGCAGCTGCTGCCGGGCTTCCTCGAGCGCTACGGCGAGCGCGTCGCGCCCGAGCACGCGGCGCTGAGCGAGCGCTTCGTCGAGCGCCTGGACGCGTGGCTGGCCGACCGGCGCGGACCGCAGGGGCTGGTGCACGGCGACTTCCGCCTGGACAACCTGCTGTTCGGCGAGCCGGGCTCGGCCAGGCCGCTGACGGTCGTCGATTGGCAGACGGTCGGCTGGGGCGGCGCGCTGGCCGACGCCGCCTACTTCCTCGGCGGCGGCCTGCTTCCCGAGGACCGCGCCCGCCACGAGCGCGAGCTGCTCGGCGAGTATCACGAGGCGCTGCTCGCCCAGGGAGTCCAGGGGCTCTCGTGGGAGACGTGCTGGGAGGAGTACCGCCGGCACACGTTCGCGGGCGTGCTGATGGCGATCCTCGCGCCGATGCTCGTCGAGCGGACGGAGCGGGGCGACGACATGTTCATGGCGATGCTCTCACGCCACGCTCGGCATGTGCTCGAGCTCGACGCCGAGGAGCTGCTGCCCGACGCGCACAGCGCGCCGGCGGCGCCGCTGCGTCCGGCGGCGACGGATGAGGCGCGCCACGAGCCAGGACCGGAGCCGCTGTGGAACGAGAGCTGGTACTTCGACGCGATCGCGCCCGACGGCAGCGTCGGCGCGTGGGTCCGTGTCGGGCGCTACCCGAACCTCGGCGTCTGCTGGTACACGGCGCTCGTCTGCGGCCCCGACCGCGCGACGGTCGCCGCGATCGACTTCGCCGCGCCGCTGCCGGTCGGCGACGATCTCTCGCTGGACACCGAGGCACTGCATGCCGAGCACCGCTGCATCGAGGAGCTCGAGCACTTCGAGGTCACGCTGCAGGCGCTCGCCGAGGCCCACGACGATCCGTCGGCGATCTTGCGCGGCGAGCCGGGGCGCGAGGAGCGGCTCGAGCTCGACCTCGCCTGGCACACGGCCGCAGACCCCTACGCCTACCGACTGACGACGCGCTATGAGATCCCGTGCAAGGTGTCCGGGACGATCCGCGTCGGTGATCAGCTGCTCGAGCTCGACGGCGCCGCCGGGCAGCGCGACCACTCGTGGGGCACACGCGACTGGTGGTCGATGGACTGGGTGTGGAGCGCTGCTCACCTCGACGACGGCGCGCATCTGCACGCGGTCGAGCTACGGCTGCCCGGCATGCCGACGCTCGGCGCCGGCTACGCCCAGCAGCCGGGTTCGCCGCTGATCGAGCTGACGGGCGTGACGGCGGATGAGACGTTGCGCACCGATTGCCTGATCGACGACGCACGGCTGCTGCTCGACCCGGTCGAGCTCGACCTCGAGCTGCGCCCGCTCGCGCACGCGCCGCTTCGGCTGGTTGCAGAGGACGGGCGCGTGTCGCACTTCGCCCGGGCGATGTGCGGGGTGCGGTGCGCGGACGGGCGCACCGGGCTCGCCTGGGTCGAGTGGAACCTCAACCAGCCGCGTTAGTCGTTTGCCGTTAGGGTGCCGAGCAGATCGGCGAAGCGCTCGCGTGACTCGGCTCGGCGGGTGGGGAGGTGTTCGCTGGGGACTTCGTGGGGCGGCGGGGAGTAGCCGTGCAGGATGCGCCGGGCGACGGTCTGCCGGTGGACCTCGTCGGGTCCGTCGTAGATGCGGGCGGCGCGCGCGAAGCGGTACATCTGCTCGAGCGGCAGGTCGGTCGAGTAGCCGAGCGAGCCGTGCGTCTGCAGCGCGCGGTCGACGACGTCGTGCAGCACCTTGGCGCCGTAGAACTTGATCAGCGCGATGTCGACCATCGCAGCGCGGGCGCCCTGCGTGTCCATCACCCACGCGGCGTGCAGCGTCATCAGCCGCGCCGCCTGCATCTCGGCGGCGCTGTCGGCGATCCAGTTCTGCACGGTCTGCTTCTCGGAGAGCAGCGAGCCGTGCGCCTGGCGGTAGGTGGCGCGCTCGCACATCATGTCGAAGGCGCGGCGCGCCACGCCGAGCCAGCGCATGCAGTGGTGGATGCGCCCGGGCCCGAGCCGCTGCTGCGCCAGCATGAAGCCGTCGCCGACGCCGCCGAGCAGCGCGTCGGCCGGCAGGCGAACGTTCTCGTAGAGGATTTCCGAATGGCCGCCGTAGGCGCCGAATGACTCCCACGGATGCTCCATCGTGGGCACGTCGCGCACGACCTCGACGCCGGGCGTGTCGACGGGGACGATGAACATCGAAGCGCGCTGCGGACCGCGCGCGTCGGGATCGGTCACGGCCATCACGATCAGGAAGTCCGCGATCGAGCCGTTCGAGGAGAACCACTTCTTGCCGTCGATCACCCACTCCTCGCCATCGCGGACGGCGCGCGTCTGCAGCTGCGTCGGATCGGATCCGGGCGTGTGCGGCTCGGTCATGCTGAAGGCGCTGCGCAGGTCGCCGGCGAGCAGCGGGTGCAGCCAGCGGTCCTTCTGCTCGGGCGTGCCCGCCATCGCGAGGATCTCCGAGTTGCCCGAGTCGGGCGCCGCGTTGCCGAACGCAAGCGGCGCGATCGGCGAGGTGCCGAGGATCTCGTGCATCAGCCCGAGGCGCACCTGGCCCATGCCCTGGCCGCCGAGCTCGGGCGGCAGGTGGGCGGCCCACAGCCCGCGGGCCTTGACCTGCTCCTGCAGCGGCGCGATCGCCTCGCGCAGGCCGTCGAGGCCGAGCTCGTGCCAGATCGCCTCGAGCGGCCAGATCTCACGCCGCACGAGCTCGTCCATCCAGTCGAGCTGCTCCTGAAAGTCGGGGTCGGTGGAGAAGTCCCAGCTCATGGGCGGCGTCCTTTCGATCAGGCAACTGATGGCTCTTGGCACCCAGAGCCTACGCCCTGCCCGCGGCCGCGCGCAGCGGGGTTGGAGACACCGCCGATGGATCGGCTCAAATATGACCTGTGCAGCGCACGCAAGCTGACCGTTGGGCGTCGTGACCAGAGCCAGGCCACGACGCCCCCCGGCACATACGCCCGCGCCAGGGAGGGAGCGGCGTCGAGCGCTGATTCAAGGTGACCGGACGAGGGAGGTCACTCTCGAAATCCCAACATCGCACAGGCGCAAGAGCATGTCAAGGGCTAAGTAGGCTACTGTTTACATATCAAATGATCGATTTACTTGATCCAAATCAGTCGGCAAGGCCGGATTGATGGCAGCCGAGCCGAACCCGTCTCAGCGGGCAGCGGACGCCGCTGCCGCCAAGCCCGCGCGCGGACGCCAGGCGCTGAAGGCCGTGCCCGACGCACCAGCGCGCGACGGCGGCGACGATATGCGCCGGCGCGAGCGCCCGCGCAAGCCCGCCAGCACGGAGGCGCGCGAGCAGTCACGTCAACGACAGCACCTGCGACTGGCGCTGGCGATGATCGAGTGCGTCTCCAGGGACGGCTACGGCGCCACGCGTGTAGCCGACGTGATCGCGCAGGCGGGCGTCTCGCGCAAGACCTTCTACGAGCACTTCGCCAACAAGCAGGATTGCCTGCTGGCCACGTATGACCTGATCTCCAGCGAGGCCATGCGGCACGTCGAGGTCGCCTATCGCGACGCCGAGGGCTGGCCGGGCCGCGTGGAATCGGCGATCGGCGCGCTGTTCGAGGCGGCCCTCGCCAACCCGGGCGCGCTCCGCCTGAGCCTGATCGAGATCGCGGCCGTCGGACCTGCCGGGATCGAGCGGCGCGAGCGCTCGCTGGAGCGCTTCGAGAACGTGATCCGCGACGGGCTCGAGCTGGCGCCGGGCGGTGGCGTCGTCTCCGACGTGACGCTGAAGGCGCTCGTGGGAGGGCTGAGCCGTGTGCTCTACCGGCGGGTCGCGCGGATCGACGATGAGGAACTGCGCGCGCTCGTCCCGGATCTGGCGAAATGGGCGACGTCCTACTACCCGACGCCGCCGCCGCTGCTGGACGAGCCTCTGCCCCTCTCCAACCGGCGACGCGCGGCGATCAGGGTGCAGGGCGGTCGCGCGCCGGGCACGCTCGCGCCCCACTCGCTGCTCGGGGGGCGCCGCGGCCTGCCGCGCGGCGACCAGAACGTGTCGAAGAGCTTCGTCGTGCAGAACCAGCGCGCGAGGATCCTCGACGCCGTGACCAACCTGACCGCGCGCGACGGCTACGCGGCGCTCAAGGTCGAAGGGATCGCCGAACAGGCGGCGGTCTCGCTGGTGGCCTTCTACGAGCACTTCATCGACAAGGAGGACGCGTTCCTGGTCGCCTACGAGGTCGGCCACGGCAAGGCCCTGGCGGCCGTCGAACGCGCGTACGTGGCCGAGAGCGACTGGCGCCTGGCCGTGCGCGCCGGGATCGACGCGCTGTTCGGCTTCTTAGCAAGCGAGCCGTCGTTTGCGCACATCGGGCTGATCGACGCTTTGATCGCCACGCCGCACACGGCGGAGCGGTCCAACGAGGGCGTGGGCGCATTCGCGCAGATGCTCGTGCCGGGGCTCGAGCAGACGCGCGGCTACACGCCGGCGGCGGTCACGGTCGAGGCGATCGCCGGCGGGATCTTCGACCTCTGCCTGCACTACGCGCTGGCCGGCAAGATCCGCGAGCTGCCCGAGCTCGTCCCGTCGGCGACATACGTCGCGCTGGCGCCATTCCTCGGTGGCGAGGAGGCGGCGCGCATCGCAACGGGGCACACGCGCGCGCGGCGCGAGCCGGCCCCGACTGCCGGCAGCGCCTAGCCCTTCGGGCTCATCAGGGCGACCGGCACGGCGAGCCCGGCCGAGCGCCTGACGGTGGCGATCCGCCGCCCCGGCTGCACCGCGTCACGCGCCTCGCCCACATGCTCGCCGAGCGCGGCGACGGTGCGGTCGAGATCGGGGGCGACGAATGCAAGGCCCCACAATCGCGCCGGCCGATCGGCGCCGCCGTCGCCACGCGCTGCGATGACTTGCGCGGGTTCCTGCACGACCTCGAGGATCTCGGTGCCGAGCCGAAAGAAGGCTTGACGCGGCGCCCCCGCAGGGGTCGGCTGCTCGCGGATCCGTCGCAGGTCGAGACCGGCATCCCGCAGCGCCTGCACGGTGCGCTCGAGCGCGGGCGTCATCGCCACCACGTGGTCGATCGCGACGACCCCGTTTGGGTGCTCGGCCGGGTCGCCGGCGGTCTCGGTCCCGTCGGCGCTCGTCGTCGGCATGCCGTCGAGCTCGGTCGAGGCGATCCCGCGCAACGACCAACCGACGATGCCGCGGCCGGCGTCCTCGCCGGCAAGCCGCAGCCGCACGGCGCCGAGCTGCACGGTGTCGCCCTCGAGGGCAAAGCCAAGCGCAGCCCAGCGCTCGGGCTCGTCTGCGAGCACGAGCTCCGCGATGCTCACTCCGCTCATCTCAGCGCTCGATCACGAGCTTGGTCCAGTCGCGCTCGAGCAGCGCCTCGACGGCGTCGCCCCAAGCGACGGTGCGCGTGGTCACGCGCTCGGGCTGCAGCTCGCCGGAGGCGGCGAGCGCGAGCACGTGCGGCATCGCCGGGCGCACGTGCGCGCGGCCGGTCTTGAACGTGACGCACTTCGTGTACATCTCGAGCAGCGGCAATGCGGGCTGCTCGCCGAAGTAGATCGCCGTGCTCGTGCAGATCCCGTCGGGCGCGGTCGAGCGCAGCGCGAGCGCGAGGCCGTCGGGCTCGGCGCACGAGTCGACGGTGATCGGGAACGGGCCGAGCCGCTGCGGCGCGTCGGCCAGCGCGAGCGTCCCGGCGCCGAGCGATTCTGCGAGGGCGCGCCTGGCGGGGTCGGCGTCGACGTACGTCACCGAAGCCGCGCCCAGCGCGAGCGCGATCGCCGCGGCATACAGCCCGATCGATCCTGAGCTGGCGCCCCCGACGACGAGCACGGGCGCGCCGGGCTCCTCGGCGAGCGCCGGCGCGACGGCGCGCCAGGCGTCTGAGATGTTGTCCGACGCGCTCGCCACAGCGGCCGGGGCGAGCCCGTCGGGCAGCGGCACGAGCATGTGCTCGGCGTAGGGCACGAGCACGGCATCGGCGAGGAAGCCGCCCCAGCGCGCGACGGCGGGGCCGAAGCCGTACGTGGACATGAAGTCGACGCTCGCGCAGTTGCCGGTGCGCCCGCGCAGGCACGGGGCGCACTCTCCGCAGGAGATCTGGAAGGGGACGCTGACGAGCTGCCCGGGCGCGAGCGAGCCTGCGTCGTCGCCGGCGTCGATCACCTCGGCGACGCACTCGTGCCCGATCGGGAACGGCGCCGGGAACGGCGATTCGCCGGCGAGGATCAGCGCATCGAGGTCGCACGTGGCGACGGCCAGCGGGCGCACGAGCGCAGCGCGGTCTGAGTCGAGCCGCGGCTCCTCGGCTTCACGCCACTCGAGCCGGTCGGGCGCCGTGTAGGTGAGCTGCTGCATCGTCGCCGCTACTCGGCCAGGCCGTTGGGCGAGCCGCCGGCGACGATCGGCTCCTCGGGCTCGAGACCGGTGCTCGCGATCAGCCGCGCGATCGCCATGTAGTTGCCGAGCACGAGCAGCAGCTCGACGACCTGGCGCGGACCGATCGCCGCGGAGAGCTCGGCGACGGAGGACTCGGAGGCGGCGCCGTCGAGGATCGCCTCGCGTGAGAAGCGCAGCAGCAGCTTCTGCTCAGCCGTGAGGCTTGCGTCCTCGGCGTCGCGATCGGTCTCGATCGCGAGGATCTGCGCGTCGCTGGCACCGACGGCCTTGGCGATGGCGACGTGCTGGGACCACTCATAGGGCGAGTCGACGAGGTGGGCCACCTGCAGGATGGCCAGCTCGCGAGAGAGCGGGTCGAGCTCCAGCCGCGTCAGCAAGGCGGCGCTGTAGCGCAGCCACGGCTCGAAGGCGCTCTGCGCGTGCGCGACGATGCGCAAGAGCGAGAGCGGGGTGCGCTCCAGGTGCCTGGCGGTCTCCGCAGGACCGTCGGCGGGGTCGTAGTAGGGCAGGCGGGGCACGCGGGAGACGATGCTACCGGCGCTACGGTTGCCACGATGTGGGCTCAGGGCGAGATACGACTCGATCCCCGGCCGCGCGGCTTTCACCTGATCACGCGCGAGGTGCTGGCCGCGGTGCCGCGCCTGGCGGAAGTCGAGGTCGGCCTGCTGCACCTGTTCATCCGTCACACCTCGGCCTCGCTGACGCTGAACGAGAACGCCAGCCCGGAAGTGCGGGCGGACTTCGAGTCGTTCTTCAACAGCGCCGTCCCGGCGGACGCGCCGTACTGGACGCACACGCCGGAGGGCTCAGACGACATGCCGGCGCACGTCAAGTCATCGCTGCTCGGCCCGTCGCTGACGATCCCGGTGGCGGGCGGGCGCCTGGCGCTCGGCACGTGGCAGGGCATCTACCTGTGCGAGCACCGCGACCACGGCGGGCCGCGCTCGCTCGTGGCGACGTTGTGGGGCCAGGCTCAGCCGGAATAGGGCCCGGGCTTCGGGCGCACCTTCCCACCGGGGAAGGCCAGCCGCAGGATCGTGCGGTGCACGGTCCCGAGCTGCTTGCTCAGCGGACCGGTGTTGTAGGGGAGCCCGTAGCGCTTGCACACCTCGCGTACGCGCGGGGCGACCTCGGCGTAGCGGCTGGAGGGCATGTCGGGGAACAGGTGGTGCTCGACCTGGAAGCTGAGGTTGCCGCTGAGGAAGTGGAAGGGCGCGTGGCCGTCGATGTTGGCGGCGCCGAGCAGCTGGCGCACGTACCAGCCGCCGCGCGACTCCTCGGCGACCTCGTCCTCGGAGAAGGTGTAGGTCTGGTCGGGGAAGTGGCCGCAGAAGATGATCGAGTAGGCCCACACGTTGCGCACGATGTTCGAGGCGAAGTTGGCTCTGAACGTCGACTTGAACGCGCTGCGTGCGGCGCCTGCGCGATCGGCACCACCGGCCTTGCGCCCGCGCCCGGCAAGCGCGGCGCTGGCGGCGGCGGACAGCGCGGGGAAGGCGACGTAGTCCTTGACGATCTGCCGCCGTGCCTTGGCACCGATCGCCTTCAGCTCCTCGCGCGCCTGGCGCTTTGACTTCTCACCGGAGCGGATCGCGTCGAAGTTCATGTCGTGCAGCGCCACGCCCCACTCGAAGAAGCCCATCAGCAGCAGGTTGTAGAGCGGCTGGAACAGGTAGACGGGGTGCCATTTCTGGTGCGGGTCGATGCGCATGATCTCGTAGCCGAGGTCGCGATCCTTGCCGCGGATGTTGGTGAACGTGTGATGCTCGTAGTTGTGTGAATGGCGCCATGCGTCGGCCGGTGAGGCCGTGTCCCAATCCCAGTTCTGCGAGTTGATGTCGGGGTCGTTCATCCAGTCCCACTGACCGTGCATCACGTTGTGGCCGATCTCCATGTTCTCGAGGATCTTGGCCAGCGAGAGAGCGCTCGTGCCGAGCAGCCACAGCTCGCGCCGGCGCGAGCCGAGCAGCAGCAGGCGCGAGGCGAGCACGAGCTGGCGGTGCAGGCGGATCGTGTTGCGGATGTAGCGGGCGTCGCTCTCGCCGAGCTCGGCGAAGACGTCGTCGTGAATCGCGTCGAACTCGCGGCCGAGCTGCTCCAGCTGCTCCGGCGTGAGGCGCGCGAGCGGGCTCTCGGCCCCGTCCGCGTCAACGTGAGAGGGCTGTGGCTCGATCGTCTGCGGGGGCTCGAGAGTGGCTGACATTTCGTGTCCTTTATTTCAATTAATTAATAGATTGATGAAAACCGACCGCTGCGAAGTTGCCTACTCACAGCTCGATCTCGACGGCGCCCTCGGGCGCGTTGACACACGTGCGCAGCAGCTCGCCGGCCTGACCGTGCACGCGGCCGGTGCGCAAGTCGCGCACCTGGCCCGAGCGCAGCTTGCCGACGCAGCTGTGGCAGATGCCCATGCGACAGCCGAACGGCATCTCCGCGCCCGCCTGCTCGCCGGCGAGCAGGATCGGCTGCTCGCCGTCGCTGACCGCGTCGATCCCGCTGCGGCACAGGCGGATCGTGCCGCCGCAGCCGCGCTCGCCGTCGCCGACGCGCGTGTCGGGCTGGAAGTGCTCGGTGTGCAGCCGCTCGGCCACGCCCTGCTCGCGCCAGCGCTCGCCCATCGTCGCCAGCAGCCCGGCCGGGCCGCACAGGAACGTCTCGCGCTCGCGCCAGTCGGGGCAGATCGCCTGCAGGTCGTGCGGGGTGAGGCGCCCGTGCGTGCCCGTCAGGCGCACGTGCAGTCGGTAGCCGCCGTGCGCGAGGCGCAGACGCGCCAGCTCGCGGGCGAAGATCACGCCGTCGCGCGTGCGCGAGCAGTGCACGTGCACGACATCGCGCAGCTCGCCGGCGCGCTCGAGCCCGCGCAGCATGCTCGCGATCGGCGTGATGCCGCTGCCGGCGCTGACGAACAGCAGCCGCTCGGGCGTCGGCTCGGGCAGCACGAACGTGCCTTCGACGCCCCCCAGGCGGATGATCGTGCCGCGCTTGACGCGGGCGTTCAGAAACGGCGAGACCTTGCCCTGCTCGACGAGCTTCGGCGTGATCGAGATCAATCCGTCCGGGCGTCCCGGCTCGGAGGTCAGCGAGTAGGCGCGCCAGTGGTGCACGCCGTCGACGGAGATGCCGAGGCGCACATACTGCCCCGGCCGGTGCCCCGGCCATTCCCAGCCGGGCTTGATCAGCACGGTGACCGCGTCCGGTGTCTCGCGCTTGACGCGCACGATCCTCCCTCGCAGCTCGCGCGTCGACCACAGCGGGTTGACGAGGTCGAGGTAGTCGTCGGGAAGAAGTGGCGAGGTGAACGAGCTGACCAGCCGCAGCGCGCGCCTGCGGCGGGGAGAGACGAGCGGGGTGGCGCCGCGTTCAGCCACCGGCTCGCTCCAGGCGGGCGGGAGAAGAGTCCCGTGAGCGGGGCGAGGAGAAGTGGATGGCCGTGAGCGAGATCATGACGTGATTCGATGTTACCTCGATTGAGGTTACATCAAACATGGTACCGTTACGTGACGTATGGCACAGAGCGAGAGCAAACCGTCGAAAGGCACGGCGAGACGCCCCAAGCAGCAGCCGGGCACGGCTCCGCGAAACGGCGCCCGCACGCGCCGGCCGGCCGCCGGCACGCCGCGCAAGCCCGGCCCCGCCGCACCCGTTGCGCCCTCCTCCCCTCCGCCGAACGAGCTGACGATCGAGCAGCTCGCGGCCGAGGTCGGGATGTCGGTGCGCAACATCCGCAACCACCACACGCGCGGCTTGCTGCCGCCGCCGGAGGTACGCGCGCGCGTGGGCTACTACAGCGCCGAGCACGTGGAGCGGCTGCGGCTGATCCTCGACCTCCAGGCCGACGGCTTCAACCTCGCCGCGATCGAGCGGCTGCTGAGCGGCTCCGACGGCCTGGCAGGACGGCTGCTCGGCCTGCGCCGAGCCGTGACGACACCGTTCGAGGCCGAGCAGCCGGAAGTGATCACGGCCGATGAACTGGTCAAGCGCTTCGGCGAGCTGAGCGCGAAGGACGCCGAGCGCGTGCGCAAGCTAAAACTGATCGTGCCGCTCGGCGACGGAAGCTTCGAAGCGCCGAGCCCGGCGCTGTTGCGCGCCGCCGAGCAGGTGATCGCGCTCGGCATCCCGCTGCACGCGGCGCTCTCGCTGAGCGATCGCGTCAGCCACGACGCCGACTCGATCGCGCGCTCCTTCACGAAGCTGTTCCTGCGCGAGCTGTGGGAGCCGTTCGATCGCGCCGGCCAGCCCGAGGAGGGCTGGGATGAGCTGATCGAGAGCGTCGACGCCCTGCGCCCGCTCGCCTCAGAGGCGCTCTTGGCGCTGTTCAAGCTGCGCATGACGGCGCAGCTCGAAGAGGCGTTCGGCAAGGTGATCGAGCACCAGTCCAAGCGCAAGTAGCCGGGCCCGGCCGTTCATATGCTCGTCTAAGAGCACCGTGCTGGGCGAACGCAGCGGGCCTCGGCGGCCGATAGGGGCGCAGATTGCCCATGAATCGAGCACAACTGATCCGAGAGCTGGTGCTCGACTCGCAATACGTGATCGACGAGCAGCTCGTCGCGAGCGCGATCCTCGCTCGCGCGAGGACGCGCCGCCTGATCGGCGCCGTGGCATTCCGCAACGACATGCCCGCCCCGAATCCGGTGCGCTCGTTCAGGCCCACCGCCAACGCTCGCTCGTTCCGGCCGTGCACTTTTGCCGGCTTTGAGCGCCGTCGCATCGCCGCGCACCTGGGGCTGATGTGACGCCCGCGCCCACGCTGCAGGTCTCCGTCCCGATCAGCCACGAGCTGCTCGGGCAGTGCATCAAACAGGGCCAGGCGCTCGTCCAGCGCGCGAGCCTCGTCGGCGACTTCAGCGACTACGAGAGCTGGAAGTCGGCGCGCAAGCAGTGGATCGATCCGACCGTGCAGGCGCTCGAGCACATGTACGGCGGGCCCCGCGAGGCGCGCGACTTCCTCGACGCCGTCACCTGCCCCGACGATCCGAAGCGCTGGCAGGAGCAGTACGCGGCCGACTTGAAGTGCGTCGAGGAGGCGATCGAGCAGCTCACGCTGCTGCAGGGCGAGCTGGCGTTCGCCGGCGCCGGGCAGGCAGCCGGCGCGGCGGAGCCGGTGCCCGGCGATCCGCAGCCGACAAGCGGCGCGGCGGAGCTGACGCCCGGCGGTCCGCAGCCGGCGAGCAGCGCGGCGAGCGCGGGCGCGGGCGCGACGGCCGAGCCGGCGGCGCTCGACGGAGGCACGATGGAGCCGGCCGAGCCGGCCTCTCCCCTCCCTGAGATGGAGTCTTCGACCGAGCGAGAGGCGCCCGGCGCGAGGCCCTTCGCCGAGCCCCCGCCCGACGGCGCCGAGCGGAGCGGGCTGGGCGTCGGCGCGGAGCTCGAGCCCGCGCAGCCAGTCGGCTCGCAGCTGGCGCATCACGCCAACGGCACGACGCCCGCCGAGCGCGACCCGGCCGGCGCGGCGGCGCCGGCGCGCACGCGCCAGGTGCTGCTCGCGCACGGGCGCGACGAACGCTGGAAGCAAGCCGTCGAGCACCTGCTCGAACAGGCCGGCGAGCACGAGATCAGGATCGTCAACCAACGCTCGGGCGAGCGCGGCCGGCTGGCCGACGCACTCGACGAGCCGGTGACGGCGTCGCGCTACGCCGTCGTGCTGCTCACGGCCGACGACGTCGGCGGCCCGCGCCTGGAGTCCGACAGCGAGCCGTTCTTCTCCACGCGCGCCCACCAGGAGGTCGTCTTCCAGATGGGCTTCCTCGTGGCCGCGCTCAGCCCGGGTCGCGTGTGCGTGCTCTACGAGGACGGCGTCGAACTCCCGTACGACCTCGAGGGCGTCTCGCATGTCCGCCTCGACCTCGCCGGCACGTGGCAGCCGAAGCTGCTGCTGCACCTGCGTCGCGCGGGCTTCGACTACGACATGAACAAGCTCGTCGGGGTCTGAGCGCCCGGCGGACGTCGTTTGCCGGGCCACCGAAACCCGCATCGCCTGGACAGCGCCGTACGCTTGACAGATAATGAACGAGATGCGCCGCTGGCGTTCGATCTTCTCCCACGGGCGCGCGCCCGGCGGGCACGGCCGGAGTTGAGCTGACTTGCAGGTCCACTTCTGTGGCGTGCGTGGCTCGCTGCCCGCGGCCGGCAAGGACTTCATCCGCTACGGAGGGCACACGTCGTGCCTCGCGCTCGCTCACGACGGAGCGAGCCCGCCGACGCTGTTCCTCGACGCCGGCACGGGGCTGCTGCAGGCGGTCTCGCTGCTCGACGGCGCGCCCTACGCGGGTGCGCTGCTGCTCACGCATCTGCACTGGGACCACGTCGTGGGCTTGCCGTTCTTCTCGGCGGACGCTCGCGACGGCACGCGCGTCGACGTGCTGCTGCCCGAGCAGGAAGACGGCGCCGACGCGGCGAGCGCGCTCGGCGGCCTGATGTCACCGCCGTACTTCCCGATCGGCCCGCTGCAGATGTGCGGCAAGTGGAGCTTCTCGACGCTGCCGGAGGGAGAGCTCGAGGTCGAGGGCTTCAGCGTGCTTGCGCGCGAGGTCCCGCACAAGGGCGGGCGCACGTACGGCTACCGGGTCAGCGCAGGTGGCGCGACGATCGCGTACATGCCCGACCACAACCCGACCGCGCTCGGTCCGGGCGAGGATGGCCTCGGCGAGTATCACCCGGCCGCGCTCGAGCTCGCGCGCGACGCGGATCTGCTCGTGCACGACGCGCAGCTGCTGCCCGAGGAGCTCGCCGCCGAAGCCCACTTCGGGCATGCGGCGGCCGACTACGCGGTGGCGCTCGGCGAGCGTGCCGGCGCAGGCGCGGTGTCGCTGTTCCACCACCGCCTGGACCGCACCGACGACGAACTCGACGAGCTGGCGGCTCGCCTCGGCGGGCGCTCCTCAGCCGTCAGCGTCGCCGCCGAGGGCGTCGTGCTGCACCTCTAGCCGGTCCTCATTCGCCGGCGGGGCGGGGCGCGGTCGGGTCCGCGCCCTCGCCGCCGGGCAGCTCGCGCGCGAGGTATTCCTCGATCGCGGAGGCATCCTCGCCGGCGCGCTCGGCGACGCGCAGCAGGTCGCTCATCGTCGCCACCTCCTCGACCTGCTCCTTGATGAACCACTGCATGAACTGCTCCGAGGAGTAGTCGCCGGCATCGCGCGCGGTCGCGGCGAGCTGGTTGATCTGCTCGGAGACGCGCTGCTCCTGCGCGAGCGCGAGCGCGATCGGCTCGGCCAAGCTGGCGAAGCGGGAGTGGGGCGCGGCGACGCCCGGAGTCGTCACCTCGGCGCCGGTGTCCAGCAGGAACTGCACCATCATCATCGCGTGCTCGCGCTCCTCGAGCGCCTGGCGGTAGAAGAAGCGCGCGAGCTGCGGCAGCGCCTCGGCGTCGTAGTAGACGGCGCACGCCACGTACTGCTGGTGGGCGGCGAACTCGTTGGCGATCTGCTCGTTGAGCTTCTGCGCGAAAGCTGGTGCCGGAGGCATCCGCGCAAGCCTATCGAGCCGGCTGCCGGCGCCGGTCGCGACTCACTCGACCCGGTAGCGCGCCGGCACGAGGCGCTCGGTGCGCTTCGGCGGGCGCTTGTACTTGCGCCGCTGACGAGGCGGCAGCTTGATGCGCTTGCCCTGCTGCACGTGCTCGTAGGGGACGACCGACAGCAGGTGGCTGATCAGGTTCAGCCGCGCCGTGCGCTTGTCGTCGGCCTCGACCACGTACCACGGGCTCGGCTCGGTGTCGGTGCGCGCGAACATGCGGTCCTTGGCCTCGGCGTAGTCGACCCAGCGGGCGCGCGCCTGCAGGTCGGTGGGACTGAACTTCCAGCGCTTGCGCGGGTCGGACAGCCGTTTCTCGAAGCGCCGCTCCTGCTCCTCGTCGGACACCGACAGCCAGTACTTGACGAGCATGATCCCTTCGTTCTGCAGCGACTGCTCGAAGGAGGGGCAGAAGCGCAGGAACTCCTCGTACTGCTCACGGGTGCAGTAGCCCATCACGTGCTCGACGCCGGCGCGGTTGTACCAGCTGCGGTCGAACAGCACGATCTCCCCGGCGGCGGGCAGATAGGAGACGTAGCGCTGGAGGTACCACTGCGTGCGTTCGCGCTCGCTCGGCGTCGGCACGGCCGCGATGCGGCACGTGCGCGGGTTCAGGTAGGTCGTGATGCGCTTGATCACGCCGCCCTTGCCGGCCGTGTCGCGGCCCTCGAACAGCACGACCAGGCGGCGTCCCTCGGCGACGACCCACTCCTGCATGAAGACGAGCTCGGTCTGCAGCCGCAGAAGCTCCTTCTCGTACTGCTTCTCGCTGAGGCGCTGCGGCTCGGCCACCGGTGCATGATCCCACGCCGTAGGCTCACGGCAGCGTGAGCTTCGGAGACCTCCTCGTGATCGTGCTCGCCGGCCTCGGCGGCCCGCTGCTCGCGCTCACGCCGCGGCTGTTCGTGCCGCTGGCGATCGGCGAGCTGGCGGCGGGCGCGCTGGCCGGCAGGACGGGCTTCGGCGCGGTCCATCCGTCGGCTCCCATCACGGCCTTCCTCGCGAGCGTCGGCTTCGCGATGCTGATGCTGACCGTCGGCATGCACCTGCCGCTGCGCGAGCGGCGCCTGTTCTCCTCGCTGCGCCGCGGCGCGACGCTGGCGGCGATCGTCGGCGTGCTCGCCGTGCCGGCCGGGATCGCGGCGGCGGCGCTCGCCGGTACCGCGCACGCGGCGATCTACGCGGTCGTGCTCGCGTCGGGCTCCGCCGCCGTGCTGCTGCCGGCGTTCGAGGAGGCCCGCGCGGGCGGTCGCGACGTGCTCGCCGTGATCGCCTGGGTGACGATCGCCGATGTCGTGACGATCGTCTCGGTGCCGATCGTGCTGCAGCCCAGCCGGGCCGGGCACGCGCTGCTGGGCGCCGCGCTCGTCGCGCTCGTCGCGGCGGCCATGTTCGGCTGCGCGCGGGCGCTGGCGGGGAGGCCGTGGGTCGATCGAGTGCGCGCGCTGTCGAAGTCACGCCGCTGGGCGCTCGACCTGCGCCTTTCCCTGCTCGTCCTGTTCGTGCTGGCGTGGCTGGCCGAAAAGAGCGGCACGAGCGTGCTCGTCGCCGGCTTCGGCGCGGGCGTCGCGGTGGCGCTGCTCGGCGGGCCCAAACGGCTCTCGACGCAGATCCGCGGCGTCGCGGACGGCTTCTTCATACCGCTGTACTTCGTCACGCTCGGAGCGCAGCTCGACCTCGACGGCCTCGTCCGCCACCCGGCGATGATCGCGCTGGCCGGCGCGCTGGCGGTGCTGAACGTCGCGGTGCACCTGGCGGCGGCCGCGCTCGCGCGGGTCAGGCCGGCGGCGGGGCTGGCGGCCTGCGCACAGCTCGGCGTGCCGGCCGCGACGGCCTCGCTCGGGCTCGCCGAGGGCATCCTCTCGCCGGAAGTGGCGACCGCGATCGTCGCCGCCGCGTTCGTCAGCCTCGGCGTCTGCACGCTCGGCGTCGAGCTGCTGCTGGGCGGCGAAGCCCGCACGGCGCGTACGCTTCGCACGTGAGCGCGGACGATCAGCGGCGAGGCGCCGGCGCAGCCGGCCTCACGCTCGACGAGGAGCTGCTGCTGTGGCTCGGCGACGAGGCGCCTCCCGTGCGCGCCGCCGACGCGATGCGCGTGCGCGAGATCGCCGCGGAGTTCGCGCATGGCTTCGACGCGCTCGCGCAGGTGGCGCCCGCCGTGAGCGTGTTCGGCTCGGCCAGGACGCCGCGCGAGCACCCCGACTACGCGCTCGTGCGCGGCGTCGCAGCGGAGCTCGGCCGCGCCGGCTACGGGATCATCACGGGTGGTGGCGGCGGGTTGATGGAGGCGGCCAACCGCGGCGCCCGCGACGCGGGCGCGGTCTCGGTCGGCTGCAACATCGAGCTGCCGCGCGAGCAGAAGCTCAACGAGTACGTCGACATCGGCCTGACCTTCGGCCACTTCTTCGCGCGCAAGGTGATGTTCGTGCGCTACGCCTGCGCGTTCGTGATCGCGCCCGGCGGCTTCGGCACGCTCGACGAGTGCTTCGAGGCGCTCACGCTGATCCAGACGGGCACGATCCGCCATTTCCCGGTGATCCTGATCGGCACCGAGGAGTGGGACGGGCTGCTCGAGTGGCTACGCGCCCGGGCGCTCGCCGACGGCCGCGTGAGCGAGGACGACCTGGCGCTGCTGCACCGGACCGACGACCTGCACGAGATCTGCGCGATCGTCGAGCACGCCAGCCGCCGCCAGCGCGAGCAGGCCGAGCGGGTGACGCGGCGCAGCGCCTAGCTCGCGCGGCCCCGACTCAATTGCGGCGCAAGCCTCAGACCGACCTTGGGAAGCGCGCGCCGCACCCGGCGATCGAACGACGCGACGTACGCCCCGCGCATCTGCGCCGTGGCAAGCGCGAACCCGTCGGCCAGGCTGATGTTCAGCCCTCGATGCCGTGCCGCATCCACGGCGATCGCGCGGGTCGGTGCAACCAGTTGGACGCCTAGAGCGGTCAGGGCAGTTTTCGCGGCCCGCAGCGTACTCTCGTCTTCGGCAGGTCTGACGAGCGTCTCGGCGTAGTTGACCAGCGACAGCAGCAACGGCACGTCGCGCTCGGACATCGCCTTGATCGCCTTGGCTGCCTCGGAGTGATGAGGATCGCGGCGGTCGAGCGCGGCGATCACGACATCAGTGTCCAGGACGCAGCCGCTCACGCCCGCTCGCCCGAGCGCAGACGCTCCAGGTAGCCGGGCTCGTACACGCCGTCGAAGACCCCGAGCGCTTGCTCGATGTCGCGCGACGCACGACGCACGACGATGCGATCGGCCCCGTCGGCTTCGATCGCGACCTCGTCGCCCGCGCTGAAGCCGGCCGCCTTCAGCGACTCGACCGGGAGCGTGACCTGATGCTTGCTGGAGATCCGAGCCATGCCTTTACCGCATTGTAAAGGATCGCTCGAGCTAAGCGCTCGTGCGCGGGTGCAGCGCCACGGCCGGCTCTTCGCTCTCGAGCGAGTGGGCCGGCACGCCGGCCGCGTTGTAGGCGTCGAGTGCGTCGAGCGTCTCGGCCTTCAGCAGCGCCTGGGCGAGGCTCTCGAGCTGCTCGCGGTGCTCTGAGAGCAGGCGCGTGACCTCGCCGTGCGCGGCTTCGACGAGACGGCGTACCTCCTCGTCGACGATCCGCTGCGTCTCCTGCGAGGTCTCGCTCGCTCCGGGCAGCAGCGGCCCCTGACCGTCGGAGGGGAGCACCGTGATCGGCCCGATGGCGTCGCTCATCCCCCAGCGGCCGACCATCTGCCGCGCGATCGCCGTCAGCTGCTGCAGGTCGGACTCGGCGCCGGAGGTGATCGACTCGTACACGACCTCCTCGGCGACGCGCCCGCCGAGCGCGACGCGGATCTTCGCTTCGAGGTCTTCGCGCGAGTAGGACACGCGGTCCGCGTCGGGCGTCGAGAGCGTCACGCCCAGCGCCATGCCGCGCGGGATGATCGAGATCTTGCGCACCGGGTCGGCGCCTGGCGTGAGCATGCCGACGAGTGCGTGGCCGGACTCGTGATAGGCCGTGCGCTCGCGGTCTGCCGGCGAGAGCAGGATGCCGCGCGGCGAGCCGAGCATGATCTTCTCGAGCGAGTCGGTGAAGTCGTTCATCTCGACCTTCTCGTGGCCGCGGCGCGCGGCGAGCAGCGCGGCCTCGTTGGCGAGGTTGGCGAGGTCGGCACCGACCATCCCCGGCGTGCTCGCCGCGACTGCGTCGAGATCGACGCTGTCGGCGAGCGGGATCGAGCGCGTGTGGACTTCGAGGATTTCCTTGCGGCCCTTGCGGTCGGGCGCCTGCACGGCGACGCGGCGGTCGAAGCGGCCGGGACGCAGCAGCGCGGAGTCGAGCACGTCGGGACGGTTGGTCGCGGCCAGCACGACGACTGCCTCGGAGCTCTCGAAGCCGTCCATTTCGGTGAGGATCTGGTCGAGCGTCTGCTCGCGCTCGTCGTTGGCGCCGGTGACCGACACCGAGCCCTGGCGCGAGCGGCCGATCGCGTCGAGCTCGTCGATGAACACGATCGCCGGCTCGGCCTCCTTGGCCTTGGCGAACAGGTCGCGCACGCGCGAAGCGCCGACGCCGACGATCGCCTCGATGAACTCCGACGCGGAGATCGAGAAGAACGCGGCATGCGCCTCGCCGGCGACGGCGCGGGCGAGCAGCGTCTTGCCCGTCCCCGGCGCTCCCGAGAGCAGCACACCGTGGGGCATGCGCCCGCCCAGGCGCCCGTACTTCTCCGGACTGCGCAGGAAGTCGACGATCTCCGACAGCTCGGCCTTGGCCTCGTCGATTCCGGCGACGTCGTCGAAGGTGACGCGGATCTTCTCGGGGTCCACCTGGCGCGCCTGCGATTTGCCGAAGTTGCCGAGTGCGCCCATCCCGCCACCGGCTTTGGCGGCGCGGCGAGCGAGCAGCACGAACAGCCCGACGATCAGCAGCGTCGGGCCGAAGCCGAGCAGCAGCTCGGCGAGGATCGATTTGCTTTCGGTCGTCGGCTTGGCGTTGATCTCGACGTTCTTTTCTTTGAGCAGCTTCGTCAGCTGTTCGTCGTTCCAGAAGGTCGGGATCTCGGTGGCGAACTGCTTCGTCGGGGTGGCCTTCTTGTCGCTCGGGGGGTAGCGCAGCTTCGCCTTGAACGTGCCCTGGATCGTGTCGCCCTTGGTCGAGATCGATTTGACCTCGCCGCCCTGGACCTGCGTCAGGAAGTACGGGTTGAACGGCACCGTGACGCGCTGTTCGCCGGTTTTCGGCTGGAACAGCAGCAGCGTCAGCCAGTTGATCGCCACCAGCACGAGCACGAACCAGAGGAACGTCGGGCGGCGGTGGACGGGCGGCCCGCTCGGCGTCTGCTCGGGCATGCCGCGCCCATCGGGCGCCGGCGAGACCTGCCAGCCGCGCTTGTCGCGCGGCATCGGCGGGTGCGCGTCGCTGCGGTTGGTGCCGCTGCGTTCGGCGTCTGCGCGAGAGGCCTCGTCGCGACTCACGTCGCGGCGGCTCTCGCCCTGCGGCTGCGGCTCTTGGGACTCGTCGGCCACGAGACCATCCTACGCGCGTCGCCGCGTCGCGCCGCACCCCGGCGCGGGAGCTCGCCGCGCCGGGGATGCGTCGCGTGTGGTCAGTGCGCCCTGTAGGTGAAGCGGTCTTGCGTAGTGACGGCGCTCGTGCCGTACGGCGTCGTCACCTCGACGTCGACTTTGCCGACTGCGCCGGGCGGCGCGACTGCGACGATCGACGAGTCCGATTCGACTTTGAACACGGCGGAGGTCGCGCCGAAGGCGACGGCGCTCGCACCGGTGAAGCCGCTGCCGGAGATCGTCACGCTGGTGCCGCCGGCTGCTGGCCCGTGACGCGGAGAGAGCCCGCTGACGACGGGCGCGGTGGGGCTCGCGAAGTACCAGGCCGCACCGACGCCGGCGTTGTCTTTGAAGCCTCCGATCAGCGCACGCAGGCCGTCGTCGGAGAGCCCGACGGCGCTGCCGAATTCGCCAAAGCCCAGCTCTTCGCCGGGCAGCAGCTTCGGGCCGACCTGCGACCAGCTTTCGCCGGAGCGGGCGAACGTCCACGCCGCGCCGGTGCCGCCTTTGGGGAATTCCTGCCCGTCCAGCGAGTAGCCGATCAGCGCGATGTCGCCCGCGCTCGACAGCGCGACGCTCGCCGGGACCGAGGGCAGGCAGGCGCAGCCGAGATTCCGTTCGCCGCCTTCCAGCGCCGTCGAGAACGACCAGGTGGAGCCCGAGCGGGTGTACAGGAACGATTTGTAGCCGTGCTCGTTGAGCAGCGCCGTGCCGCCGTCCGCGGACAGCGCCACGCGGGCACCGGCGCCGGACAGCAGCCGGCCGCCCTGCTGGCTCCGGCCGCCGGCGTGGACGAACACCCAGGCGGTGCCGCGCTCCTGCCCGGTTTCCTCGGCCGCGGGGTTGGCGGGACCGCCGATCAGAGCCGTGCGCCCGTCGGCCGACAGCGCGACGCTCGCGCCGAAGTTGACGCCGCACTTGCAGCCCGATTCGAAGCCTCCGCCGGTCAGCTCGTGCCCGGGCGCCGCGAAGCCGGACGCCGAGCGCTTCAGCACCCAGGCCGCTCCGAATTCGTCGCTCGGTTCGCCGACGAGCGCCGTCTTCCCGTTCGCCGAGAGCGCGACGGCCGAGCCGTATTCGCCTTCTTCCGCAGAGCCGGCGAGCGTTGCGCCGAGCTGCGTCCAGCTCGTGCCCGAGCGCGTGAAAGACCACGCTGCGCCCTTGCCGGCTTCGTCGGACGGGGCGCCGACGAGGACCTCGTCACCCTTGGCGGAGATCGCGACGGCGGCGCCGAAGTTGCCTTTGCCCGACTCGCCGGCCCCGGTGAGCTCGGCCTGCTGGGTCCACGTCGAGCCGGAGCGGACGAAGACGAATGCGGCGCCGGCGCCGGCGTTGTCGCTCGGCGAGCCGATCACGGCGGTCGTGCCGTCGCTGGAGACGGCGACGCTCGAGCCGAACGCGCCTGCACCGAGCTCGCCGCTCGCGGTCAGCTTGGGGCCCACCTGGACAATCGGGTTGGTCGCGCCCTGCGCCGGCGCAGCCATGGCGAGGATCGCGGCGACGAGCATCGTGACGGCGGTTGCTGCAGATCTCATTGCGGCCTCCTTGCATCGGTGCGCGCATCCCACTCGCACGCGGCTGATCCGAACATACCGGCGAGTTCCAGCTATGGGACGCTCGAATCTCGCTCAGAGCGCCCAAAACGGCTGCAGCTGGGCGACGGCCAGGCGCGTCTCGGGGAGCTCGGCCGAGGCCCCGCGCGGCGGTCGATCGTCGCCGAGCGCGAGCATCGTCTCGCGCACGGACTGCGCGAGCGAGACCGGTTCGTAGCCGCCCTCGAGCACGATGCCGAGCGGCACCCCGCACGCACGCGCGAGCTCGCCTACGTAGCGCGCGAGCTCGCCGAAGGAGCTCGTCTCCAGGCGGCATTCGGCGAGCGGGTCGGCGCGGTGCGCGTCGAAGCCCGCCGAGACGAGCACGAGGTCGGGCGCGAAGGCGCGCGCCGCCGGGATCACGACGTGCTCGACCAGCGACAGCCACAGCTCCTCGCCCGATCCGGGCGGGACGGGCAGGTTGAGCGTGTAGCCCTCGCCCGCGCCCGAGCCGACGTCGCTGAGCGGCCCGCTGCCGGGATACAGCGGCGACTGGTG
>DATINR010000106.1:0-3939 GCA_035473995.1 Solirubrobacteraceae bacterium
GTTGCCCAGCGCCAGCGCCTCGAAGCGCTCGAGCGTCTGCGCCAGCGGCGCCGGCTCGTCGATCCCGCGCAGCGTGAATGCCGGCACGCAACGCAGCGTGACCTCGGCGACGACGCCCAGCGCGCCGAGGCCGACGCGCGCCGCCGCGAACACCTCCGGCTCGCGCTCGCCATCGCACTCGATCGCCGAGCCGTCGGCGAGCACGAGCTTCAGCGCGGCGACCTGCGAGGAGATGTTGCGCAGCCGCGCGCCCGTGCCGTGCGTGGCCGTCGAGATCGCCCCGGCGATGCTCTGCACGTCGATGTCGCCGAGGTTCTCCATCGCCAGGCCGTGGGCGTCGAGCTGCCTGCTGAGCGCGTTGATCGTGATGCCCGCCTGCACGCGCACGAGCCCGCTCGCACGGTCGACGTCGAGCACGCCGCTCATCCGCTCGAGCGAGAGCAGCGTGTCCTCGCTGCAGGCGATCTCGCTGAACGAGTGACCCGCGCCGACGGCGCGCACGCGCGAGCCGCCCGCGCCGGCCCGTGCGAGCGCGGCAGAGAGCTCTCCCTCAGAGCCCGGGCGCTCGCGCACGGCGGGCGTGCAGCGCTGATCGCCGGTCCAGTTGCGCCACTGCGTGGCGCGCTCGTGTCGATCGCTAGGCTCGCTCATCAGATGACCGAGCCCGAGCCTACTCCGAGCGCTGCCGCTCGCGGGCCGCGCGCGCGCTCGCTCCCCTCGCCCGGCGCCCGCCGCGCGACGGTCATCGGCGCCGGCTCGTTCGGCACGGCACTGGCCGTGCTGCTCGTGCGCGCCGGGCTGCGCACGACGCTGCAGACGCGCACGGCCGGGCAGGCCGCGACGCTCGAGTCGGAGCGCCGCAACGAGATCTACCTGCCCGGCGTCGAGCTGCCCGCCGGGCTGCGCATCGAGCCCGCCTCGGCCGGCGTCGAGCGCGCCGACTACGTGTTCCTGGCCGTGCCCTCGCGCGGCCTCGGCGAGGTGATCGCCACGCTCGGCGCGGCCGGGCTCGGCCGGCGCGCGGCCGTCGTGTCTGTCGCCAAGGGCCTCGTGCCGCCCGACGGCACGCCGCCGACGGTCGTGCTCAGCGCCACGTTCGGCCCGGAGCGCGTCGCCTGCGTCGGCGGCCCGGCGCACGCGCAGGAGATGGTCCATTCGGGCGCCGGGCTCGTCGCGGCCTCCAGCGACGAGGAGCTGGCGCACGCGCTCGCGCAGGTCTTCACGCGCGCGGGCGTCGTCTGCGAGCAGTCCAACGACCCCGTCGGCGTCGAGCTCGCCGGGGCCGCGAAGAACGCAGCGGCGCTTGCCGCAGGGGCGACCGAGGCGCAGGGGCTGAACGCGGCGGGCGCCGCCGCCGGGCACATCTTCGCCGAGGTCTGGCGCTACGCCGAGGGGCTCGGCGCGCGGCCGGAGTCGATGATCGGGCTGGCCGGCGCAGGTGACCTCGTCGCGACGGCGCTCGCGCGCGAGAGCCGCAACCGCCGCGCCGGCGAGCTGCTCGCCGCGGGCGTGCCCGCCGCCGAGATCCCCGCGCGCGTCGGCCAGGCCGTCGAGGCGCTCGAGTCCGTCCCGCTGCTCGCCCGCGCGCTCGAGCGCGCGGGCGTCGGCGCCCCCGTCACCGGCGCGCTCGGCCGCCTGATCGCCGGCGAGCTGCCGCTCGACGAATGGGTCGCGCTCGTGCGCGCCACCGTGCCCCCTCCCGCCCGCTGGCGCCGTCGCCCGCAGCCCGGCTTCTGGCGCAGGCTGTGGCGACGGATCGCCAAAGGCGCCGGCTGAGCCCTCGGCGGGATCTGGGCCGAGGGGCTCGGGGTGTCATCTAATTAATTAATTCATTGATAGCTATTGCATATACGTGCTGCCTTGTTCGCGCGCTCGGCGGTGCATGCGCGAGCGTTTCGTCCCAAGGACGTACATACCATTGCTACCGCAACCCGTTATTCGACCATCACCTCCTCTCCGGAGCCCGACTTGCCGCGCGCCAACAAGGACATCGACATCACCCGCGGGCTCTCGCTCGACCCCGACAGCTTCCTCGCGCAACATGCCCGGCGGGAACGCATCCTGCGGATGCAGGACCTGGTGCGACCGGGCCGGACGACGTCGATCGCGCTGCGCCTCGACCGCTTCACGCTCGAACGTCTGAAGGCTCTGGCGGCGTTGCGCAACGCCGGCTACCAGACGCTGCTCAAGGAGTTCGTCGTCGAGCGGCTCTACGAGGAGGAGAAGCGCGCCGGCATCATCGAGCGCTGACGCCTCAGCGCCAGACCAGCGCCGGCCAGCGCCGGTCAGCCCTGCATCAGCGTGCTCACGACCGCTTCGTAGACGCCCGCGCCGTGGCCCGACTCGGCGATGCGCACGTTCTCGTAACGTGCCACGTCCGCGCGCAGCGATGGGTCGCGCGCGACCGCGTTGGCGACCATCCAGAACTCGTGTACGTGCTCCGCGCAGGCGAGGTCCTCGCGCGAGTCGCCCGCGCCGAAGACCTGCTCGCGCGCGTAACCGCGCGCCTGGCGGTGAAACGCCACCGCCGAGGCCTTCGACGCGCTCTTCGGCACCAGGTGGTAGCCGCGCACGTGGTCCAGCTCCGCCAGCGCCGGCGAGCGGCGGTTGACGACGCCGTTGTCGAGCAGGCGCAGGTTCGCGTGCCCGCGCTCCGCCAGCAGCGCATCCGCCTCGAGCGAGTCGATCAGCCCGCGGAACAGGTGGGAGACCTCGCGATCGACGTGCCACGGCTCGTGGTACTCCAGCCGCCCCGCGTAGTGCTCGAGCAGCATCGCCGGCGCGCCCGACTGCTCGATCTGCTCGGCGATCGTCAGCTCGCCCGGCATCAGGTCGCCCGTCAGCCAATGCTCCTCGCCTTCGAGCACCACGCACGCGCCGGCCTCGTAGATGAACGACGCCTGGCCGAGCAGGCGCGCGTCCTCGAGCACCTGCGCCCGGCGGCGGCCCGACATCAGCACCACCTCCACGTCCGCCCGCAGGCACGCCTGCACCGCGCGCACGCCGTCGAGCGTGACCGCCCCCTCGCCGTCGTGCAGCAGCGACGCGCCGCGCCCCAGCAGCGTGCCGTCGAGGTCCACGTACAGCGCGCGCACCGTCATCGCCTCGTCTCGGCGAGGCTCGCCAGCGGCGGACGTTCGAGCGGCGCGTGGCCGAGCGCGTCCGCCGGCGCTGAGAGCGTCGCGCGTCCGTCCTGCTGGGCGCGACTCAGCGCCGTCGCCAGCACCGTCAGCGCCATCGGCTGCAGCGCCGACAGCGGCTGGTGGCGGTTGCGGTGCTCGTCGAGGTCGACCTGCGCGATCCCCTCCACGCCCAGCTCGCGCCACGCGTCGATCAGCATCGCCGTCTCCACGCCGTAGCCGGTCGCGAACGGCAGGCGGCGCAGCAGCTCGCTGCGCGCCGCCACATCGCCCGCCAGCGGCTGGCGGATCTCGGCGAGCTCGGGGTAGAGCAGCGCCAGCGCCGGGCGCGCCATCAGGTGGTTGACGCGCCCGCCGCCTTCGCCCGCCGCGACATCGGCCGCGCTCGCCCCCTCCGACGGCCGCCGGTAGAAGCCCTTCACGAAGGATACGTCCGGCTCGCACACGAGCGGTCCCAACAGGCCCGTCGCGAAGTGCGCCGAGAAGCCCTCCGTGTCGGCGTCGAGGAAGCACACCAGCTCCGTCTCCAGGCGCGAGAGCGCGCGCCACATCGCATCGCCCTTGCCCTGCACCGCGCCGAACGACGGCAGCAGCTCCGCCTCCTGCCAGACCTCCGCGCCCGCCTGCTCGGCCACCTGCGCCGTGCCGTCCGGCGAGTCCGCGTCGACGACCACGATCGCGTCGATCGCGCCCGCCTCGCGCAGCGCCGTCAGCCGTCCCACGATCTCGCCGACCGTCGCCGCGCATTCGCGCGCCGGCAGGCACACCGACACGCCCAGGCCGCGCTGTGCGCGCTCCG
>DATINR010000107.1:0-16271 GCA_035473995.1 Solirubrobacteraceae bacterium
TACGGCGTGGCGCTCGACGCGGCGGGCAACGTCTACGTGGCCGACGACCTCGGCCACCGCGTGGTCAAGCTCAGCCCGGAACTGGGCTTCCTCGGCGCATGGGGCGGCTATGGCACGAAACCGGGCCAGCTGGCGTTCCCACGCGCGATCGCGAGCGACCCGGCGGGCGACAACTACGTGGCGAACACGGCCAACGACCGCGTCGAGGTGTACGGCCCCGAAGGCCGCTTCCTGCACACGATCGGCATCTCGGCGCGAGGGCCGGGCCAGCTGACAGGCCCGCGCGGGCTGGCGCTCGACCCGAGCGGCGGCCTGCTCGTGTCGGACACGGTCGGCAATCGGGTGGAGCTATTCGCGCCGCTGACAGACACGTTCGCGGGGCAGTGGACGGTGGCCGGCGGTCACCGCTCGAACTTCTTCAAGCCGACGGGCATCGGCATCGACCCGCGAGGCTCGGTCTACGTGGCCGACCAGGGCAACGAACGGATCGTCCGCATGTGGGGCGACGGCACGTTCCTCTCGGAACTGGCCGGACCGAATGCCCTCGGCGGGGCGCAGGTCAACGGCGTGGCGGCGGTCGCGGTCGCGCCGCGGTCAGGGCGCACGTACGTGGCCGACGCCGGGCACAACCGCGTGCTCGTGTACGACCCGGAAGGGACGGTGCTCGCGCGCTGGGGCGCGGGCGGCGGCAACGGCGTGGCGGGCAGCGCACCGGGCTCCTTCAACCATCCCTCGGGCGTGGCTATCTCGAGCGTGGCGGCAGGCGAAGAAGTCGTCTACGTGGCGGACAAGGGCAACGACCGCATCGTCAAGCTCGACGCGAACGGCAACGTGCTGCGTCAGTGGGGCTCGCGCGGCATCGCCAACGGGCGCTTCCACGCGCCGGCGGGCGTGGCCGTGGACGGCGCCGGCGACGTGTACGCGTTGGACGGCGAAAACAACCGCGTGCAGCAGTTCGACGCGGAGGGGCACTTTCTCGCCAAGTGGGGCCTGCGCGGCACGGGCCTGGGCGACTTCTCCCAGCCGTCGGCGATCGCGATCGACTGCGCCGGCAGCGTGTACGTGGCGGACACGAACAACAACCGCGTCGAGCGCTTCAACCCGGTGAGCCCGGTCGCGACGGGTTGCCTGGCGACGGGCAGCTGGCCGCCGCCGCTCGACGTGGCGCCGGTGCTGCGCATCGGACTGCCGCGCTCGAGCGGTGTGCTCGCGCGCCGCGCGCTCGCGCTCAGCGTGAGCTGCGAACGCGGCTGCAAGGTGCTCGTCAGCGGCACGCTCTCGCCGGCGGGGCGGCGCGGATCGGTGGCGCTGGGCGCGGTGGCGCGCTCGCTGCCGCGGGCGAAGGCCGGCCACGTGCGGCTGAGGCTGGGCGCCGGGGGGCTTCGCCGCCTGCAACGTGCGCTCGGCCGGCACCGCGCGATGACCGCCCGGGTGCGCATCGTCGCAGCGGGGCCGACGGGGCGCAGGACGACGACGACGCGCACGTACGCCGTGACGCGATAATGGGCAGATGCCGACCGAGGAGATCTGGAAGGACGACCAGCCGAGCATGGACCACCGCCGCGAGCGGATCCGCGTCGAGACCGAGCGCCAGCGCATCGAGGGCTACATCACGCTCGCGCGCGACGGCTACCGCAGCCGCGTCTCAGACGTGCTCAACGCCTCCGAGCGGGACTTCATCACGCTGACCGAGGCGACGGTCGAGGCGCTGGAGGGTGGCCCGCGCGAGCTGCATCCGTTCCTCACGCTCGCGCGCCGTCACATCGTCTTCGTGGTGGCCGCCTCGGAGACGCCCGAGGAGTAGCCGGACGGCCGTGGCGATCGCGCATCGGATGCGAGGACTCGCGACGACCGGCAGGCTTGCGGCGGTGCCGTTGCTGGCGCTGGCGTTGGCGCTCGTTGCGGCGAGCGGCGCATCGGCCGCGGCCGGGCAGCTCTACGGCTTCGGCGAAAACTCGGCCGGGCAGCTCGCGAGCACGGTGGGCAACGGCAGCGAAACGGCGAACCCGACGCCGGCGCTGATAACGCTGCCGGCGGCGAGCGGGCCGGTCGTGCAGACGGCCGCAGGCGCCCGCTTCACGCTGGCGCTGAGCGCCTCGGACCAGCTCTACGCGTTCGGCAGCAACCGGTGGGGACAGCTCGGCGTGGCGAGCGGCAGCGGCGCGCCGGGGGCCAACCCGGCGCCGGTGCCGCTCACCCTGCCGGGCGCGGTCGGTCGCGTCGCAGCGCTCGCTGCGGGCGCCACGCACAGCCTCGTGCTGACCTCGACGGGCGAGCTGTACACGTTCGGCGAGAACCAGTTCGGACAGCTCGGCCGCGCAGCGAACAGCGGCACGGAAAACGCCAATCGGGTGCCCGAACGGATCAGCCTTCCGGGGGCGAGCGGCCAGGTCGTGCAGATCGCGGCGGGCGCGGAACAGAGCCTCGCGCTGACCTCGACGGGACAGCTCTACGCGTTCGGCGGCAACCGCTACGGCGAGCTCGGCAGCGCGGCGAACGCGGGCACCCCGATCCCCAACCCGACACCGGCGCCGGTCACGCTGCCGGGCGCAAGCGGCCAGGTCGTGCAGATCGCGGCGGGCATCGAACAGAGCCTCGCGCTGACCTCGACGGGACAGCTCTACGCGTTCGGCGGCAACCGCTACGGCGAGCTCGGACGAGCGGCGAATGTGGAAACGCCGGTCCCGAACCCGACGCCGGCGCCGGTCAGCCTGCCGGCTTCGGCGGGGCCGGTGAAGTCGATCGCGGCTGGTGGCTTTCACAGCCTCGCGCTGACGGCGAGCGGGCTGATCTACGCGTTCGGGCGCAACACGGACGGCCAGCTGGGAAGCGCGGCGGGCGCGGGCGGCGAAACGGCCAACGCGACGCCGCTCGCGGTCTCGCTGTCGGGGGCGAGTGGCCCGGCGGTCGGGCTGGCGGCGGGCGGCGCGCACAGCCTGGCGATCACGGCGAGCGGCCAGCTGTACTCGTTCGGCTCCAACCTCGACGGCCAGCTCGGACGCGCCGCGAGCAGCGGCACGGCGAACGCGAACCCGACGCCGGCGCCGGTCGCGCTGCCGGCGGGCACGACGATCGACACGGTCGCACGCGGGGCGACGGCCGACTTCACGTTGGCGCAGGCGGCCGACCTGGCGGTGCTCTCCAGCTCGCTTCCGCTCGGACAGGTCGGCGTGCCGTACACGACGTACGCTGCGGCGGCGGGCGGAGCAGGTGGTTACGCGTGGAGCGCCAGCGGCCTCCCGCCTGGCCTCTCGATCGACCCGGCGAGCGGGCAGATCTCGGGGACGCCTTCTGCGCCCGGCACGAGCACGGTCGTGCTGGGAGTAACCGACGTCTTCGGCGTGAGCGCGACGAGCGCGCCGATCCTGCTGAGCACCGCTGCGGCGACCCCTGTGCGCGCGTTCCTCTCGACGGCGCTGACGGAAGCGCAGATCCGCCAGAGCCTGCGCCAGCAGCTCGGGATCAAAGGACGTCAGGTGCGGATCGCGAGCCTGCGCAAGCGCAAGCGCTACTCCTACGGCTTCACGGCGCTGACGGCGGGAACGCTGGCGATCGCCTGGTACTACGTGCCGCCCGGCGCTCGGGCCCCGAGCAGCACGGCGCCTGTGCTGTTCGCCGCCGGCCACGCGACGTTTCGCACGGCGGGCACCAAGGTGGTCGTGCTGAACCTCACGGGCAGGGGCCGCAAGCTGCTGCGTCACCGTAGGCGGATCGCCCTGCTGGCGCGGGGCACTTTCACGCCGAGCGCAAAGCGCCCGATCACGGCGGCGAAGAGCTTCACCCTCGCGCGCTGAGCAGTGACGCATCGTGGGCAAGCCGGCTCGCGGCGGCCTGGTCGCATCGTCTCGGGCGGGCAGACGGGCGTCGACCGCGCGGCGCTCGACTTCGCGATCGCACACGACATCCCCTACGCGGGCTGGTGCCCGCGCGGCGGGTGGGCCGAGGATCACCCTGTGCCGCCGGGCCTGCTCGGCGCCTATCCGCGCCTGCGCGAGACGCCGAGCGCGGACCCCGAGCAGCGCACTCGCTGGAACGTGCGCGACAGCGACGCGACGCTGATCGTCGCGTTCGGCGGCGGCGGGCGCGTGTCGCCGGGCACGGCCACGACGGAGACGGCGGCGGCCGAGCTGGAACGTCCGCTGCTGCGCCTCGACGCGAGCGACCTCGATCGGGACTCTGCGCGCGCCGCCATCGAGCGCCTGCTGTCGGCGCTTGGGCCAAGTCCGGCGCTGAACGTGGCGGGGCCGCGGCAGAGCGAGCAGCCGCAGGCCTACGACGCAGCGCTGCGACTGCTGGGACTGCTGCTCGGCTGAGCGAACTGGCCGACGAAGCTGATCTCGGGCTCGAGCTGCTGCCCTGTGCCGGCGAGCACCTCGGCCTGCACGTGCGAGATCAGGTTGCGCACATCGGCTGCGGTGGCACGATCGACGTTGAGGATGTAGTTGGCGTGGCGATGCGAGACTTCGGCGCCGCCGACGCGGGCGCCCTTCAAGCCGCATTCGTCGATCAGCCGCCCGGCGCCGAGGTCGGCGATCTTGCGGAAGATGCTGCCGGCACTCATGCGCACGGCTTCGGGCGGGTGCTTTTCGTGTCGCCACGCCGCGTTGGCCTCGATCCGGCGCTGCAGCTCGTCCGGGTCGGCGGGAGCGAGCGCGAGCGTCACGTCGAGCACGACGTCGCGGCGCGTGTGCAGCACGCTGAAGTCGTAGCCGAACTGGAAGTAGTCGCGATCGACTTTGCGCACCTCGCCGTCGCCGAGCACGGTCGCGCCCTGCACGATCTCGGCGATGAACACGGTGCGCGTGCGATCGGGGGCGAGGAAGTGGAGGTTCTGCCACATCGCCCCGCCGATCGTCGAGGGGATCTCGATGTAGTGCTCCAGGCCGGAGAGCCCCTGCTCGACCGACGCGCGCAGGGCGTCGGCGACGATCGCGCCGCTCTCGACGTGCATCGCGCCGTCGGCGATCGTCATGCGGTCGGCCTCGTTCTTGATCACGAGCCCGCGGAAGCCGAGATCGCCGACGAGGATGTTGGCCCCGCGGCCGAGCACGAACCACTCGACGCCCTCCGCCTGCGCCCAGCGCACGGCGTCGGCCAGCTCGAATGCGTTGCGCGGCACGGCGAACAGGTCGGCCGGGCCGCCGATGCCGAACGTCGTGTACGGAGCGAGCTCGACGTCGCGCCGGGCGTTGGGGAGACCGCTGATGTCCAGGTCTGCGGCTATGCCTGTGGGGCGCAAAGCTCAGGCGACCTTCAGGTACTCCCGCAGAGCTTTCCGGATCACCGAAGAGGTCGTCTCCCGATCCTGCTTCGCCCGGCTGGCAAGCGCCTGGCGCAACTCTGGATCGAGTCGGACAGACTCGACGCTGGCCGCAGCGGAGCCGATTGGAGGGCGTCCCCCACGACGACGCAATGTCCGCTCGACGTCGTAGCCCTGCTCTGCCTTCTCCGCAAGCCTGTCGACCAGGTCATCCGTGATCGGAGTGCCGCCGGCAGTTTTTCCGTAGTTCTTCTTCGCCATGTCAGCCTCCCGGTAGCAGCCGCTGATACTTCGTTCTCATCGGCATCGCATGAATCGCCAGCTCCGACCGATCGTCCCGTACGATCGTGAGAACCTCCAGCAGCTCAGCACTGCGGGAAGGCCCTAGATAGAGGCGGGTGTCGTCGTCCTGATCGTCGATCGCCATGGCGAACTCCACTGCGTGCTCGATGTCCTCGTAGGCGATGCCATGCTTGCGCGCCGCCCGATGAATCTCCACGCGGGAAGTGTAATACGAAACTTGACGTTCCGCTGGCTGCTCGGGCGAGATTCCCGCATGGCATGCCAACCGTCGGGCGTCATGATGCGCAAGTGGGCTCGACGACGCTCCTCGGGACGAGATCGGTATCGACGCCGACCGGCGAGGAGTGGCGTGTCGGGCGTCGCTGGATCACACGCGCCCGTCCGCGCTGGCGACGTGTTCCGGGCGGCAAGGCGACTGGAGAAGCCCTGTCGCTCCCCGACTTCGGAGACCCACAGGACGTCGCCGCCTCGCTCGCCATCGTCCTCGGGGTAGTGGTGGTCGCGGTGATCGTGATTCCGCTGTTGCTCTTCGGCATTGAGTTGATCGCGCTCGGCTTCGTGATCGCGGGGAGCATCGTCGGACGTGGGTTGCTCGGCCGTCCGTGGATCGTGGAGGCGCGACCGGTCCGCGCGTCAGTCCCGACCTACACGTGGCGTGCGCGCGGTTGGCGGCACTCGGCGCAGCTGGCCGACGAAGTCGCCGCGGCCCTGTCCGCCGGACTGGACCCGCCTCTCCCTCGAGCCGCCGAGGCGACCTTGCCATAGGCGACGGCCCGTCGTGACTGCGGCCGGGCCGGTAGGGTGCACGGCTGACTGACGCTTCGCCTTATCCGCTGGTCCGTTTCCCGTTATCGCGAAAGTCTGAGAGATCATGGATTCCGATCGTCTGAAGACCATTCCGCTGTTCTCGTCGCTGTCCGAAAAGGCGCTCAACACCCTCAGCGTGTTCTCCAGCGAGACGTCGGTCTCTGCCGGCAAGCGACTCGTGCACGAAGGTGACTACTCCTACGAGTTGATCGTGATCGAGAGCGGCACGGCCGACGTGATCAAGGGCGGTGAGGTCATCGGGTCGCTCGGTCCGGGCGACGTCTTCGGGGAGATGGGGATGCTCTCCGGCAGCAAGCGCACGGCCGATGTCATCGCAACTTCCCCGATGAGCCTGATCACCCTCAGCAAATGGGACCTCAAGCGCATCTCGACCGAGGTCGGCGAGCAGCTGCAGGCGCTCGTCGAGCAGCGCCAGAAGCTCAATGAGGACTCCCAGGCGGCGCAACCACCTCCGCAGTAGAGAATCCTGCCGGACGGGTGCAGTCGCCCTTGGCCCGGCGGAGCGTAAGGAGGAGCGAGCATGGAATCCAAGTCGATCGACTCGGCCGACTTCCGCGAGGCGCAGCACAGGAATTGGGACTCCGCTGCGGTGGGTTGGATGGAGTGGAGCACGTTCAACGACAACGCAGACAGGCACATCAGCGAACGGCTGGTGGAGCTCGCCGGCGTGCAGTCGGGCAGCCGGGTTCTGGATGTCGCCGCCGGTTATGGCGAGCCGGCGCTGACAGCCGCGCGTAAGGCCGGCCCGGAGGGCCGGGTCGTGGCCACGGACATCTCCGCCCAGATGCTCGCGTTCGGGCGCGAGCGCGCGGCGGCGGCCGGCTTGGGCAACGTCGAGTTCGTGCAGTCCGACGCCTCCCACCTCGATTTCCCACACGCGAGCTTCGATGCGGCCGTCTCGCGCTGGGGAATCATCTTCGAGCCCGACGCGGAGGCCGCCGCGAGGCGCATCCGAAACTCCCTCGAGCCGGGCGCGCGGATGGCGATCAGCTCGTGGGGCGAGCCCGATCAGGTCCCCTTCCTCTCGATTCCGATGAGAACGACGATGGAGCGGCTGGACGTGCCCCCGCCCCCGGCCGGAACGCCCGGCCCCCTCTCACGCCCCACCCCCGCCTCGATCGGCGGGTTGCTCGAAGGAGGCGGGTTCTCGAACGTGGCCGTGGAGCAGGACGAGGTCACCTTCGAGTTCGACTCCCCGCAGCACTTCACCGCCTACGTCAGGGCGATCGCCGCCCCGATCCGGACGATGATCCAGCAGCACGCGGGCGAGGCCCGGGAGGAGGCTTGGGATGCGATCACTCGGGCCGCGGCGGATGCGGCGGGTGGCTGGAAGCCGCTGAGCCTCTCGAACGTGGTGCTGCTCGCCTCGGGGACGGCCTAGCCCCTCTTGCTGCACTGCCGAGGGTTGGTGAGATCCGCGCCCGGCGCCTGAATCGCCTGCTTAGGGGCGTTGGTGGGCCGGGCTCTCCGGCCAGCAGTACAGTTTGCTCACGATGGCGATGTTCATGGACCGCCACGATCTTCCCGATGCAACTGCGGCCGATCTCGCAGCTGCTCACGTGCGCGATCTGGAGGTGCAGGACCAATTCGGGGTGCGCTTCATTACGTACTGGTTCGAAGAGGGGGCCGGAAGCGGTTTTTGCCTGGTCGAGGGACCCGACGCGGAGTCCGTCGAAGCGGCCCATCGCGCGTCTCACGGCTTGCTCCCCTCGCAGGTGATCGAGGTCGATCAAGCCGGCGTGCGCGGCTTCTTCGGCCGGCTGAACACGCACCCTCCTGGCGAGCCGTATGTGGAAAGCGCATTTCGCGCGATCCTCTTCACTGACATTGCCGAGTCCACGCGCCTGACTCAAGAACTGGGGGACCGTGCGGTGATGCGAGTGCTCCGCGAACACGATTCGATCGTGCGCACCGCGCTCGCGCAGTTCGGCGGCAACGAGGTCAAGCACACGGGCGACGGGATCATGGCTGCGTTCGTCTCCGCCTACCAGGCACTCGGCTCTGCAATGCAGATCCAGCGTGACCTGCATGAGCGCAATGACGTTGAGCAGCATGCGCTGCATGTGCGCATCGGCGTGGCGGCAGGAGAACCGGTGACCGAGCAGGACGATCTCTTCGGCGCCGCGGTGCAGCAGGCAGCGCGGCTCTGCGCCTGCGCTCAGCCGGGCTGCATCGTCGTCTCGTCGGGCGTGCACGATCTGTGCCGCGGCAAGGGCATCCGGTTCTCAGACGGCGGTCCGATCGCCGTCAAGGGATTTGACGAGCCGATCGGGCACTACGAGGTTCACTGGCGAGGTTGACGCTGCGCGGCCGGGGCTGTCAGCTGTAGGTGTACTTGTCGCCCGCTACGACCGGGCTGTTGAGTTTGTTGGCCGTCGCGATCACGTCAACGGTGCCGGCCGAGTGAGCCGGGGAGAGCATCGTGCATTCGGTCGTCGAGGTGCAGTTGACCGAGGTGGCTTTGGCGGTGCCGAACTTGAACGTGGTCTTGCCGAGCAGGAAGTTCAAGCCTTTGACCGTCACGCTGGTTTTGCCCGCCGCCGGGCCGGCGCTCGGGGTGACGCTGCTGACGGTCGGCGGCGGCGTGAACGTGAACTTGTCCGCGCTCACCGCGACGCTCTGGCCGGCCGCGTTTGTGAGCGTGATGTCCACGACTCCCGGGGATGACGAGGGCGAGACCGCTTTCAGCGACGTGGCGGAGGTGACCGTGAAGCTCACCGCCGGCGTGTTGCCGAATTTCACGCCCGTCACATCCGGCGCCTTGAAGTTGATGCCCGTGATCGTCACCGACGTGCCGCCCGTTTGCGGCCCGGTCACGGCCGATAGCTTCTTGACCACCGGCGGGAGCCCTTTGCGCTGCACGCAGGTTTCCGTTTCGTTGCTGTACATCTGCTTCAGGTAGTAGTCGCGGCCGTCGATCACCTGGTTGTAGAGCGCACCGTTGGGCGCGGTGCCCAGAGGCGTACCCCACTCCATTTTTTCAGCGAACGCCTGGTTCCCGAAGGACCACTGTTTGTCGTCACAAATGTCCGCGACCTCCTCAGGGGCTTGCGGAGAAGTGTTTTCCCAACCGATCGAGAAGGGGTTGGTGATCATCTCGGTGAACTCGTGCTCGATGACAGCGAGCTCGTCGTCGAATATCCCGTTCGGATGCTGAGGGGTTTCACATCCTTTGACGCCGAGCAGATATGGCATGACTGCATACACCACGCTTCCTGCTTCGTCTTTCGAGTTGAAGACGAACTCGTGGTCGGCGCAGAAGTCCACCGATGAGCAACCGATCCCCACGTGCGTTATTCCCCCTGGTTCGGTTCTCGTAGCGTCGCATGCCGAGACCCCTGGCGGCAGCAGAACGAAGTAAGCGTGTGTAGGTTCCGGTATTAGCGACGCGCCGGGGGGTGCGAACTGCTGCCCGGGTAGCTTGCCTTCTTTCACAAGGCCCCTGAGCTCTTCCTTGATCTGCACCAGTGAGACGCATGGCGTGGAGGGCCGTGTGGCGCATTCGGAGGTTTCGGCGGGGTAGGGGTGCTTGTCGGCGATCGCCTTGCCGAAGTGCGTTTCGTACTTCAGCCCGTATTGCGTGAGCACGGAGTAGAAGTTCTGGTCGGTCCCGTTGTCGTGTTCGAGCCCTTTGAAGAACGCCGTGATGCCGGACTGGTAACCCGCCGGGAACGCCGGAGCACCTTTCGGATCCCAGTAGACGAAGTACGTCGTCGTCGTCGGCATGACCTGGCCTTCTTGGCCGTTGAGGGGCTGTGTGTGGCCCTGAGTGGAGCACATTGTGTTGCCGCTGTAGCATTCGTACGCCGAAGCATTCACTTGCGCGGGCACGCCGCACCGAGGGTCGCTGTGAGCGCAGCCAATGCGACGAGCAGGCCGAGGCCCGCGGCAAGGCGTCGTGTGCTCCGGCCGCGCGGAGACGCCGCCTGGTCGCTGATCGTGCGGCCGATCCTCTTCCGTGATCCACTCATCCCCCGCTGCCCCCCTTGCGACCCCGGTGCCGGCCCTTTTGCCCCCCCCGGTCTGCGCCAAGACTACAGGCAGGCTGCGCGGCTTGATGGGCAAGCGCGCGATCGAGCCGCAGGAGGGCCGTCGCGTCGTGTGCAGGGGTGCACCCTCGTTCTCGGTCCCCGAGGCCCGGACTTCGCTCAGACGCCTCCCCGGCGGCACCATCGAGCTCTTGGCTCGGCGATGCCACGAAGGGCTCGGATTCGAGCGAAACGGAGAGGGCGGGATTCGAACCCGCGATGGAGTTTGACCCCCATACTCGCTTAGCAGGCGAGTGCCTTCAGCCTCTCGGCCACCTCTCCCGGATTGGGAACGGCAGAGTTTAGAGGCTGCCGGACGACCCCGAGCGAGCGCTTGCCGATCCGCCAAGCGCGCCGCGGGGACCGATCTTCCCGGCCCTCCCTTCCCCAGCCGTTAGCCTTCGGGCGGCCGTCCCGGAGGGGTGGCAGAGCGGTTGAATGCGACGGTCTTGAAAACCGTTAGACGGGCAATCCCCGTCTCGAGGGTTCGAATCCCTCCCCCTCCGTTTTGTCCGGACATTCGCCTAAACGGCGAGGATCGTGAAGCCTGGCCCGAGGAGCGTTCGCATGTCGTCGGGATCCGAGGTCGCGATTGCGTCGCGTCGACGGCGCACGCCAACCGCTACGCATGCGTCGATCGTTCCGCTTCCTGGGGTATGTCGGCGCAGGCTACCTGCGGTACGAGCAAGTGGCTCATCGACGGTCTCGATCGAGGATGTCTTGAGGAGACGAGCCACTCGTGCGTCTCTAGCGTCGCCACGCCACACCTCGGCAAGCACGATTGCCGGAATCGTAGGCACGAGCCCGCGCGCGTATGCGACCGTCAGGATCTCGCGGATGCGCTCGTCTCCGCGCTCGTAGGCGATCAGCGCCCCGGCGTCGAGAGTCAGGCCGGCCACTCGGCGGCGACCTGAGCCTTGACGTTCTCAGGGATCGCTCCGAGCTCGGCCTCGTCTGCGGCAAGAAGCTCTCGACCACCGGCGATCTGCAGCTCGTGCAGGACTGCGCCGTTTACGAATGCCGACAGACTCCCACCTGACTGCGCGAGCCGCTGCTCGGCCTCGTTCAACACCGACTCCTCGAAAGAGATCGAGCGCTTTTGACAGGCCATGAGGAGAATCCTACCACGGTAGGATTGGGCCACCGCCCATCGGCCCAGCCTGCGCCGGGCTGCAGGTTCGATCGCCGGCGATTCCAAGTTTGCGGATTTGGCGACGAGGGTAGTCCGGAGACATGCCGCTCGGAACCTCCATTTTCCTGATCGCCGTTGGCGCGATCCTGCGCTACGCCGTGACGGCGAGCGTGTCGGGGATCTCGATCCATACGGTCGGTCTGATCCTGATGATCGTCGGCGCCGTCGGCTTGGTGATCTCGCTCTTCTACATGATCAGCGCGCGGCCCGGTGGCCCTGTCGTGCGCGAGCGCGTGGTCGAGCGAGACCCCTACAAAGAGCCCTACTAGCACCGTCGCGGCTCGCCCTGAGCCGATCTTTATCGACGGGCTGTTCAATCCGCGCAGGCGCAGCGGCGAGGCCCTGTCGCGGGACCGACCCGGGCAGAGCCGAGGCACCGCGGGCGGCGTGCCGGAGCCGCCGCAAGCGCCGTCACCAGCCCTACGATCACAACCAATGAGCACCGACGACGACCCGGACCAGCAGGGGCAGCGCACAGCCCCACCGCCCGACAGGCGGATCGATCGCCGCACGTTCGTCAAGGGCGGCCTCGCCGCGGGTGGGCTGATCGCCGCGGGCGGGCTCGGCATCGACCGGCTGGCCGACGCCAGCGAAGACGCCGGTCAGAACGCTGCACGCTCGGCGGCCGCGCGCATCCCGCCGCCGCCGACCCCCGCGCAGCCGAACATCCTCGTGGTCCTCGTCGACCAGCTGCGCTATCCGGCGTGGTTCTCGCCGACGGCCGACGGCACAGGGCTGCCGCCCAACCTGCGACGGCTGCGCCAGGGGGCGATCTCGTTCTCCGGCCACTACACGGCCTCCAACGACTGCACGCCGGCCCGTTCGACGCTGCTGACCGGCCTCTACACCCACCAGACCGGCTGCATGATCACCGGCGGCAGCACGCTCGACCCGGGCTTCCCCACGTGGGGCTCGATGCTGCGCGAGCTCGGCTATCACACGCGCTGGTACGGCAAGTGGCACCTCACTCACCACGACGGCAAGTGGGGTCGCGTGCGCGGCGAGCGGGCGCTCGCGCGCTACGGCTTCGCCGGCGGCACGTTCCCTTCGCCCAACGGCGCCCCCGGCCAGGGCTGGCAGCTGGACGGGCACATCGCCAAGCAGTTCGCCAAGTGGTTCAAGCACGAGCGCCGCGCCGAGCCATGGTGCACGACGGTCTCGTTCGTGAACCCGCACGACATCGCCTGGTGGTACGTGTGGAGCAACCGCGTCGCGCCCGAGGCGAGCGCTTCGCGCGTCACCGAAGGGCTGCCCGCCAACTTCGAGACGCCCGAGCTGCTGATCGAGCGGGGCAAGCCTCGGCTGCAGCGCTCGCTGCAGGAAACGGCGGCTGCCTCGTTCGGCCCGGTGCCGTTCGAAGGCCCCGAAGTGGTCGCGCTGTGGAGCGAGTTCCTCAACCTCTACGCCAAGCTGCAGCGCGAGGTCGACCGTCAGATCGGCCGCGTGCTCGACACGCTCGAGCGGAACCCCGAGGTGGCGGCCAACACGGTCGTCCTGTTCACCTCCGACCACGGCGAGTACGGCGGCTCGCACGGGCTGCGCGGCAAGGGGGCCGGCGCCTACGAGGAGGCGATCCACGTGCCGCTGCTCGTGAAGGACTACCGCGGCGAGCTGGCGCAGGCGCCCGAAACGACCCGCACGCAGCTCACCTCGAGCGTCGACATCGCCCCGCTGCTGCTGACGATCGCCAAAGGCTCGAACGACTGGCGCAACGACCCCCACTACGACCATCTCGCCGGACGCGCCGACCTCGCCGCGATGCTCGCCGACCCCGCGGCCCCCGGTCGCCCGTTCGTCGTGCACGCGACCGACGAGACCGTCACCGAGTTCGCGATCGAGCCCTATGCGGCCGACGCACCGCGTCACGTCGTCGCCGTGCGCACGCCCGACGCGAAGTACGCGACGTACTCCGACTGGCAGGCCGACGGGATCGAAGTGATCCCCGAGGGGCTGGAAGACGAGCTGTATGACTACTCCAGCGACGAAGGGCGCCTGGAGCTGCACAACAGCGCCGGGCGCAGCGCGCTGCAGCCGGCGCTCAGCCGGACCTTCGAACAGGCGCTCGCGCAGGAGCTGCGCGGGCCGCTGCCGCCGCGCCTGAACGGCCCGCACGCGCGCGGCTTCAGCGACTACTTCCTGGTCGCCAAGACGGCCTCGCTCAATGCCGCCGCCGTGCGCGAACGACGCGCCGAAAAACCGTTTGAAGGCCTCGAGGAACCTGGCGCAGCGACCGGCGAATCGCGCTTTCGCGGCGCTAGGCGCGCTTCGCGCGCGACGCGCCGATCACGGCGCCCGTAGCGTCGAGCGCCTGCACCGCCACAAAGGCGCCGGACGCCAGCCGGGGCAGCGGCACGGCCGTCTCGAA
This sequence comes from Solirubrobacteraceae bacterium, assembly GCA_035473995.1. Taxonomy (GTDB): domain Bacteria; phylum Actinomycetota; class Thermoleophilia; order Solirubrobacterales; family Solirubrobacteraceae; genus Palsa-744. The sequence continues at coordinate 13,977 of DATINR010000107.1, forward strand.
GCCCTTCCGCGCGGCGCTCGCCACCGGCGCGAGGCTCGACGGCGATGGTCCAGCGAGCACGCGCCACGACGCCACCTGCGTGGCGCCGTTCCAGCTCGCGTAGACCGTCGCCGGTCCGCCCGAAGCCGCGGTTGTCGCGCCCCCCTGAGCCGGGCTCGAGCGCACGACCGCGAGCGCCGGCGAGGCGCTCGGCTGCCCGCTCCACGGCAGGCGGTAGGCGCGGTAGGACTCATACGTCGAGGGCAGGTGCGCGTCGAACAGCAGCGCGCCGCCCGGGCTGAATTCGGAGACGTAGGGAACCTCGCCCCAGCCGACCATCCAGTCGCCGTTGGCCAGCGCCTGCAGGTTGCCCTGGCTGCCCGCCACGAGCGCCTTGCCCGAGTGGACCGCTTCGCGCACCACGCTCGCCGTCTTCGCGGCCCGGTCCAGGCGCACCGCGATCGCGCGCGACTGCGGATGCACTGCGGGCGTGGCGCCGTTGTCGAAGAACGTGATCGTGCCGTCGGCCTGGCGGCGCGCGTCGTGCTGGTAGGCCGGACGCGCACCCGCCCCGAGCGCGAAGCTCGAGCGCCGCCCGCCGAGCCGCCAGCGCACCTGTCCGGTGTGCGCATCGACGTCGTAGGCGGCCCAAGTGTTGCGCGCGTCGATCAGCAGATCGCCTTCGGGCTGGACGTCGATCGAGTTGATGTGGAAGTAGTCGAACGGCGTCGTGCGGCTCGCGTGCCTGGCCGATGCGTAGGAGTCCGCCAGCGGCACGTGGTCGAGGCTGTGCCACTCGTACATCACCAAGCCCGTCTTCAGATCGATCTGCTGCAGCAGCGTGTCCGCGACGGCCGCGTCGCGCTGCCCGCCGACGGCCGAGAGGTCGCAGTCGATCCCGTCGTAGACCGTGATCAGGCCCGTGCCCTGCGGCGTGATCTGGAATTCGTGCAGGTCCGGCTGAAAGCCGTTGCCCGCGCGGATCACGGCAAGCCGGCGATAGGAGCTGTCGAGGATCACCTCGCCCGCCTTGCTCGAGCCGCCGTAGCTGAGCGGGTCCTGCCACCACGTCAGCACCGGCTTGCCCTCGTACCGCTGCACGCGGAAGTCGGCCGCGCGCGTGCCCGTCGGCGAGAGCGGCTTGAACCACACGACGGCGCCATCTTCGTCGAGGATCATCGGCCCGTACTGGCCCGGCCCCGAGTAGGGGGCGATGAAGATCTCACCCGGCGTCGCGTCGGCTGCGTGCGCCGTGACCGTGACCGTCGGCGGTTGCAGGTCGGGGCGCGAATGGAAGCTCTGGTAGACGGCCTTCTGCGGCGCCGGGCGCGGGCTGCCGCCGGCGTGGCCGCCGTGGTCCTGCACCGCCGCCGTGAAGCTCCACGCGAACGGGATCCGGCGCGAGCCCTCGCGGAGCTCGGCGTGCACGCTGACGCTCTCGCCCTGGGTGAACGGCCTGTCCGGCACGAAGCTCGCGCCGTTGCCCTGCGAGTAGGCCTTCAGCAGTCCGCCGTGCGCGCCGCTCAACGCGCCGCTCACGCGAACATGGGAGAGCTCCGCCGCGGGCGGCCCGAGCATGCTGATCTGCGTCGAGACCGACGCGTCGCGCGAGTCGGGCGCCGGCGAGACGGTCACGCCTCCGCCCGCCAGCGCCGCCGACACGTTCAGGCGCGGCGGCACGCAGCTCGGGGAGATCGCCGGTTCGTGGAACTTGCTCGCCGACGCTCGCGGATCGGCGCCCGCACCGCCGGAGCAGCCCGTCGCCAGTGCGCACGCGCCCGCCAGCAGGATCGCCGCCGCGAGCTGCCGGCGACGCCGTCGAGCCGCCGATCGCGCGCAGGCCCCTTCGCGCCGTGCGCGCGCCCGGCGTTGGCGGCGCCGGCAGCGCCGCTCGCTCACCCCTTGACCGTGGCCGACGTGCCGAGCACGTTGCCCGACCCGTCAAGCGCCTGCACCGCGAAGTACGGGCCCGCAGTGCTCGCCTTCAGCGTCGTCTCGAAGCCCGCCTTGGCGGCCGTCGCGACCGGCGCAAGCGAACCCGAGGAGGCGCCGGCCAGCACGCGCCACGAGGCGACCGAGGTCGCGCCGTTCCAGCTCGTCGCGACCGTCGCCGACCCGCCGGCGACCTTGGCCGACAGCGACGGCCTGCCCGGCGCCGTCGCGCTCCACGGCGCGAGGTAGGTGCGGAAGTCCTGCACGTTCTTGCCGAGCGTGCCGTCGAGCAGCACGTGGCCGGAGGAGTCGTACTCGGTGAAGTTCGGCAGGCCGCCGTAGCCCATCAGCCAGTTGCCGCCGGGCAGGCTCAGCGTGTTGCCC
>DATINR010000108.1:0-12609 GCA_035473995.1 Solirubrobacteraceae bacterium
GTGACGGCGCCGCTGCGCCAGGGCGGGCGCACGATCGGCAGCTTCACGCTCTCGATCCAGGACGACGAGGGCTACAAGCGCCTGGCCAACCGGCTGGCCGGCCTGGACGTGTTGATGTACATGGGCTCGAAGCTCGTCAAGAGCACGGTCGGCTACTCGCCCGGCCCGGTCCCGGCGAGCGGCGCGGTCACCGTCGGCGGGCGCAGCTACCGCGCCTACACGTTCCGCGCCGAGGCGTTCCCGTCGGGCCCGCTGCGGATCACGGTGCTGATCCCGACGCCCTACTCCTGAGCGCCGGGCGCAGCGTTTGCGCTCGGGACTCGCGCCGGGCGCCTGCGCCTCAGGCAGGCACGAGCGCCGCGCGCTTCTGCTCGAGCGCCGCGAGCAGCTCGTCGAAGGCGTCGGCGAATTTCTCCACGCCCTCGCGCTCGAGCGTGTCGGTGACGTCCTTGTAGTCGATGCCGATCTCGGCGAGGTCGTCGAACAGCTTGCGCGCCTCGTCGAGGTCGGCCTCCAGGCGCGGGCGCGGCCGGCCGTGGTCCTGAAAGTCCTTGATCGTCTCCTCGGGCATCGTGTTGACGGTGTCGGGGCCGATCAGCTCGTCGACGTACAGCGTGTCGGGGTAGTCGGGGTTCTTGACCGACGTCGACGCCCACAGCACGCGCTGGGGCGTGGCGCCCTTGGAAGCGAGGTATTCCCAGCGCGGCCCGGCGAACATCTCCTTGTAGCGCTGGTAGGCCAGGCGGGCGTTGGCGATCGCGAGCTTGCCCTTGAGCTCGTCGTGGCCGCCGAGCTCGTCGAGCCGTTTGTCGGCCTCGGTGTCGATGCGCGAGACGAAGAAGCTGGCGACGGAGGCGACGTTCGTCGGGTCGCCGGCCTCGGCGACGAGCCGCTCGAGCCCGCGGATGTAGGACTCGGCGACGTGTTCGTAGCGTTCGAGCGAGAAGATCAGCGTGACGTTGATCGATTTGCCCTTGGAGATGACGTCCTCGATCGCCGCGAGGCCTGGCTTGGTGGCGGGGATCTTGACCATCAGGTTGGGCCTGTCGACGGCCTCGTGGATGCGCATGGCTTCGCGAAAGGTCGCCAGCGTGTCGTAGGCCAGCCCCGGGTCGACCTCGAGCGAGACGTAGCCGTCGCGACCGGAGCCGCCGTCCCACACCGGGCGGAACAGGTCGCATGCCTCGCGGATGTCCTGGTCGGCGAGCGCCCAGAAGACGTCCTTGATCGGCATGCCGGCGTCGAGCTCGTGCAGCTGCTCCTCATAGGCGTCGCCCGAGGCCATCGCCTTCTGGAAGATCGACGGGTTCGAGGTGGCACCGACGACCGAGTAGTCGTCGAGCAGGCCCTGCAGATGCCCGTCGCGCGTCGATTCGCGCGAGAGGTTGTCGATCCACACGCTCTGGCCGAGCGCGGAGAGCAGGCGAAGTGGAGGAAGCGGGGCGGAGGACATGGGCTGTCTCCTTTTATCTCTTTAACTATTAATAATTAATATAAATATTTACTCGCGCGAGAGCAGCGCCCGCGCGCGGGCGGCGATGTTCTCGTCGGTGAAACCGAGCTTCTCCAGCACGGTCGTGCCGGGAGCCGACGCGCCGAAACGGTCGAGGCCGAGCACGTCGCCGTCGAGGCCGACCCACTTGCCCCAGCTGATGCTCGCGCCGGGCTCGACGGCAAGCCGGGCGCGCACGGCCGGCGGCAGCACCTCGTCGCGGTACTCATCGCTCTGGGCTTCGAACAGCTCCATGCACGGCATCGAGACGACGCGGACCTTGACGCCGTCCTCGGCGAGCGCCTGCGCGGCGTGCAGCGTCGTCGGCACCTCTGCGCCGGTGGAGATCAGGATCAGCTCGGGCTGCTCGCCCTCGGCCGAGTCCCACAGCGTGTAGCCGCCACGCGCGACGCCGTCGGCGCCGGCGACCTCGCTGCGGTCGAGCGTGGGGATGTTCTGGCGCGAGAGCAAGAGCGCCACGGGGCCGTCCTCGCGCTCGAGCGCGAGCCGCCACGCGGCGGCCGTCTCGTTGGCGTCGCCCGGCCGGATCACCCACAGCTCGGGGATCGCGCGCAGCGAGGCGTAGTGCTCGATCGGCTGGTGCGTCGGGCCGTCCTCGCCGAGGCCGACCGAGTCGTGCGTCCACACCCACACGACGGGCAGCCCCATCAGCGCCGACAGCCTGACGCTGCCGCGCATGTAGTCGGAGAACATCAGGAAGGTCGAGCCGTACGGCTTGACGATGCCGCCGTGCGCGCACGCGCCGTTGACGATCGCGCCCATGCCGTGCTCGCGGATGCCGAAGGGAACGTTGCGCCCGGCGTGCACGGCCGAGAACTCGCCGGCGCCGTCGAACACGGTCTTGGTCGACTCGACCAGGTCGGCAGCGCCGCCGATCATCGTCGGGCCGAACTCGGCGAAGGCGGCCATCGTCTTCTGCCCGGCCGAGCGCGAGGCGATCTCCTCGCCTGCCTCGAACGTCGGCAGCGCCTGCTGCCAGCCCTCGCGCAGCTTGCCCTGCCATGCGAGGTCCCAGTCGGCGGCCATCTCGGGGTAGGCCTCGCGCCACGGGTCCAGCAGCTTGCTCTGCCACTCGCTCTGCGCCGCGGCGCCGCGCTGGGCGAGCGACATGTGCTCGTACACGCGCTCGTCGACCCAGAACTTCTTGTCGGGGTCGAAGCCCATCACTTCCTTGGTCGCGCGCACCTCGTCTTCGCCGAGCGCCGCGCCGTGCGATTTGGCCGTGTCGATCGCGTGCGGCGCGGGATAGGCGATATGCGAGCGGATCTGGATGAACGACGGGCGCTCCTCTTCGTCGTGCGCCGCCTGAATCGCATGCGTCAGCTGATCGACGTCCTCGGAGTCCTCCACGCTCTGCACGTGCCAGCCCTCGGCGGCGAAGCGCGCGAGGTGGCTCTCGGCGTCGAACGAGATCGCCGTCGTGCCGTCGATCGTGATGCGGTTGTCGTCGTAGCAGAGCGTCAGCTTGCCGAGGCCGAAGTGCCCGGCGATCGACGCCGCCTCCTGGCTGATCCCCTCCATCAGGTCGCCGTCGGAGCAGATCGCATACGTGCGGTGGTCGACGAGCTCGTGTCCGGGGCGGTTGAAGCGCTCGGCGAGGAAGCGCTCGGCCATCGCCATGCCGACGGCGTTGCCGACGCCCTGCCCGAGCGGTCCGGTCGTCACCTCGATGCCGGGGGTGTGCCCGCGCTCGGGGTGACCGGGCGTGCGCGAGCCCCACTGGCGGAACTGCTTGAGATCCTCGAGCGAGAGGTCGTAGCCGCACAGGTGCAGCAGCGAGTACTGCAGCACGCACGCGTGGCCGGAGCTGAGCACGAAGCGATCGCGGTCGGGCCAGTCCTTGTCCTTGGGGTTCGCCTGTAGGAAGCGCTCGAACAGCGTGTAGCCGAGCGGCGCGAGCGCCATCGCCGTGCCCGGATGGCCGGCGTTGGCCTTCTGCACGGAGTCCATCGCCAAGCCACGGATCGTGTCGATCGACAGCTCGCGGATCTCGCGCTCGTCCATTAAGAGCGATCCTAGCGAGCATCGGCCGCTAGCATCTGCGGACCATGGACGAGCAGTTCTGCGATGTCGGCGACGACATAAACCTCTGCTACGAGACGTTCGGCGAGCGCTCCGATCCGCCGGCGCTGCTGATCATGGGCCTGGGCACGCAGATGGTCGCCTGGCACGAGGACTTCTGCCGGGCGCTGGCCGGGCGCGGCTTCTACGTGGTGCGCTTCGACAACCGCGACATCGGCCACTCGACGCACCTCGACGGGCTGGCGCCGCCGACGATTCCGCAGCTGCTGATGCGCTCGAAGGGGGCAGCCCACTACAAGCTCTCGGACATGGCCGAGGACGCGGCCGGACTGCTGCGCGAGCTGGAGCTCGAGCCGGCGCACGTGATCGGCGCCTCGATGGGCGGGATGATCGCGCAGACGCTCGCCGCGCGCCACCCCAAGCGCGTGCGCTCGCTGGTCTCGATCATGTCCAACACGGGCGCGCTGCTGTGGGGCCAGCCGGCGCTGAAGCTGTACCCGTTCTTCCTGCGCCGCCCCGCGGGCGGGCGCGAAGCCTACGTCGCCCACTTCGAGCGGCTGTTCAGCGCGATCGGCTCGACCGGCCTGCCTCGCGACGCGGAGGAGATCCGCGAGCTGGCGAAGCTGAGCTGGGAGCGCGACCACGACCCGGCCGGTCCCGGACGACAGCTCGCCGCGATCCTCGCCTCGGGCGACCGCACGGCCGAACTGCGGCGGATCACTGCGCCGACGCTGGTCGTGCACGGCACGGCCGATCCGCTCGTGCGGCTCTCCGGCGGGCGAGCGACGGCGCGCGCGATCAAAGGGGCGAAGCTGATGAAGGTGCCCGGCATGGGGCACGACCTGCCGCGCGCGATCTGGGACGGGCTGATCGACGCGATCGCCGAGAACGCAGCGAGGGCGGGTGGCCCCCCGGATCGCCACCCGCCCCTGCACGCCACCCGGGCGCCCCTCTCGGGGCTGGCCGGGTAGACGCCCCTCGGCGTCCCTCAATCGCCGTGGGGTCGCCGGCGATGCGCCGGCAGTCCCGCCATCGAATGTGCGCGCCCCGTCGAGCACCACGAGCTCGACTGCGCCCGGACACGCACGAGCCAGTGCAGATCGTGACGGCAGTGTGAGCGGCGGTAGGGCCAGCGACCGTGCAGCGCGCGCAGCATCCGCTGCTCCTGGCAACCGGACAGCCTCACGGCCGTTCTCCCTTTCCCCGGTGCTGCCGCCTACCTGAAACAAGACCCACTGAAGGCCCCTTGTCTTCTATCCCTCACACCACTCTCTGCAATGTCTCCGAGTGGGCGGAACCGCTGCTCCCGCTACCGCATATAAATCATGTTTTACGCGGAATGTCAACACACAACCCGATGTATCGAACGGGGCTGTGCGCCGGGTCTTTCGGCGGACGGCGAAAGCGAGGAGACAGTGCGCCCGGCGGGAATCGAACCCGCGGCCTGCGGCTTGAAAGACCGCTGCTCTTTGGCTCCCCGAAGAGAACCGTTGACCACTGAGCTACGGGCGCGTGCTGGGTATGTCTTCGCGGCTTCGTGCTGCCGCGACGCATAATCTAAGCACGCTTGGCTTGCATGTACGAGCGCGGGCGGAGCGTGAGAGAGCTCGTGCGCGCCCGGCGCCTCAGAGCTCGGAGACGAAGCGCACGATCTCGGGCACGACGGCGGGCTCGTCCTCGCGGTGCGGCCAGTGCCCGGCGCCGTCGACGATCAGCGCACGGCTCGGCGCGGGGAACAGCTCGGCGGAGGCGCGGTACAGCTCGGCGGGGACGAGGTCGGCGGTACCGCCGACGGCGAGGTTGGGCACGGCGGGCGGGTGCTCGAGCAGCTTGGAGCCGCCGAGCGGCAGCGCACGGTAGTAGTCGATCGCGCCCTTCAGCGCGGCCGGCTCGGAGAGGGCGCGCTTGACCTGCGCGAGGCTCTCCTCGCGCGCCGGCCCCGACCAGTTGGGCGCCCAGCGCGTGTACAGCCGCTCGAGGTAGGCGAAGTCGCCGCGGCGCGTGCTCGCCTCGGCCCACGGCAGCTTCAGCGCGAGGAAGTGGCGCGCGCGATACAGCGAGGAAGGGCTGCGCGGCAACAGGCTCGGGTGCGGGATCGCGATCGTGACGAGCGCGCGCACCCGTTCGGGCGCGAGCGTGGCCACGACGAAGGACATCAGCGCGCCCCAGTCGTGACCGACGAACACGGCCTGCTGTGCGCCGATCGCGTCGAGCAGCGCGAGGCCGTCGCGGCCGATCGTCTCGAAGTCGTACGGGCGGCCGGGCACGATCGTCGCGGGGTGGTACCCGCGCAGCCACGGCACGGTCACGCGCCAGCCGGCCTTGACCAGCGCGTCCTGCAGCGCCGTGTAGGAGTGCGGCGCGTCGGGGAAGCCGTGCACGAGCACGATGTCGGGCCCCTCGCCCGCCTGGGAGACGACGAAAGGCTGGCCGGCGCTTTCGATCGTCTGGAACTCCATGGCGGCAGTCTACGGCTGCACGTCGTCTGCGAGCAGCTCCATCAGCAGCCCGTCGCGCCAGCCGCTCCCGTCGGGAGCGCGCTCGTAGCGGCGCATCACGCCGACGCGCGCGAAGCCGGCCTTCTCATAGGCGCGGATCGCGGCGACGTTCTCCACGGAGGGGTCGATCGTGACCCGGTGATGGCCACGCTCTGCGAACAGCGTCTGCGCGAGCTGCGCGACGGCCTCGCCGCCGACGCCGCGACCGCGCACGGCGGGATCGAGGAACAGGTCGATCGAGGCGTGGCGATAGCGCGGCGCGGGCTCCTCCCAGAACTGGATCATCCCGGCGAGCACCCCGTCGAGCTCGATCGCCATGCGCGTCGAGTCGGGGTCGTCGCTCCAGGGAAAGCCGGGCTCGGGCATGCCCCACCAGCGCGCGACCTCGGGCGTCTCGTGGATCCGCCGCAGCTCGGCCTCGTCGTCTTCGCGCAGCGGGCGCAGAACGATCGTCACGGTCGGCTTAGTATCCGCGATCGGTGCGAGCGAGCGGAAGGGGTGGGCAGTGAAGTACTACGCAGTCGCCGAGCTGGACGTCACCGACCCGAGCTGGGTCGCGGACTACGTGGCCGACGTGACGCCGATGGTGGAGCGGCGCGGCGGGCGCTACCTGGCGCGCACGGCTCGGATCGAGCGGATCGAGGGCGAGCGCACCCCGCCGCAGGTGCTGCTGATCATCGAGTGGCCGTCCCGCCAGGCGGCAAACGATTTCTATGAGTCAGACGAATACCGCAGCCACCGGGAAGCGCGCCGCGCGGGCGCGCGCAACGAGTTCCTGCTGATCGCCGGGGACGACGTCAACGGCGTGGCGGCGATCGCGGACTGATCAGTCGAGCGGGACGAGGCCGCGCTCTGGATCGAGCCGGCGCGTCGAGGCGACGGTGTGGAACAGCGCGTCGGCGGGCTCGGCGAGCAGCGGGAGCAGAGCGGTCAGGAACTCGCGCGTGTAGGGCTCGGAGAAGTGGCTCTGCAGCGCCGCGTCGTCGGCCCACTCCTCGACGATCACATAGCGGCCGTCCTGCTCGAGGTCGGCGTAGACGCGGTAGCCGTGACAGCCGGCCTCCTCGCGCGAGCGCCTGCACATCTCGGTGCTCACCTCGGCGAAGCGCTCGCGGTGCTCGGGGGCGATGCGCATGCGGCCGGTGACCACGATCATGCGCGGATCCTATGCGTAGGCGCGATCCCCGCGGCGCGGGTGAGGGCTAGGCTTCTCCGATCGAGCGCCGCGAGCTGACATTCCCGTCGGGCGATTCGCAGTGCGCCGCCTGGCTGTACGAGCCGGCGGGGGAGCCGAGCTGCTGCGTGGTGATGGCGCACGGCTTCTCCCTGACTCGCCACGACGGGCTGCCGCCCTACGCCGAACGCCTTGCCGCTGCGGGCGCGGCTGTGCTCGTGTTCGACCACCGCTACCTCGGCGACTCCGGCGGCGAGCCGCGCCAGCGCTTTCGCACGCACGCCCAGCGCGAGGACTGGCGCGCGGCGGTGCGCTTCGCGCGCGGCCTCGAGCGCGTCGATCCGCAGCGGATCGTGCTGTGGGGGTTCTCCTTCAGCGGCGGTCACGCGGTCGAGACGGCGCTTGCCGACTCGCGCGTCGCGGCGGTGCTCGCCCTGTGTCCGATGGTCGACGGCCTCGCCCGCGCGCTCGCCACGCCGCCGGCGCTCTCGGCCTGGCTCACGCCACGCGCGCTCGCCGACCGGCTCGGGCGCCACAACCTCGTGCCGGTCACGGCACAGCCGGGCAAGCACGCGGCGATGACGCTGCCGGGCGAGGCCGACGGCTTCGCCGCGGCAGTGCCGGAAGGCTCGCCGTGGCGCAACGAGATCACGCCGGCGGTGTTCCTCTCGGTCGCCACGCTCAGGCCCGTGACGAAGGCCCGGCGCCTGCGCGCGCCGCTGTGGGTGGGCCTCGGCGAAGCGGATGTGAGCGTCTCGGCAAAGGCGGTGCAGCGGCTCGCCGAGCGCGCGCCGCGCGGTGAGCTGCACCGCTACCCGTACGACCACTTCGGCGCATTCCTCGGCGACGGACCGGAGCTCGTGGCGGCAGACCAGGTCGACTTCCTGCGCCGCAACTCGCTGCTCGACGGCTGAGCGGGATGGACGGCGCGCAGGAGCTGCAGACCGAGCGGCTGCTGATGCGCCGCTGGCGCTCGGGCGACCGCGAGCCGTTCGCGGCGATCAACGCGGACGAGCAGGTGATGGAGCTGATGCCGGGCACGCTCACGCGCGCCGAGAGCGACGGCTACATCGACAGCATCGAGGCGCATTTCGACGAGCACGGCTACGGGTTGTGGGCGGTCGAGTTGCGTGACGGCGGCGAGCTGATCGGGCTGACCGGCCTGAACACGGTCGCCTTCGCTGCGCATTTCACGCCGGCCGTCGAGATCGGCTGGCGCCTGGCGCGCTCGGCGTGGGGCCATGGCTACGCCAGCGAGGCGGCGCGTGCGGCGCTGCGCTTCGGCTTCGAGCAGGCCGAGCTGCCGCAGATCGTCTCGATGACGACCGAGCTCAACTTCCGCTCGCAGGCGGTGATGGAGCGGATCGGCATGAGCCGCGACCCGGCCGACGACTTCGTGCACCCCCTGGCGCGCCCGGCGCACCTGCGCCGGCACGTGCTCTACCGCCTGCAGGCGCGTTCCACTTGACGGCGATCGTCTGGTTTCGCCGCGACCTGCGCGTGCACGATCACCCGGCCCTGGCGGCGGCGCTGGCGCAGGAGGAGCGCGTCTTGCCGGTTTTCTGCCTCGACGAGGCCCTGCTGCACGGCCGCCACGCATCGGGACCGCGCACGCAGTTCCTGCTGGAGTGTCTCGCCGAGCTCGACGGCGCGCTGTGCGAGCGTGGCAGCGGGCTGCTGCTGCGCCAGGGGCCGCCCGAGCGCGAGCTGGCCGAGCTCGTGCGCCGTACGAAAGCGCGGGCGCTTCACTTCTCCAGCGACGTGACGCCGTTCGCGCGGGCGCGCGGCGAGCGCGTGCGAAGCACACTGGAGGGAAGCGGCGTCGAGCTGCACGCGCATCCGGGTCTCGGCGCGATCGACGATCTCGGCGCGCCGCGCACGCAGGCGGGCAAGCCGTACACGATCTTCACGCCGTTCCATCGCACGTGGGAGCGCGAGCACAGGCGCGAGGTGCTCGGCGCCCCGCGCGAGCTGCCGGCGCTGCCGTCGCGCTTGGCCAAGGGGCGCATCCCGTCGCTGCGCGCGCTCGGGCTCGAGCAGGAGGTTGCGAGTCCGCCGCCCGGCGGCGAGCGCGCGGCGCACGAGCGGCTGACGCGCTTTCTCGCGGACGACGTGCGCGGCTACGGGCAAGGGCGCGACGCGCTCGGCGAGGACTCGACCTCGCGCCTCTCGCCGTACCTGCACTTCGGCTGCATCTCGCCGCGTGAGATCGAGCAGCGGCTGCCCGGCGGCGCGGGCGCCGAGGCGTTTCGCCGCCAGCTCTGCTGGCGCGACTTCCACCATCACGTGCTGCTGCACTTCCCGCGCAACGCGCGCTCGGAGTTCCAAGAGCGCTATCGCGGCAAGCTCTCGTGGAGCCGTGCGCGAGGGCGCTTCGAGCGCTGGTGCGAGGGGCAGACGGGATATCCGCTGGTCGACGCCGGCATGCGCCAGCTACGCCTGGAGGGCTGGATGCACAACCGCGCGCGGCTCGTCGTCGGCTCGTTCTTGACGAAGGACCTCGGCATCGACTGGCGCTGGGGCGAGCGCTGGTTCATGCGCCTGCTCGTGGACGGCGACGAGGCCAACAACAACGGCAACTGGCAGTGGATCGCCTCGGTCGGCACCGACCCGGCGCCGGTCTTCCGCAGGATCTTCAACCCGGCGCGCCAGATGGAGACGCACGACCCGCACGGGCGCTACGTGCGCCGCTACGTACCCGAGCTGGCAAACGTCCCGGACACGTACCTGCGCGAGCCGTGGACGATGCCCGAGGAGGTCCAGCGGGCGGCCGGCTGCACGATCGGCGAGCACTACCCGCACCCGATCGTCGACCACGCGCAGGCGCGGCGCGAAGCGCTCGAGCGCTACCGCGTGTAGCTGCTCGTTTCGCGCAGCTCGGCCAGTCCGTCGGCGATCGTGCGCACCGGCGCATAGCCGAGCTGCTCGACGGCCTTGTCGATCCTGATCGTGCACTCCTGCGAGGAGACCCAGTAGGCGAAGCGGGTGAGCGGCGGCGGACGATCTCCCGGCAGCAGGCGCGCGGCGCCCTCGCCGGCGCTCATCAGCACCCACGCCACCGGTGCCGGGATGCTGCGCGTCGGCGCGGCGACGCCCTGCGTGGCGAGCAGCTGGCCGACGAACTCGCGGAACACGACGGGCTCGCCGTCGGTGACGAAGTACACGTTGCCCGGGCGCCCGCGCTGCGCGCCGAGCATCAGCCCCTCGACGGTGTTGTCGATGTGCGTCGTCGAGGTCAGGTGGTTGCCGCCGCCGATCCAGGCGAAGCGACCGCTGCGCACGAGCTCGATCATGCGCGGCAGCAGCGTCGTGTCACCGGCGCCCCAGACGAAGCGCGGACGCACGACGACGGTCTCCAGACGTTCGCCATTCGCCGCGACCACCGCCTGCTCCGCGCGGGCCTTCGTCGCGCTGTAGAGCGCACGGGAGCCGGGCTGCAGCGGCGCCGACTCGTCGACCTGCACGAGCGGGCGCCCGGCGAACAGGACGGCCTCGGTGCTGACGTGCACGAGACGCCGCACGCCGGCCTCGGCGCAGGCGCTCAAGACGTTCTCGGTCCCCTGCACGTTGCCGCGCTCGAACTGCTCGCGCGAGCCCGAGTCGCCAAGCGTCGCGGCGGCGTGGAAAGCGAGCTCGCAGCCCTCGGCGCCGGCGCGCAGCGCGGCGCGATCGGCCAGCTCTCCGGCGACCGGCTCTGCGCCGAGCGAGCGCACGCGCTCAGCCGAGGCATCTGAGCGCGCGAGCGCGCGCACGTCGTGGCCCTCGGCTCGCAGCCGCTCGATCAGGCGACCGCCGACGAAGCCCGACCCGCCGGTTACGAACACGGAGCTCATCTAGGCGTATCCTAGGCTGCGCAAGCACCCGCGCCAGCGGCACGAGGAGGAGAGGTATATGGAGGGGGCTGTCACACAGATGGGGAACGCGGCGCGCCCGCCGGCGGCCGATGCGAGCACGGTGGCCGAGGCTTTTCGCATCACCGCGGCCGAACGCGCCGGGGAGGTCGCGATTCGCACGAAGGAAGACGCCTTCACGATCACCTGGGGCGAGCTGCGCGAGCGCGTCGACGCGCTCGCCGGCGGCCTGGCCAAGCTCGGCGTAGGGCGCGGCGACACGGTAGCGCTGATGCTCTCCAACCGCCCCGAGTTCCACCTCTGCGACCTTGCCGCGATGATGCTCGGAGCGACGCCGTTCTCGATCTACAACACCTACTCGCCCGAGCAGATCCGCTACCTGCTCACAGACGCCGAAGCGAAGCTGCTGATCTGCGAGCAGCAGTACCTGCCGCAGGTGCTCGAGGCCCGCGAGGGAGTGCCCGGGCTCGAGCACGTGATCGTGATCGACGGCGAGGCGCCGCAGGGCACGCTCGCGCTGGCCGACGTCGAGGGGTCGAACCCGGACTTCGACGTCGACGCATCGGTCGCGCAGCTGCAGGGCTCGGACGTGCTCACGCTGATCTACACATCGGGCACGACCGGCCCGCCGAAGGGCGTGCAGCTGATTCACCGCAACCTGCTCGCCGCCGTCGAGGGGCTCGATCAGCTGATCGAATTCCCCGAGAACGGCCGCGTGATCTCGTGGCTGCCGGCGGCGCACGTGGCCGAGCGCAACGCCCACCACTACCTGCCGATCGTGTTCGGTCTGCAGATCACCTGCTGCGACGATCCGCGCCAGGTGCTCTCCTACCTGCCCGAGGTCAAACCGAGCTGGTTCTTCGCCGTGCCGCGCATCTGGGAGAAGCTGAAGGCCGGCCTCGAGACGATGCTCGCCGCGCAGCCCGATGAGCAGCGCGAGAAGGTGCAGACGGCGATCGAGGCGAGCCTGCGCAAGGTGCGCCTGGAACAGGCCGGCGAGCCTGTGCCGGACGAGCTCGCCGAGCAGGTCGCGCAGGCGGACGCTGCGATCTTCGCCGGCCTGCGCACGATGCTCGGGCTCGACGAGGTAGAGGCGATCAACGTCGGCGCCGCGCCGACGCCGGTCGAAGTGCTCGAGTTCTTCCACGCGATCGGCCTGCCGCTGGCCGAGCTGTGGGGGATGAGCGAGACATGCGGCGCGGGCTCGGTCAACCCGACGCAGAAGATCAAGATCGGCACGGTCGGCCCGGCCGCCCCGGGAGTCGAGCTGAAGCTGGACGAGGACGGCGAGGTGCTGATCAAGTCCGACGTGGTGATGCTCGGCTACCGCAACCTGCCGGAGAAGACCGCCGAAACGTTCACCGAGGACGGCTTCCTGCGCACCGGCGACATCGGCGAGTTCGACGAGGACGGCTACCTGAAGATCGTCGACCGCAAGAAGGAGCTGATCATCAGCGCGGGCGGCAAGAACATGTCGCCGGCGAACATCGAGGCGACGCTGAAGACGGCCTCGCCGCTGATCGGTCAGGCCTGCTGCATCGGCGACATGCG
>DATINR010000109.1:0-6002 GCA_035473995.1 Solirubrobacteraceae bacterium
TTCAAAACGCGCGCCTATACTCGCTGCAACCGCTGCGGGCGTCCGCGCGCGGTCTATCGCAAGTTCGGGCTCTGCCGCATCTGTTTGCGTGAGCTCGCCCACAACGGCCACATCCCGGGGATGACGAAGTCCTCCTGGTAGCCGGCCAGACAATCCTTTCGACCTTCCACTGAACGAGCAGCCATGTCCATGACCGATCCGATAGCCGACTTCCTCACGCGCGTGCGCAATGCGATCCACGCTGCGCACGAGACGGTCGACATCCCGGCGTCGAAACTGAAGAGCGAGCTCGCGCGGATCCTCGCCGAGCAGGGCTACATCGACTCCTTCGAGGTCGCGCCCGACCCCGACGGCGGTCCCGGGCAGCTGCTGCGGATCCGCCTGAAGTACACCGAGGACCGCCGCTCGGCGATCACCGGGCTGCGCCGCGTCTCGCGCCCGGGCCGGCGCACGTATGTCGACGCCAAGCACATCCCGAAGGTGCTCGGCGGCATGGGCACGGCGATCGTCTCGACCTCGCACGGAGTGATGACCGGCCACGACGCTCGCGCAGAGGGCGTCGGCGGCGAGGTCCTGGCGCAGGTCTGGTGAGCTGAGCGTGTCCCGAATCGGCAGACAGCCCATCCCGGTGCCAAGCGGCGTGACGGTCGCGATCGAGCCCGGCGAGGTCCGCGTCAACGGGCCCAAAGGCGAACTCGCGGAGCGCATCCACCGCGACATCGAGGTCAAGCAGGACGGCGAGCAGCTGCTCGTGTCGCGTCCGACCGACCGCGGCGAACACCGCGCGCTGCACGGCCTCACGCGTTCGCTCGTGGCCAACATGGTCCAGGGCGTGACGGCGGGCTACGAGAAGCGCCTGGAGATCCAGGGCGTCGGCTACCGCGCGCAGCTGAAGGGCAAGAACCTCGAGCTCGCCGTGGGCTACTCGCACCCGGTGCCGATCCCGGCGCCCGACGGCATCGAGTTCGAAGTGCCCCAGCCGACGCGCGTCGTGGTCAAGGGCATCTCCAAGCAGCTCGTCGGCGAGACGGCGGCGAGCATCCGCAAGCAGCGCCCGCCGGAGCCCTACAAGGGCAAGGGCATTCGCTACGAGGGCGAGTATGTGCAAAGGAAGGTCGGCAAGCGCGCATGACCGTCATCACCAAGCCACAGAGCAGGCTCAAACGGCGCCGCCGCGTGCGGGCGAAGGTCACGGGCACGGCCGAGCGTCCGCGCATCTCGGTGTTCCGCTCCAACCAGGGCATCTCGGCGCAGCTGATCGACGACGGCGCAGGCCGCACGCTGGCGGCGGTCAACTGGTACGAGCCGGACCTGCGCAAGCTGAAGAAGCCCGAGCGCACGAAGCGCGCCGGCGAGACGTTCGCCGAGCGAGCCAAGGCGGCGGGCATCTCCGAAGCGGTGTTCGACCGTGGCGGCTACCGCTACCACGGGCACGTGCGTGCATTTGCCGAGGCAATCCGCGAGGCCGGGATAACCGTCTAGCCGTCGGCTGCTGCGCGACCGCTACCCTCTCACTCCCTCTTATGTCGATCACCGTAGACAGATCAGTCAGCCCGGCCGGCCTGGACCTTCAGGAGCGCGTCGTCGAGATCAACCGCGTCGCCAAGGTCGTCAAGGGCGGCCGGCGCTTCTCGTTCACGGCGCTCGTGGTCGTCGGCGACGAGCGCGAAATCGTGGGCGTCGGCTACGGCAAGGCCAACGAGGTTCCGCTGGCGATCCAGAAGGGCGTCGAGCGCGCGAAGAAGGATCTGTTCCGCGTGCCCAAGCACGGCAGCACGATCACCCACCAGACGACGGGCGTGTTCGGTGCGGGTCGCGTCTTCCTCAAGCCGGCCTCCCCCGGAACGGGCGTGATCGCCGGCGGCGGCGTGCGCGCGGTGCTCGAGCTCGCAGGCATCCACGACATCCTCTCCAAGAGCCTGGGCACGCAGAACCCGATCAACCTCGTCAAGGCGACGGTCGCCGGCCTGCGCGGCCTGCGCACGCCGGAGGAGGTCGGCGAGCTGCGCGGCCTGTCGATCGACAAGGTGCTGGGGCTGGGCGGCAACGGCGGCAGCGGCGCCGCGACGGCGACACTCTCAGCCGAGGACGCGAGCGCGGACGCTCCGGCGGACGCTGCACCCACCGACACACCCGCCCCGGCCGACGCCGACGCCGGCGCGCCCGCGGAGCCCGTGGCAACCGGCGAGGCCGAGCCCGAGGCGGCGAGCGCTCCGAGCGAGAAGGCCTCGTCCTGATGGCTGCCCTCACGGTCACCCAGCGCAAGTCGCGCAACGGCGCGAACAAGAAACAGCTCGACACGCTCCGCTCGCTCGGACTGCGCCGAATCGGACACACGGTCGAGGTCAAGGACTCCGAGCAGGCGCGCGGGATGCTGCACGCCGTGCGCCACCTGATCGAGGTCAAGGAGGGCAAGTCGTGAGCCCGGCAGACGAGCAGAAGCCGACGCGCATCGGGCTGCACAGCCTGGCGCCGGCGCCGGGCAGCCGCCGTCCGCGCAAGCGCATCGGCCGCGGCGAAGGCTCGGGCACGGGCAAGACCTCGGGCCGTGGCCAGAAGGGCGCGGGCTCGCGTTCGGGCTCCAAGCGCCGGGCGCGCTTCGAGGGCGGCCAGATGCCGATTCACATGCGCATGCGAAAGCTGCGAGGGCCGCACATGAAGAAGTCGATGCCGTTCGAGCCGTTCCGCACGCACACCCAGGCGGTCAACATCGACGCGCTGCAGGAGCGCTTCGAGGCGGGTGCCGAGGTGACGGTCGAGGCGATGAAGGCGAAGGGTCTCGGCACGCGCAAGGACGTCCCGATCAAGGTGCTCGCCAAGGGCGAGATCTCAAAGGCGCTGACGGTGCACGCGCACGCGTTCAGCGCCGGCGCGCGCGAGCGCATCGAGGCGGCCGGCGGCACGTGCACGCTCGTCGAGCTCTAGCCGGGCAGGCCGGCAGTGCAACCGCCGGCAGCCACAAGCGCATCGACTAGAATCCGCCGCTCCGCGGGAGGGAGTGCAGCGGCGCTCTAGGCCGCGGAGCGAAGCCCATGCTCTCAACGATCCTCAACGCCTTCCAGGTCGCGGACATCCGCAAGAAGATCGCCTTCACGGCGGGGATGCTGCTGATCTATCGCTTCGGCTCGCACATCCCCGTGCCGGGCGTCAACCTGACGGCGGTCAACAACATCCAGAAGGAGTTCGGCGGCTCCAACATCCTCGGGCTGCTCAACCTCTTCTCGGGCGGCGGGCTGTCGCGAATCGCGCTGTTCGCGCTGGGCATCATGCCCTACATCACGGCCTCGATCATCCTGCAGCTCTTGCAGGTGGCGGTGCCCTCGCTGGAAAAGCTCTCCAAGGAAGGCGAGGTCGGGCAGGCGCGGATCACGCAGTACACGCGCTACCTGACGGTCGGCCTGGCCTTCGCCCAGTCGATCGGCTACGTCTTCCTGTTCCACACGCTGCAGGCCAAAGCGGGCGAATCGGTCGTCACGCACTTCGACGCGCCGCACATCTTCCTGATCGTGATCTGCCTGACGACGGGCTGCGTGCTGCTGATGTGGATCGGCGAGCTGATCACCCAGCGCGGCATCGGCAACGGCATCTCGCTGCTGATCTTCGCCTCGATCGTCGCGCGCCTGCCGAGCGGCATCCAGACGTGGTGGACCTCACAGGACCAGGTCTTCAAGGTGATGATGCCGTTCCTCGTGCTGGCGGTCGTGGCCGGCATCGTGTTCGTGCAGGAAGGCCAGCGGCGCATCCCGGTGCAGTACGCCAAGCGCGTGATCGGACGGCGCATGACCGAAGGCGGCCAGACCTACCTGCCGCTGCGCGTGAACATGGCCGGCGTGATCCCGGTGATCTTCGCGGCCAGCATCATGGCCTTCCCGCCGACGGTCGGGCAGCTCGTGAAAACCCACTGGGGGCAGTCGATCTCGGACTTCTTCTCGCCCAACGGCTGGCACTACGTGGTCGGCGAGTCGATCTTCATCCTGCTGTTCACGTACTTCTACACGGCGGTCACGTTCAACCCGGTCGACCAGGCGGACAACCTGAAGAAGTACGGCGGCTTCATTCCCGGGGTGAGACCGGGCCGCCCGACGGCGGAATTCCTCGATCGCATCCTCGCACGGCTGACGTTCCCGGGCGCGCTGTTCCTCGCGGCCGTGGCGGCGCTGCCGACGATCCTGATCGCGCGCACGCACCAGAACATCCCGCTCGGGGGAACCTCGATCCTGATCGTGATCGGCGTGGCGCTCGAAACGATGAAGCAGCTCGAGGCACAGCTGATGATGCGAAGTTACGAGGGGTTCCTGAAGTAATTATTCGGGGGGAGGTCGGGAGGGGGGCCTGCCCCCTTCCCGCCTTAGTACGAGGGCTTCCTCAAGTAATTCCGGGGAGTCGGCGGGGCAGCGCAACGGATAGGCTGCCTCGGACTTGTCCGAATTGAACCTGATACTGCTCGGCCCGCCCGGCGCCGGCAAGGGGACTCAGGCGGAGCGCCTGCGCGAGGACTTCGCGCTGCCGCACATCTCGACGGGCGACATGCTGCGCGCGGAGGTCGCCGCGGGCAGCGATCTGGGCTTGGCGGCGAAGCGCTACATGGACGCGGGCGACCTGGTCCCGGACGAGGTGATCGTCGGCATGATCTCAAAGCGCGTGCGCGAGCCGGACGCGAGCGAGGGCTTCCTGCTCGACGGCTTCCCGCGCAACGCCGAGCAGGCCGATGCGCTGGCGAAAGCGCTGGAGGGCCTGGGCCGGCGGCTGTCGGCGGCGCTGTTGATCGAGGTGCCCGACGACGAGCTCGTCAGGCGCCTGGCGGGCAGGCGCGTGTGCGTGAAGAACCCGAGCCACATCTACCACGTCGAGTTCGACCCGCCCAAGCACGAGGGCGTCTGCGACCAGGACGGCTCGCGGCTGATGCAGCGCGACGACGACAAGGAGGAGACGATCCGCCGGCGCCTGGAGGTCTACCACTCCCAGACGGAGCCGCTGATCGAGCACTACGACGAGGCGGGCATGCTGCGCCGCTTCGACGGCACGCGCCATCCGGACGAGGTCCACGCGCGGATCAGGGCGACGGTCGCGACGGTGCGCCTGGAGAAGAAGCTGTAGCTAAGCTGCCCGGGTGATCATCAAGAAGTCACCCGAGGAGATCGAGAAGATGGAGCGCGCGGGCGAGATCCTCGTCGCGACGCTCGCAGAGCTCGAGTCGCGGGTCGCGCCGGACGTCAGCACGGAGGAGCTCGACGAGCTGGCCGAGCGCTTCATCCGCTCGCGCGGCGCGGTGCCGACGTTCAAGGGCTATCGCGGCTTCCCGGGCTCGATCTGCGCCTCGCCGAATGCGATGGTCGTGCACGGCATCCCCGGTCCGTATCGCCTGAAGGCGGGCGACATCATCTCGATCGACGTCGGCGTGACGCTCGACGGATGGGTGGCCGACGCGGCGCGCACGCTGCCGGTCGGCGAGATCGGCGCGGTCGAGCGCAACCTGCTGAGCGCCACCGAGGCCTCGCTGCTGGCGGGCGTGGCCGAGTGCCGTCCGGGCAACCGCATGGGGGACATGTCGAGCGCGATCCAGCGGGTCGCCGAGGACGCCGGGTTGTCGGTCGTGCGCTCGCTCGTCGGACATGGCGTGGGGCGCAACATGCACGAGGATCCGCAGGTGCCCAACTACGGCAAGCCCGGCAAGGGGCCGCTGCTGGAGGAGGGCATGGTGCTGGCGGTCGAGCCGATGATGACGGCCGGGCGCGCCGCCGTGCGGGTGGGCGGCGACGGCTGGGCGATCTTCTCCCAGGACGGCTCGCCGGCGGCACATTTCGAGTTCACTGTCGCGATCACGGGGGACGGGCCGAAGGTGCTCACGCCGTGGCATATGACGCCCGCGGCGGGGCCGAACGGGCACGCGCGGCAGCCCGCCGGGAGCACTTAGACTTGCTACTATCCGGAGTCCTGCTCGAACGAGGACGTCCATCCTCGCGAGAGCAATCTCCACGACCAGGTAGCGGCAGCCGCAACGG
>DATINR010000110.1:0-2021 GCA_035473995.1 Solirubrobacteraceae bacterium
GCGCCCCGCATGCACCAGCCGGCGCAGCGCCGGCGCCGCGCGGTAGCGCTCCTCGCCGTACTCCTCGCGCAGCGCCTGCAGCACGCTGAGCACACGGTCGAGGCCGATCGTGTCGGCCCACTCGAGCGGTCCGCGCGGATAGCTGAGGCCGAGCATCATGCCCGTGTCGATGTCCACCGCGTCGCCGACGCCCTCGCCGAGCGCGAATGCGCACTCGTTGATCACCTGGCAGACGATCCGCCCGAGCACGAGCCCCGGCGCGTCGCCGACCCACTCGACGTGCTTGCCTAGCGCCGCGAAGAAGCGCTCGGCGCGCGCCGCCGCCAGCGGCGAGGAGCCCTCGTTGCGCGTCAGCTCGACCAGCGTGCCCTGCTCGAGTGGCGCCAGCACGTGAAAGCCGACCGCGCTACCGCCCGGGTCCAGGCGTCCCAGCGAGCCGGCCTCGCAGAGGATCAGGTGGGCTCCTCCCTGCGGGTGCTCGCGCGTGAGCTGCGCGCCGGCGGAAAGCTCGTCGCCCGCGGCGGGCGCGCGGTCGCATTCGATCACCAGCGACGGCAGCACCCCGCCGGTGCTGTCGTGCGGCGAGCGCACCTCGTACCCGGCCAGTCCCGCCTCGTGGCGCAGCTCCTCCGCCACGAGGCCTTCGCCGTCGATCACGACGACGCCCTCGCCGTAGGCCGGCGGCTCGGCCTCGCGCGCATCCGGGTCGGCCGGGCGGTGGCCCGGTCCGGCGCCCGCAGCTGGACGCTCACTTGGGTAGGTGTAGTAGCCGCGGCCGGCCTTGCGCCCGTGCAGGCCCGCCGCCACGTAGCGCGCAGCGATCGGCGACGGCCGCCAGCGCGGCTCGCCGAAGCTCTGCGAGTAGAAGCTCTCGGAGATCTCGAAGCCCACGTCGACGCCGACGAGGTCCATCAGCTCGAACGGCCCCATGCGAAAGCCGCCCTCCATGCGGCAGATGCGGTCGATCGCCTCGACCTCGGCGATTCGCTCCTGCACCAGGCGCAGCGCCTCCAGGCCGAACGGGCGGTTGCAGCGGTTGACGAGGAAGCCCGGGCCGTCGCTCGCGCGGATCACCGTCTTGCCCATCGCCTCGCCCGTCGCGTGCGCAACTTCGAGCGCCCGCGCCGAGGACTGCTCGCCGGCGACGACCTCCAACAGCGCCATCAGCGGGGCCGGGTTGAAGAAGTGCATGCCCACGACGCGCTCCGGATGGCTCGCCGCCGGCCCGAGCGCCGTTACGAGCAGCGAGGAGGTGTTGCTCGCCAGCACGCACTGCTCGCCGACGATCTCAGACAGCCGGGCGTACAGCTCGTGCTTGAGCTCCAGGCGCTCCGGCGCCGCCTCGATCACGAGCTCGCATGGCGCGAGCGCCTGCAGTGAGTCGACCGCCTCCAGGTTCGCGCTCGCCTGCTCGGCCTGCTCGCCCGAGAGCCGGCCCTTGGCCGCTTCCTTGGCCAGGCCGTCGCGCGCGCGCTGAAGACCCTTCTGCAGCGCCTCCGAGATCGGGTCGTGCAGCAGCGTGCGCGCTCCGCTGCGCGCCGCCAGCTGCGCGATCCCCGAGCCCATCGTCCCCGCGCCGAGCACCCCGATCACACGCGCCGCGCGGCGATCTCGGCCGGCGGAGCCGGCTATCTCATGATCTTCTCGGTCCGGTCGAGTGGACAAGCCGATCGTCCTCGCCTCAGGCGGGAACGAGCGCGCCGATGCCCGTCATTTCGCGTCCGATGATCAGTTTCTGGATCTGCGAGGTGCCCTCGTAGAGCGTCGTCACGCGCGCGTCGCGGAAGTAGCGCTCGACCGGGTGATCGTCGACGTAGCCCGCGCCGCCGTGCACCTGGATCGCCATGTTCGCGCACTCCAGCGACGCCTCCGTCGCATGCAGCTTGGCGATCGAGGTCTCCAGCGTGTTCGGCCGGCCCTGGTCCTTCAGCCAGCCAGCCCGCCACACGAGCATGCGCGACGCCGCCGTCTTCACCGTCATGTCCGCGATCATCGCCTGCACAAGCTGGAAGCTCGCGATC
>DATINR010000111.1:0-29748 GCA_035473995.1 Solirubrobacteraceae bacterium
ACCAGGGTGTGGATTCAGGCGGACCTGACTGTATGAAGGAACTGCATAAGGCCGCGCGGCGGCGACCAGGCAGCTCGGCAAGAGGAGTGCCGAGAAAACCATCGCCTTCCGTGTTGCACAACGTTGCCCCTAATCCGAAACCCCGGAATTCGAGTAATGTAAGCGGGCCTAACGGTGATAATTTTGTCAGTTCCAGTTTCACGTGCAGATGAGTCGCGGTGATTTTGGTGCCGATTTCAGATTCGATGAACGCCACAATTTTTCCTTCGTTTAACAGTTCCCCTTCTCCCATCACCGGGAACGCTTCCCCTAACACGACGTGGATGTCAGGTAATTCTAATTCTACCGCCATCGCTGACGTCGCCATCGAGGCCGCGGCCAGGGCGAGGATCGCCACCAGCGCGAGGCCGAGGATCTTGATCTGCTTCATGTCGACTCCTATGTGAGTTTGATTTGTGGTTGACTGCGCGAGTCCCTGGGCCTCGGGCCAGCGGGTGCGGCGCTTGCAGTGACGCGTCGGCCCGGGCGGCTCGCGTGGTGATCGCTGGCTGACACTGCGCACCTAGGCTGGCATGCATCGGGCGGGAGGTCAAAAGTTTTCTGGAGCCGTCTCTCACATTGCTGTGTGTCGTTGTTGTCGTGCGCCGGAATATCGTTCCGTGCGGCCTGCGGTGTTAATTCGGTCGAGAGCGGTACCCACTTGGTCAGCCTGCCTGGGATGTTTCGCGGGCTTTGTCACCTTCGCTTGCGTGCTTGAACACCAAACGCTTCGCTCACGCGCTCGGTCGACGGGCGTGAGCCGGACAGCCGGCCATGAAGCAAGCGATGGGTGAAGTGACCCGGCGGGGGGGCCTGTCTCAGTTCAACGTGTAAGGATCGTCCGCGCGCGTCTGCGGGGTCGCCTTGAACTCCCTGCAGCGGCGCACGACGTAGTTGGGCGCGCAGCTGCTCCTGGCCGTCCATCGCGCGCGCCAGGCCTTTATGTAGGCGGCCACCGCCTTCTGCTGGAGCTGTTCGGGCAAGGTGCGTTTGAGCTCGGCCTGCACCTCTGAGAGCGGCTTCAGACGGCTCGGGTGGATCGCCTTGAGCCTGAAGACGTACCAGCCCAGGAAGATGTGGATCGGACCGCCGAGGTCGCCGGGCCTGGCGGCGAAGATCGCGTCGTTCAGCGGGGGCTCGTTGTAGACGCGGGACTTCAGACCCTTCACGAGCCCTTCCTTTGAGAAGATCGGCTGCCTCAGCGGCAGCGTCTTCACGATGCTTGCGAAGCTCCTGCCGGCAGCGATCTCGCGCTTGAGCTTGAGTGCCTGCGCTCTGGTCTTCACGCGAGCGATCTCGAGGTCGCGGGTTTCGGGCACCACGTAGAGGTGCTTGTGGGAGGCGTAGTAGGCGGCGATCCGCGAGCGCGGGAAGGGCCCGACTTTGCGCTTTAGCTCATCGCGGATCTTCTGGGAGAAGAATTCGACGCGCGTCTGAAAGACGAGGTCTGCGAGGGTCTGCCCCGAGCTTTGCAGGTAGCTTTGGAACTTCTCTTCGCTCGGGTAGTTGCGCTGCTTGAATTCGGCGATGTTCTTCTGGATCTCGCCTTCGCCGACGGTCAGGCCGAGTTCTTTGCCCCCGCCGATCACCCACACGTTGGTGATCAGGCGGTTGAGCACCGTTTCGCGCAGGGTTTCGTATTTCTTCTGGCATTCCTGCTTCAGCGCGCCGGCGGAGGTCGGCGTGGCGGCGCCGGCTTCGATGCTCGTCGCCGCCGCGGCTTTCATGTGCGAGACGCAGGCGCTGAAGTCGGGGGGCACGGGCACCACTCGCGTGGCGGGGCCTTCGGCGTCCACTTCGGCGGCGAAGGCGTGCTCGTAGGCGGCCTGGGTGATCGCGTAGGGGCCGACGCGGGCGACGATTCCGCCGGGGGCGCTCGGCAGGGCATCGGCTGAGAGCGGCTGCTGGTTCCCGGCGTCGGCCGGGGTCGCCGAGCGGGTCGAGGAGCTCGCGGATGAGCCCTTGGCGGCCGCCGAGCTCGAGCTGTGGCCTCCCCCGCCTGCGCAGGAGGCCAGCGTAAGGGAGGCGAGGATCGCGGCCGCTGCCGGCGCGAGGGATCGGGGTAGGGCAGCTGGGTGGGGCGCTTTAGAGCTGCTCGGTGTGAGGGCCTTCCCCATGGCGCGGGCAACCTAGCCGAGCGCCGGTTCTCGGTTTGCACGGCTTTACTCCGGATCCCGAGAATCATTCTCCTGCGAGCGTTTGTCGGATTGGCGTTGTTTCTGTTTGGGGGTCCAGGGAGGGAACCTTGCGTGCGCACCACGCAAGCCTCGACCCGGACCGAGCCGGGCTCGGCCGAGGCAAGGCGCCTCAGGGGCCTGCCGTCTCCGGCAGCCCGATCGACTGTCCGGCTCGTGCTCGTGCCACCGCCACCGACAGCGCCCTGACGTAGGCCCGCGCGGCCGCATCGATGATGTCCGTCGAGACCCCTTGTCCGGCTCCGGTCACCCCGTCGAGCTCGACCACGACCGAGACCTCCCCGAGCGCATCCTGGCCCTCGGTCACAGCGCCGATCGTGAACTCGCTGAGCTTCGCGGGAACGCCGCTCGCCGCGTTGATCGCCTGGAAGACAGCGTCGATCGGGCCATCGCCCGTGAACGTGCCCGTGCTCTTCTCACCCTCGGGCGAGATGATCGACACCCGCGCGTGCGGCGGGCGCTGCGAGGAGGCCTCGACCTCGAACCAGTCAAGCGCATAGCCGCCGATGTCCTCGCTGCGCAGCTCGTCTGTCACAAGCGCCTCCAGGTCCATCGCCGTCACCTGCTTCTTGCGGTCGGCGATCTCCTTGAAGCGCTTGAACGCCGTGTTCAGCGCCTGCCCGTCGACATCGAAGCCCATCTCCTTCAGCGCCTCGCTGAGCGCATGCCGACCTGAGTGCTTGCCCAGCACGAGCGAGTTGCTGTTCAGCCCGACCGTCGTCGCGTCCATGATCTCGTACGTCGTGCGCTCCTTCAGCACGCCGTCCTGGTGGATGCCGGCCTCGTGCGCGAACGCGTTGCGCCCGACGATCGCCTTGTTCGGCTGCACCTGGTAGCCGGTCAGGCGCGAGACCAGGCGGCTGGTGCGCGCAATCTCAGTCGTCTCGATGCCTGTCCAGAGTCCGAGGCTCGGCTCGCGCGTGCGCAGCAGCATCGCGATCTCCTCGAGCGAGGCGTTGCCCGCGCGCTCGCCGATCCCGTTGATCGCGCACTCGACCTGGCGGCAGCCGGCTTGCAACCCGGCCAGCGAGTTGGCGACGGCGATGCCGAGGTCATCGTGGCAGTGCACCGAGACCGTCGCCTGGCGCAGATCGGGCAGCAGCCGGTAGAGCTCTTCGAACATCGCCTTGTATTCACCCGGCAGCGCGTAGCCGACCGTGTCAGGCACGTTGATCGTGCCAGCGCCCTCATCGAGCGCGATCTGGATCACCTCGGCCATGAACTCGACATCCGAGCGCGAGCCGTCCTCCGGTGAGAACTCGACGTCCTCGCACAGCTCGCGCGCCTGCGCAACGGCCGCGCGCACCTGACCCTTCACGTCCTCACGCGTGGTCTGCAGCTTGTGCTCGATGTGCACGTCGCTGGTCGCCAGGAACGTGTGGATGCGCGGACGCGCGGAGTCCTTGACCGCCTCCCACGCGGCCTCGATGTCCTGATGGCTCGTACGGGCCAGCGCGCAAATCACGGGACCTTCGACCTCGCGCGCAATCGCCTGCACGGACTCGAAGTCGCCCCGCGAGGTGATCGGGAACCCGGCCTCGACGATGTCGACGCCCAAGCGCGCCAGCTGATTGGCGATCTCGAGCTTTTCATGCTTGTTCAGAGAGATCCCCGGCGACTGCTCGCCGTCGCGCAGCGTCGTGTCGAAGATCAGGACGCGGTTGGCCGCCTCGTGTCCGCCCGCGGTGTCGTTGCCTGCTGAAACGCTCATGTCGTTCTTGCTCCTTCTCTGTCTCGCCTGTGTCCCATCGGGATGCTTGCCGTCCTCTGCTGGTATGCGGCTACGCGGCCGCCACGCGCTATTCCCCCCGAGGGGGGAGCAGAAGAAGGAGCGGGAGAAGCGAGTTGCGAAACGACATGCGCCTTGAAGCCTAGCACGGGTCAGCCCCAGGCGCGAGGGCGACAGGCCCCGGGGCCAGTGGCGCCCGGGGCCTGCGCGGAAACTGTTCAGCCTTTGATTTTCAGCATCTTGTTCGATGACATCGACAGTTCTTCTTTTGCGGCGTAGCAAGCGTTTTCGTTGCCCAGTCCAGCGTTGATTAACGGCAGCTGTTTTGTCAGCGATTCACCAGCTTCGTTGAAGTACGAGGATAATTCCTGTTTGCCTTTACCCGAGCATTTCAGATTTAGTTTGTATTTCGTCGTCTCTTCGTTCAGCGGCGACAGCCCCGCCACGACGACGCCTTTGACTTTGACTTTGGCTTTGCCGATTTCGAGCGTCGCTTCTTCCAGCTGGCGCACCGTGCCCACGGCTAACGGCGATAAGAGCACGAAGACCAGGTGCTCGGTGCCTTTGAATAACATGACACCGGCAGCATCTCCGATCGTGTTGACATTGACCCCGTTGTCTTTGCAGCCGACCCAGTGGTCGTCGAATTTACCTAAGTGCGCTGTTTCGAGCGTTAATAATTCTTTCAGTTCGTTGCAGATTATGAGTAAGCCGAGTGAGCTTTCGATGAATGCTACTTCCGTCCCTTTGATCGTCGACGTGCTTTCGACCGGGAAGCTTTCGCCGGGTAAGAGTTCGGCTTCCGGTAAGCTCGCCGAGGCCGATGTCGCCGCGATCGTCGCGCTCATCGCGAGCACCGCAAGCAGCGCGATGATGAGCCTGATTCCAGACATGCCTGACCTGTCCTCTCTGTTCGACTTGCAGAGAATCCCGAATTTGGGATCATTCGCGCTATCCGTATAGCGCAGGGACACCGTTGCACGCCCGCACGCGGCGGTCAACCGAAACTCAGCGCATGTCTCCCATGCCGCACAGCCGCCGGCATCGCCGACGGGCGGCCGCTTGTCAGGGCGTGAGCACGACCTTGCCGACGTTCTTGCGTTCGGTGATCGTCGACTGCGCGGCGCCGGCCTCCTCGAAGGCGAACACCCCGGACACGACGGGTTTGATCGTCCCGTCATCGAGCATCTCGCGCAGCGGCGCGATCCAAGGCTCGAGCGTGCCGCGATCCTTCCACAGCGTGAGCATGTTCAACCCGATCACGGCCTTCGATTCGGACATCTGCTTGATCAGGTTAAAGCGCGGCATGCGAGCCACGGTGCGCAGGGCTGTGAGGAGGTTGCGGCGCTGGCCGGAGACGACGGCGGAGGCGCCGAACGCCACGAGCCGTCCCCCCGGCCGCAGCAGACCGTAGCCCGTGCGAAAGCTCTTACCGCCGACCGCGTCGAGGATCACGTCGAAGCGCGGCAGGTCCTTCTCCCAGCCGGTGCGCGTGTAGTCGAGCGCCACGTCCACGCCGAGCTCGCGGATGCGCTCGTGCTTGCCCGGCGAGGCCGTGCCGTAGATCTCGGCGCCTGTGCGCCTGGCGATCTGCGTGGCCGCGATGCCCACGCCGCCGCCGGCCGAGTGAATCAGCACACGCTCGCCGCGCCGCAGGCTGCCGTAGCCGATCAGCCCGGCCCACGCCGTCGCGTAGTTGACCGGGACCGCCGCACCCTGCTCGAAGCTCAGCTCCTCGGGCAGCGCGACCACGTCGCTCGCCGGCACGACCACCTGCGAGGCATAGCCGCCGAACTGCGTGCCGGCGAGCACGCGCTGGCCCGGCGTGAAGCCGTCGACCCCCTCCCCCAGCTCCAGAATCGTGCCGGCCACCTCATAGCCGATCACGCACGGCGTCTTCGGCGCATCCGGGTACAGCCCCATGCGTGCCATCACGTCGGCGAAGTTGATCCCGGCCGCGGCGACGTCGATGCGCACCTCGCCGGGACTCAGCAAGGGATCCGCCCGCTCCTGCACCTCCAGCACGCCGGGCCCGCCGTGACGGACGATGACGACCGCTCTCACCGGAAGATCCTACACGACAGGCTCATGCCGGAGGCGACGAAAGCCTGACCCGGCCGGCGGGACGGCCCCTGTCGAACACGGACACCGAGGTCACCGAGATCCCGGCGAGCTCCAGCCAATCGACCATCGCACGCTGGGTCGCCGCGAGCGTGTCCTCGGCGAGGAGATCGAGGTTCACGGTGAACGTCGCCGAGCGCTCGTTGACCGAGCCGACGGCGCCCTGTTGGTGCACCCAGTGGCGCGTCAGGACCTGCTCGCCGGACACCCAGACGAGCTCGCCCGGCGCGGGGTGCTCAACATCTCCGCTGAATGTCCGGAAGGTCTCGTGGCCGATCGCGCGAGTCAGCGCCAATGTGCTCGAGACGCCGTCGACCGTGTGCATGCCGACCGGAACGAGGCATAAGAGGCTCACGATCGCCCCGATGTCGACGCAGGCATCGCCGAATGAGCCCATCTTCCCGGACCGGGCTCGGCGCGCCAACGCCTCCAGCGCCGGGCGCGTCCTGGTCGGGTTGAGGCCGACCCGCCGATACGCCTTGCGCCAGCGCTGCACCGAGGGGACCGTGACGATCTCACCGGTCGCCTGTGACTGCCACTTGCGAGCCGCCGCCGACAAGCCGTCGCGGATCGCCGCGGTGTCGGGCGCATGCGTTCTGACGCCGGCGATGACCGCGCGGCGGTAGTCGGGGACTCGCTCGAAGACGAAGTCCTCGATCTCGACGCCAAGCTCAAGCATGCTCGGCCGCCGCGGGCTGATATCGACGCCCGTCCTCTGTGGCGCGATCGCGCCGCAGCCTCGCCGCGTAGCGGTCGAGCCGCTCGATGTACATGGAGCGCAGCGAGCCGACGGCGGACTGCTCATCGGCTTCGTCGAGCGCGGGGCCCGATCCCACCAGGCGCAGCGAGAGCGTGATGTGCCGCTCCAGGTCGGCCACGTCGGCATCGAGCAGCCGCTCCGTCGCAGCCGCTAGTCCAGAGTGCTCGCCGAGCGCCGCGACATTTGGCGCGTCTGCCGACGCGAGGACCCGCGAGAGCGCTTGGCGCAGCGCGTGGTGGTCTGGGTTCATCGCACCCGAGAGCGCTATCTCGAGCGCCGGCGGACACATCGTCGGGCGCACCTCACGGCAATACTGGCTGCGCGTCAGCGCCGAGGCCAGCTCCATCGACGCGCTGCCGGCTTCGACGGCGCGCGCCGCCTCACCCAGCAGTACGCAGGCGCGGGGGAGATCCCCCCTTGCGATCTCATCGCTCGCTTCACGCAAATGCCTTGCTGCGCTGCGATTGGCGAGCGAGTACAGCAGATGTCCCAGCTTCCACAGCACCAGCGGGTCGGGCGTCGCTCCGCTCTCGGCGACGACAGCCTGCACGTCGCCATCGCGATCACCCGCGTCACCCAGCACGCGCGCGCAGAAGCCCGCGAGCGCGGACCGCGCATCCAGGGCGATCGGCACCTTCGCCAGGCACCGGCACAGCTCGGCGAGCACGGGGGCCGCCGCCGCGGCCTGCTCGCAGAAGCTGCTCCGTACGACGCGCGCAACGCCGAAGTAGTTGTCGTAGATGAGCACAGCTTCCGCGAGCGGGCGCATCTCGCGCAGCGCGACGAGTCGATGCTCCTCGCCGGCTCGTGCGAGCAGGCGCATCCTCGCCGACGGCGCGCCAAAGGACAGCTTCTCCAGAGCGCGCCCGGCGTGCTCCAGCGCCGATGCCGCTGTCAACGCCTCGCCCGCGGCGAACGCAGCGGCCGCTTGCGTCAGCGCCCGCGCGGCATCGGCGCGCTCGCCGCTCACCCCCTCCCCCTCCTCTGCGTCGTCATCGACCGTCGAGGCGATCACAAGCGTGTCGATCATCTGCGCCGATCCTCCTCGACGTCGATGTAGGCGCTCCCATCGCGACGAACTCGAATCTGGTGAAGCTCGAACGGCGCGGCTTGCTCGGGGCCGCCTCGCGAGCGCACCGCGCCTGAGGCGATCCACCAGCTGTAGCCAGTGTGCCTGCACATGAGCGCGCCCGGGCACGGGTGATAGCCGGCGTGCTCGAGCAGATCCGCGCCTCTGTGCGGGCACCAGCGCGACACGGCGCCGACGAGCGCGTCGCTCTCGGAATAGAGCGCGACCCAGCTCTCGGCCGCCGTCCGGGCGACCGGCGGCTGCGTGGCGTCGAACGGGCCGATCCGCGACGATCCTCGAACCCACGCGCTCGGATCGCCCAGCTCCACGCGCCGCACGGCGGGCCGAACCGAGCGTGGCCCGCCGGCGGACCCCTCAGCGCCCGCGAGACGACGCATGCCGGCGGCGTGCCCGCTTGCCGCCGTCGGCAGCTGGATCCCCGAATGCGCAGGATGCGGTGTGCGCGTTGGCGACTGAGGATCCACCCGCACCACCGCCCGTCAACCGCCGGGACCTTTGCCGTCGGAGGTGGAGAAGGGCATCACGTCGCGGATCGAATCGACGCCGAGCAGCACCATCAGCATCCGCTCGACCCCGATGCCCGATCCGGCCGCGGGCGGCGCGCCGAACTGCAACGTCGTGACGTAGTCGACATCGCTCGGATGCGGCGTGTCGCCGGCGCCCTTGCGCCGGCGCTGTTCCTCAAACCGCGCCCACTGCTCGTCGGGATCGTCGATCGCCGTGCCGCCGCTGCCGATCTCCATGCCGCCGAGGACGACGTCGAAGCTCTCGCCGAGCCGGGGCGTGCGCGAATGCTGCTTCACGCACGGTCGCAGCTCGACCGGGAAGTAGAGCACGAGGGTCGGCTCGATCAAGGTCGGCTCCACGACACTGCCGTAGAGCTTCTCAACGGCTTCTGCCCATGACACGTCACAGCTCGGCTCCAGCGACGCCGCCTCCAGCAGCTCATCCCGGCTTGCCTCGAACATGTCCAAGCCCGTGGCATCTCGGATCGCATCGTGCAGAGTGATCCGCCGCCATGGCGGGGTCAGGTCGACGATCGTCTCGTTCACCGAGATGAGCGAACCGCCAAGCGCGCGATTTGCCACATGCGCGACCAGTCCTTCGGTGAACTTGGCGGCGTATTCATGATCGCTGTATGCGACCAGCCACTCGAGCATCGTGAACTCGGGACTGTGCCTGCGCGACATTCCCTCGTTTCGAAACCGCCTACCCAGGTCGTACACACGCTCGAGGTCCCCGACCGTGCAGCGTCGCAGGTACAGCTCGGCGGAGATGCGCAGGGACGTCTCCATGTCGAGCGCGTTGTGGTGTGTGACAAACGGCCGTGCCAGCGCGCCGCCCGGCACCGGCTGGAGGTGAGGCGTATCGACCTCGATGCACCCGTGAGCGTCCATCCACTCACGTATCGCCGCCAACGCCGCCGCGCGTGTCGCAAGCCGCTCGCGACACCGGGCGCTGGCGATCAGCTCAAGCTCGCGCCGAGCTCCGAACCGCGTCAGCGCCGCCTCCTCGACCGGAGGCAGGCGCAGGGCCTTGGACAGAATCGCGCCGGAAGTAACCTCGAGGCCCACGGCGCCGTCTTCGGACACGTAGAGATGGCCCTCGACGCGCACGAAGTCTCCGATGTCGCCCTCGAGCACGCCGGCGATCTCCCGGCCCTCGCCGCTCGCTGCGCGGTCGATTCGCAGTCCGAGGCTGCCGGAGCGATCGCGCAGCTCGAGGAACACGACGCGCGATCTCCTGCGTCGCGCGATCAACCGCCCGCTCAGCGAGTACCGGTGCTCGGCGTGCGCCCCGGGCGCCATCTCCTCGGGGCGGTGACTACCGAGCACGGTCGCCACGAGACTTCGCTCGCGACGCTCGAAGTAGGGAAAGGGCTCGAGCCCCTCGGCCCGCAGCCGCTCTGCCTTTGTCCTTCGGCGGTGGTGCTCGGCGAGAGCCGTCGTCACGGCCGTCGCCCTCGCACGCTCGTTCGTGATGCGCCCGGCGGGACTCGAACCCGCACTTGCGGTTTTATAGACCGGTGCTCTTCGAGGCGGTTGGTCCCGACAGCCTTTCCCATACCGGCACGCGACGCGCGCACTGCCGTGT
The DNA here is from genome assembly GCA_035473995.1 of Solirubrobacteraceae bacterium. Classification (GTDB taxonomy): domain Bacteria; phylum Actinomycetota; class Thermoleophilia; order Solirubrobacterales; family Solirubrobacteraceae; genus Palsa-744. Next base: position 10,029 of record DATINR010000111.1, read on the forward strand.
CACCATGTGGTCGGCGCCGACTTGACTCGCGACTGTGGCCGCCTGCGGTAACAAGGCAACGGTAGGCGGTCCAGCTGTCGCTCGGTCTCGCCTCTTTACCAGTTGAGCTACGGGCACGCGTTGGTGAGCAAGCGTCAAAGTAACAGTGAATCTGTAACGCTGCAATAGCAGTTTCACCTGGCACGACGCCGCCCGTTCAGTGGTTGTTGATCACAGTACTCATACGGATGGGCCACCGTAGTCAAACTCGCGATTGAAGTCAATTAATCGGAGACAGCAGGCTGCTCTGCTGGCACGCCTGTGAGCAAACAGCAATTATCCAAAGTTCGACTATCGCTGGATGAAGGGTCGCAGGGGAGGCCGCGGTCGCGGCCCTCACAGTCACCTTGTCTGCAATTGATCGACGGGCGCGTAGTCGTCGCGCAACGGCTCTGCTCCTGCGACCAGGCGCACGAGCCTCGCGCGATCGAACACGCTCGCCCCGGCCGCCGGCTTGCTGCGCTGCGGCGGCAACGACGCTTCGGAAGCGAACAGCACCATGTTGTCGCCGGCTGGGCGCCCGTCCTTGCCGGCCGGGGTCACCATGCGCACGTGCTTGAACACCTCCAGCAACGTCGCCGCCTCGGCGCGGAACAGGCTCAGCGGGCGCAGGTCGACCATGTTCAGCGCATAGATGCCGTCGGGGCGAAGCACGCGGCGCACTTCGCGCAGCCACTCGACCGTCATCAGCTGCCAGGGGATCGTGAAGCCGCTGAAGGCGTCGCCGACGACGAAGTCGGCCGATCGTGACGGTTCGCGGCGCATCGTCAGCCGTGCGTCGCCGGTCGTGGCGCGCAACCCACGCGAGGTGCGCAGGCCGAGATGCCGCTTGTCGAAGGCCACGAGTTGCTTGTCGATCTCGAGCACGTTGGAGCTCGAGCCGGGGCGAGTGGCGGCGAGCCATTTGGGCAGCGTGAAGCCGCCGCCGCCGACGAACACCGCGCGCAGCGGTGCATGCGGCGCACCGAGCCGCTCGACGACTTCGCCGATCCAGCGCGTGTAGCGAAACGTGCCGAGATCGTGCGGATCCTGCAAGTTCACGTAGGAGTTGTAACCCCCGTCGAGGATCAGGTAGTCGGCCGGTGCGCCGGTGGGTACTTCTTCCAAGCGCACGCAGTGATAGCTCGTTTCGACGTCACACGGCGAGTGAAGAACGGGGCCGATCACACCGAGCGCCGCGGCGATCAACGTCGCGCCGAGGATCGCGCCGCGGCGCAACACTCGCGTGTAGGCGCCGAGCAGCGCGCCTGTGGTCACGAGCAGGGCGCCGACGGCAAGCACCGAGGTGCTCACGGGCAGCAGCGGCACGAGCACGAAGCCGCTGCCGAAGGTCCCGATCAGCGCTCCGGCGGTCGCCCACGCGGACAGCCGACCGACGATGCTTCCGCTCGCCTTCAGGTCGTGCAGCTGCCAGCGGGCGACGGTCGGCGAGATCGCGCTGAGCGCCGCGGCGACGGGCACGAGCGCGGCGAACGTCACCTCCACCGCGCCGAGGCTTCCCCCTTCGCGCGCCGAGGGCCCGAGCCAGCGCACGATCGGCACGGTCAGCAGCGCGAGCAGGCCCCCGCCGATCAGCAGGCCGACGACGAGATGGCGGGGGGCGATGCGATCGGCGAAGCGCCCGCCGATCGCAGCGCCGACGGCGATCCCGAGCAGCACGGCGCCGATGATCGAGGTCGTCGTTTCGAGCGTGAGGCCGACATACGGGGTGAGCAGGCGCACGGAGAGGATCTCGAGCACGAGCACCGAGCCGGCGGCGATGAACACGATCGCCGCCGCCACGACACCGGGCAGAGGAGAAAGGGTGGGATGAGCGTCCGCCCTCGGCGGCGGCGCTGCCGCGCGCACTCGCGTTGTCTTCGTTGCCATGTCTCACATGCCTAGTTCTCGACGCCGGGCAATATCGAAGATCGCGGAGCGCACGTCAAAGGGCGCGAGGCCTCGGGGCACCTGCGAGCGGCGACCCGCGGCGAGTTATCGGCGGAAACTCAGGCCGGGCGAGCGCGCGAGAAGTGGGAGACGGAGCGAGCGATCAGCCGAGGTCGACGGACCAGCCGTTGACGAACCCGCCGGAGGCGACGATCTCATCGACGACCTCGCCGGGCACGGCGGCGTCGGTCGTGACGACCATCGCGGCTAGGCGCTGGCCGCCGACCGCACCATCTTCACCATCGGACGCTCCATCAGGCGAATGCCCGACAGCAGCCGAGGAGATGTTGATCCCGTGCTGCCCGAAGATCGTCCCGACGCGCCCGATCATCCCGGGCAGATCCTCGTAGCGGAACACGGTGACGAAGCGCTCGAGCTCGATCGTCAGCCGCCGTCCCTGCACCTCGACGAGGTGCGGATCCTGCTTGGGGCCGATGCCGGTGCCGGCGACGGCGACGCGCTCGTCGCCGGCGACGACGGTGACGCGGATCAGCTCGTTGAAGTCCTGCGCCTCGGAGACGGACTTCTCCTCGACGACGATGCCGCGTTCCTCGGCGATGGTGGGCGCGTTGACGGGGTTGACCTGCTCCTCGGTGCGGCCTTCGAGCGCACCGCCGATCACGGCGAGCGTCAAGAGGCGCGTGTCGAACTCGGCTATGCGCCCGAGGAAGGCGGCCTCGATCCGCTCGACGGAGCTGCCCTCGGCGAGCGCCATGGCAAGACGCCCGAGCTGGCGGGCCATCGGCAGGAAGGGGCCGAGCACCTGCATGTCCTCGGCGCCGATCGAGGGGATGTTGACGGCGGTCGAGACGACGCCACCGGTCAGCGCGGCGACGACCTGCTCGGCTGACTGGTAGCCGGCGCGGTCGGTGGCCTCGGCAGTGGAGGCGCCGAGGTGCGGGGTGACGACGACGTTGGGGTAACCGTCGAACAGCGGGTAGTCGGTGATCGGCTCTGACGGGAACACGTCGAGTGCGGCGCCGCCGACCTTGCCGGAGTCGAGCGCGTCCTTCAGCGCGGCATCGTCGATCAGCCCGCCGCGGGCGACGTTGAGGATGCGCACGCCGTCGCGCATCTTGGCGAAGGCCTCGGCGTTCAGCCAGCCTTCGGTCTCGGGCGTCTTCGGCAGGTGCACCGTGATGAAGTCGGCCTGCGCGTAGATCTCGTCTGAGTCGGCAGCCTTCTCGACGCCGAGCTCGCGATAGCGCTCGGCTGAGACGAACGGGTCGAAGGCGAGCACGCGCATGTTGAAGGCACGCGCCCGCGCGGCGACGAGCTGGCCGATCCGCCCGAAGCCGACGATCCCGAGCGTCTTCTCGTACAGCTCGACGCCGGAGTACTTGGAGCGATCCCATTTGCCTTCGAGCAGCGACTGCTGCGCCTGCGGGATGTTGCGCGCGAGCGCGAGCAGCAGCGCCATCGTGTGCTCGGCGGCGGTGACGACGTTCGACTGCGGCGCATTGGCGACGACGATCCCGCGCTTGGTGGCGGCCTCGACGTCGACGTTGTCGACGCCGACCCCCGCGCGGCCGATCACCTGCAGGCGGTCCGCCCTCTCGATCAACTCGGCTGTCATCTTCGTGGCGGAGCGGATCAGGATCCCCTCGTAGCCGCCGATCCGCTCGGCGAGCTCGGAGTCGTCCCAGTCGATGCCGAGGTCGACGTCGAAGTGCTCGCGCAAGAGCTCGACGCCGGAGTCGCCGATCTTCTCCTTGACGAGCACCTTGGCGCGCCCGTTCGTCGAGGCTCCGCCGGCGGCGCTCATGCGCTCTGCTCCACGATGTAGTCGATGCACCCGGTCAGCGCTTGCACGTCGGCTGGCTCGACGGCGGGGAACATGCCGACCCGCAGCTGATTGCGACCGAGCTTGCGGTAGGGCTCGACGTCGACGATCCCGTTGGCGCGCAGCGTGGCGGCGATCTGCGCAGCGTCGACCTCATCAGCGAAGTCGATCGTGCCGACGACGAGCGAGCGCTTGGCAGGGTCGGCGACGAACGGCGTGGCATAGCCGCTGCGCTCGGCCCAGCCGTAGAGCTGCTCGGAGGAGAGCGTGGAGCGCTTGACGCACCACTCGAGTCCGCCTTCGTCGAGCATCCAGCGAACCTGCTCGGCAAGCAGGAACAGCGTGGCCACGGCGGGCGTGTTGTAGGTCTGATCTTTGACGGAGTTATTGAGGGCGGTCTTTATTGAGAGAAAGGATGGGATCCAGCGCTCGGAGGCGTCGAGTTGCACCACCCGCTCCTGCGCGGCCGGGCTGAGCAGAGCGATCCACAGCCCGCCGTCGGCGGCGAAGCTCTTCTGCGGCGCGAAGTAGTAGGCGTCGGTCTGGGAGATCTCGACGGGCAGCCCGCCGGCGCCGGAGGTGGCGTCGATCAGCACGAGCGCGTCGCCGGCGCCGTCGGGCCGGACGATCTGCGTCATCACACCGGTCGAGGTCTCGTTGTGCGCCCAGGCAACCACGTCGGCGCCCGCCTCGGCGGCGTGCGCACCGACGGACGCCGGGTCGGGCGCATCGCCGGGGTCGGCGGAGACGACGACGGGCTCACCGAGGAACGGCGCGTCCTTGGCGACGGTGGCGAACTTCTGCGAGAACTCGCCGAAGGCGAGGTGCAGTGAACGCTCGCGGATCAGGCCAAACGCAGCCGCGTCCCAGAACGCGGTGGCGCCGCCGTTGCCGAGCGCCACCTCGTAGCCGTCGGGCAGCGAGAACAGCTCGCGCAGGCCCGCGCGGATCTCGCCGACGAGCGCCTTGACGGGCCTCTGGCGATGCGAGGTGCCCATCACGGCTGCGCCGTCGGAGGCGAGCGCGGCGAGCGCCTCTGGGCGCACCTTGGAGGGGCCGCAGCCGAAGCGCCCGTCGGCGGGCTTCATCTCATCGGGAAGGACCAGTTGCGTCTCTGCTGCTGCGCTGCTCGGCGTCATCGCGGGCTCCTCGCTCGTTCGAGGGAGATCAGTTGTATGAGGTGCCCAGGCGCGCGGCTCGAATGCCCCCCGCTTCCCGATGGTCGATCCCATCTCAGGCGCCAGTCGCGACGAGCAACGCGAGTGTAGCGAACGACGGTTGGACGACGGCCCAGCCCCCTACCTACCGAACCCCAACCCCCTGAAGCCGTATGTCTCTTGCCCACTTGGCCGCGGGTGAGACGCTCAGCCTGACCTTGCTCTGCAGCTTGCCCTTGCCCTTGGTTTGAGGGTGAGTGTCAGCGTGGAGCGCGCCCTTGGCCGTCTTTGAGGCCCTGGAGAGGTGCTTGCCCGAGGCAATGAGCTTCCCGCGGCCGGACAGAGAGCTTCAACCTGATTGTGCGCTTTCAGCGCGTTGGGGCAGCCCTCGACTGCGGCGATGCTCGTCTGTGTGAGGGTTGGCCGTGCCTGGGAGCGCATCTTCGCGGGGATCTTGATCGGCTGGGCGCAGAGGTCTCCGGTGGCCGTGAAGAAAGGGGCCCGGGCTTGCTCTGCTTGGCGAGAAAAGCGGGCCCCTCAGATCATTCGAGCGCTCCGCAGTGCTTCAGATCGGCGCGCGAGGCGGCCGCGAGCAGGCGGAACTGCTGCGAGTCCGAGGCCTTCGTGGCGGGATGCAACCGCGCCTCGCTTAGGGCGATCACCCGATTCCATTCGCGCGCGCGCTTGCGGGGCGGGCGGAGCTTGTGCAGCTGCTCGATCGCGCGCCGTTCGATGACCGGGTGCGCGGCCAGCGCGCTCGCGGCAAGTTCGCGATTGCGCCGTACGCAGATCGCGTCGGCGCGGGCCGTCACGCCCGACTCGAGCGCCGACTTCGGCGCCTTTGCCTTGCCTGAGCGCGGTGACGTGCGCGACGAGCTCGCACTTTGTGGCGGGCTCGTGGCGGGCGAAGACGGGGTCTGGGTCGTCGCGGCCGTCGCGGGCGCCGAGGCTTGGTGCGAGGTGCCCTGCGCTGCGCCGCTGCCACAGCCGGCGACTGTCGCAACGACGAGCAGCAGGGGCATCGCGAGGATTCGCGGGGCAGACGCCCAAAGGACAAGCCTCGACCTCGTCGCACGCGCGCCCCGTCGAGCAGTCACACCTGTTCTGAGCAGTCGAACCATCGGGCAAAGCATATTCGCCGGCTCAACTGCACGCCTCCCGGCCGCGACGTCAACCGCTCCAGATCGCTTCTCGCGCGAGCGTCCGCGCGCTCCAGCCCGCGGGCAGGCGCCCGGGCGCCGCGCCCGCCGTCGGCTCGCCGGCGAGCAGGCAGTGCTCGGGCGCCGGCCCGAGCACCATGCAGCGCCGCCACAGCCCGTCTCGCTCGGGAGCCATGCCGTCGCCGAGCAGCGCGCCGAGCGAGGGCGGCTCGTGCCCGGACTTGTGCTTGACCCATACCGCGTACCCGGCATCGAGGCGCGGGCAGCCCTCGACCAGCCGGTAGATCGCGCCGGCGGCTGCCCCCGCGCGAGCGGCGGCTGCATCGTGTGCGGTCAGATGCCCGCGCGAGACGGCGGCCTCCTCGAGCACGCCGGCCGCCGACCAGTCCTCGATCAGGTACCAGTCCTCATAGCCAGGCGCCTGCTCCGCCCCGGCGAGCGGCTCAAGCCATGGCAGATCGGGCAGGCGCAGCGCGGCGGAGCCGCGAAAGCCGCTCGGCGGCCGGTGCGCGAACGAGCGGTGAAAATGCTCGACGGCCTGCTCGTAGGCGGCCTGCTCGACGCCGGCGGCGGCGCGGTGCCAGAAGACGTAGGCCAGCATCCGCCGCGCTCCGCCTGCTGTCCGTGTCCTCGCTCAGTCCCGCCGCCGGGCTAGAACGAGGGCTTGATCCAATCCATGTGCGAGCGCAGCTCGCCGCCGACGTGCTCGACCTGCGTATCGGCCTGCTCGGCGCGCATGCGCAGGAAATTCTCCTGGCCGGCCCGGTTCTCGGCGATCCACTCGCGCGCGAAGTCGCCGTCCTGGATCTCCTTGAGGATCTGCTTCATCGCAGCACGCGTCTCGTCGGTGATCACGCGCTTGCCGCGCGTGTAGTCGCCGTACTCGGCCGTGTTGGAGATCGAGTAGCGCATCCCGGCGAGCCCCTTCTCATACATCAAGTCGGCGATCAGCTTGAGCTCGTGCAGGCACTCGAAGTAGGCCATCTCCGGGTCATAGCCGGCGTCGACGAGCGTCTCGAAGCCGGCCTGCACGAGCTCTGAGGCGCCGCCGCACAGCACCGCCTGCTCGCCGAACAGGTCGGTCTCGGTCTCGTCCTTGAAGCTCGTCTCGATCACGCCGCCGCGCGTGCAGCCGATGCCCTTGGCGTAAGCCAGCGCTAGCGCGCGGGCGTTGCCGGTGGCATCCTGCTCGACGGCGATCAGCCCGGGGACACCTGAGCCTTCGGTGAACTGACGGCGCACGAGGTGACCGGGTCCCTTGGGCGCGACCATGCCGACGTCGACGCCGGGGGGCGGCTCGATCTCTTTGTAGTGAATCGAGAAGCCGTGGCCGAACAGGATCATGTTGCCCTCGGCGATCCCGTCGCGGATCTCCTGCTCCCAGATGTCGTGGTGCTTCTCATCGGGCAGCAGGATCATCACGAGGTCACCGCGGCTGGCCGCATCGACGACCGAGAGCACCTCGAGGCCCTGCTCGGAGGCCTTGGCGACCGAGGCCGAGTCGGGGCGCAACCCGACGAGGACCTCCACGCCCGAGTCCTTCAGGTTGAGTGCGTGGGCATGGCCCTGGGAGCCGTAGCCGATGATTGCGACGGTCTTGCCGTCGAGGAGCTTGAGGTCTGCGTCGTCGTCATAGATCATTGGACGGCGCAGGCTATCGCGTCGGCGGAGCCCGAGCCGGCGCAGGGCCTGGACAGGCGTGAGCGGGCAGGCCGCCGGCTCAGGCGCCGGCGGAGGCGACGAGCGTGCGCCCTGGGATATCGAGGCTGCCGTCGGCGGCTTCGTAGGGCTCGAAGCGAGCCCTGACAGCCTGCGCGATCCGATCGATTTCATCCTGCGGCTGGGAGAGCACGGCGTCGTGCATCGCGCGCGAGAGATCCATCGTGGTCTCCCAGAACTCCTCGAAGCTCGTGTGGCGGCGGTGCAGCTGCAGCGACTCGACGCCGACCTCGTTGAAGCCGGCCTGGCGCAGCAGCTCATACACACCCTCGGCGCTGGCGAGCGCGAACGGCCCCGGCGCCCCCGGCTCAAGCGGCGCGAGCAGGCCCCGCTCACGCAGCTCCTGGGCGGGAAGAGCGGCCCACGGGTTGTGCTCGATCGAGTCCCACACGGCCAGCGCGAGACGTCCCCCGCTGCGCAGCACGCGGCGCGTCTCGCCGAGCGCGGCGGCGGGGTCGGCCATCAGCATGTAGCCCCAACGGCACAGCACGACGTCGACGCTCGCCACCGGCAGGTCCATCGATTCGGCATTGATCGCCTGGAACTCGACGTTCGAGAGGCCGAGCTGCGCGGCCCGCTCGCGCGCGCCGGCGAGCATCGCCTCGGCCTGGTCGGAGATGACCACACCGCCGACGGGCGCGACGAGCTCGGCGGCGAGCAGCCCCGTCTCCCCCAGTCCGGCGGCCAGCTCCAGCACGCGCTGCCCGGGCTGCGGCGCGACCGCGTCGAGCATCCAGTGCGACACGGGCGCGGCGAGCTCGCGCAACAGCTGCTGGCTTCGCACCCAGCCGGCGGCGGCCTCTTCCCAGCCTCGTAGGCTCTCCTCGCGGTACGCGTTAGCGTCGAAGCTCATCGCCACAAGCTCATCACAGCTCGCGCCGCAGCAGCTTGCCCGAGCGCGTGCGTGGCAGCGGCTCTGCGCGCAGCAGGATCCGCTTGGGGACCTTGTAGGGCGCGAGCAGCGAGGCGCAATGGAGACGCAGTGCCTCGGTCTCGGCGAGTCCATCCTCGCCCGCCGCTGCCCCGTGCGCGGTCTTGAGCCGTGGCACGACGATCGCCGTAACGGCCTCCCCCCACTGCTCGTCGGGACGGCCGACGACGGCCGCTTCGAGCACATCCGGATGGGCCTCGAGTGCAGCCTCGACCTCGCTCGGTGCAACGTTCTCGCCGCCGCTCACGATCGTGTCGGCCTTGCGTCCGGTGACCGACAGCCTCCCCCGCCCGTCGAGCGCGCCGAGGTCGCCGGTGTGCAACCAGCCGTCCCCCGCGAGCGAGCCCGGCGCCACGGTCGGTCCGGCGACGAGGATCTCGCCGTCCTCGGCGCAGCGCACGCATGTGCAGAAGAGCGCCGGCCCAGGGCCGAGCTCGCCAGCGGCGAGCGCCGCCGCCGGTGCGGTCGTCACCTGCGAGCAGCTCTCGGTCAGCCCGTAGGTGAGACTCACGGGCACGCCGGCCTCGGCGGCGCGCGCGAGCAGCGCGCCGGGGACGGGACCGCCGCCGGTCAGCGCGCAGCGAAGCGCCGGCGGATGCTCGAGTCCGGCGTCGAGCAGGCGCGCGAGCGTCGTCGCCACGAGGCTCACGAGTGTGATCCCCTGCTCGCGCAGCGCGGCGAGCGTCGGTGCTGTCTCAAAACGCTCGTGCACGACGGCCGTCGTCGCGTAGATCGCCGAGCGCACGAGAATCGAGAGTCCGCCGACGTGCGAGAGCGGAAGTGCGCACAACCAGCGCTCCTCGGCGTCCACGCCGAGCGCGACAGCGGACCCGAGTGCGCTCCACAGCAGGTTGCCATAGGTCAGCTCGACCGGCTTGGGCGCCGAGCTCGTGCCGGAGGTGTGAATCACGACGGCCGTCGCGTCGAGCCGGTGGCCAGCAGCCCCCGCGGACGCCGGCAGTGGCGCCGATCGAGCCACCTCCGTGCCGACGAGCGGCTGCTCGACACGCACACCACAGCGCGATGCGATCCTCTCGCGCTCGGTTTCCGACAGGCGCGGGTCCACGGGCACGGCCACCGCGCCCAGCAGCATGCAGCCGTGCAGGGCGTGGGCGAAGTCGAGAGCTGAGGTGAGCGCGATGGCGACGTGCTCACCGGTGCGGACACCCGCTTCGCGCAGGCGAGCGGCGGCTAGGTGCGCAGATGCGAGCAGCTGCGAGTAGGAGGAGCTCCCCTGCGGCGTCTGCAACGCGATCTGCCCCGGCCGCGCCGCGGCAGCGCGAGTAAGCCATGCTTCGACGACCATGCGCAAAGGCTAGTCGGGAGGCTGTGCGCGGACCGACGTGGGGTGGTGAACGCCCGGCCAGCCGGGAGCTCGCGCTGCCGATCGCGAGTCACAGCGGCGGCTCGGCGAAGGCAACGACGGTCGCCGACTGCTACGCGACGGCGACACGGCAGCAGCGCGAGAGCAGCGTCCCGCCGGCTTGCGGCTATAGCCTTCCCGGCGATGAGCACATTCTGGAACGACGCCGCCAGCGCCGCCGAGCTCGATCTGGCCGACATCCACTACGAGAAGTCCGCCGGCGAGGATGCGGGCATCGCGAAGATCACGATCGCCCGCCCGGAGGTGCGCAATGCCTTTCGCCCGCAGACGATCGTCGAGATCTCCCGCGCGCTCGAGGATGCCCGCGAGGACCCGGCGATCGGGGCGATCGTGTTGACCGGCGAGGGCCCCGACGCGTTCTGCTCGGGCGGCGACCAGCGCGTGCGCGGCGACTCCGGTTACCTCTCAGACCCCTCGGCCGGCAAGGCCGCAGTCGGTCGCTTTCACGTGACCGACCTGCACATCCAGATCCGCCGCCTGCCGAAGCCCGTCGTGGCGATGGTTGCGGGCTATGCGATCGGCGGCGGCCACGTGCTGCATCTCGTCTGCGACCTGACGATAGCGGCCGATAACGCCCGCTTCGGCCAGGTCGGCCCGAAGGTCGGCTCCTTCGACGGCGGCTTCGGCGCGGGGCTGCTCGCCAATCTCGTCGGGCCGAAGAAGGCCAAGGAGATCTGGTTTCTCTGCCGCCAGTACTCGGCGCAGGAGGCGCGCGAGATGGGCATGGTCAACACGGTCGTGCCGCTCGAGCGCCTGGAGGAGGAGACCGTGCAGTGGTGTCGCGAGATGCTCGCGCTCTCCCCGTTCGCGCTGCGCCTGCTGAAGGCGAGCTTCAACGCGGCCGAGGATGGGCTCAGCGGGATCCAGCAGCTGGCGCACGACGCCAACCTGCTGTTCTACGGCAACGAGGAGGCCCAGGAGGGTCGCGACGCCTACCGCGAGAAGCGCAAGCCCGACTTCTCGCGCTTTCCGCGCAGGGCCTAGCGTGCGCTCGGCGGGGCTGGGCATCGGCTGGTGAGCACGGCACGCATTTGGATCATGGCGGCGCGCGTGCGCACGCTGCCGGCGGCGATCGCGCCGGTGCTCGTCGGCACCTCGCTCGCGCTCGGCGCCGGGCACTTCCATCCGCTGGCGTTCGTCGCGGCGCTGCTCGGCGCGGTCTTCATCCAGGTCGGCACCAACCTGTCAAACGACTACTCCGACGCGCGGCGTGGCGCCGACACCGAGGACCGTCTCGGGCCGGTGCGGGTCACGGCCGGCGGGCTCGTGCCGCCGAGCCAAGTGCTGCTGGCCACATACGTCACCTTCGGCCTGGCGGTCGCCTGCGGCGCCTACCTCGTCGCCGTCGCCGGATGGGAGCTGATCGCGGTCGGCGCCGCTTCGATCCTCGCCGGCGTGCTCTACACCGGCGGCCCGCGCCCATACGGCTATGAGGGACTCGGCGAGGTGTTCGTGTTCTTGTTCTTCGGCATCGTCGCCGTCGCCGGGTCCTACTTCGTGCAGGTCCAGCAACTGCCGTGGGAGGCCTTCGTCTGCGCCGTGCCCGTCGGGCTGCTGGCGAGCGCAATCCTTGTCGTCAACAATGTGCGCGACCTGGAGACCGACCGGCGCGCGGGCAAGCGCACGCTCGCGGTGCGCCTCGGGCGCGAGCGCACGCGCACGCTCTACACCGCGATGGTCGCTGGTGCGTTCGTCGCCGCGCCACTGCCATGGGCGATTGGCTCGATGACCGCCTGGCTATTGCTTTGCTGGCTTGCGATACCCGTGGCCCTGAGCGTCGTCGCGGTCGTGCGCACGCGCACGGACGGACCGGCGCTCAACGGTGCGCTGGCGAAGACCGGTGCCACGCAACTGGTCTTCTGTCTGTTGTATTCCGCGGGCATACTCGCCAGCGGCGGCATCGGCTCGTGAAGCTCGAGTTCGCGCGGCGCACCCTGCGTCTGAAGCGAGCGCTGCGGACCTCCTACGGCGAGCTGACCGAGCGCGAGCTGCTCGCGGTCTCGCTCACGGACGACGACGGACTCACGGGGCACGGCGAGGCCGCGCCGCTCGAGCCCTACGACGGGATCAGCATCGAGCGCACCGCGGCGGCGCTCGAGCGCTACACCCCGATTCTCGCCGAATCCCGCGGCCTGAACGGCGCGCAGCTGGTCGACGCCTGCCGGGCGGTCGACGACCTGCCCCAGGCGCTCGCGGCGGTCGATCTCGCGCTGTGGGATCGCGGCGGGCGCATCGCGGGGAAGCCAATCGCCGCGCTACTCACCGACGAGCCGGCGAGCACGGTGGCGGTCAACGCGACGCTCGCCTCAGATGACCGCGCGGGTGTGGCCGAGGAAGCCGCGGCGGCCGCAGCCGCGGGCTTTCGCTGCATCAAGCTGAAGGTAGGCCTCGGCGACGACCCCGGGCGCGTGGCCGCCGCGCGCGCGGCGGCCGGGCCCGAGATGGAGCTGCGCCTGGACGCAAACGGGTCGTGGAAGGTCGAGCAGGCCGTGCGCACGATCGAGGCGCTTGCGCCGGCCGGACTCGAGCTCGTCGAGGAGCCCGTGCACGGCTTGCGCGAGGTGCGCGAGGTGCGCGAGCGCGTCGCCGTGCGCATCGCGATCGACGAGACGGCCGCCGAGCACGGCGCGCTCGGCGCCGGCGTGGCCGACGCCGTCTGCCTGAAGATCTCGCGCTGTGGCGGCATCGGCGCGACGATCGCCGCCGCCACGCTCGTGCGCGCCTCGGGCGCCGAGGCGTACATCGCTTCCACCTACGACGGTCCGCTCGGCATCGCCGCAGGCGTGCACGTCGCGGCCGCGCTGGCCTCGCGTGGGCCCGTGCCGCACTGCGGCCTGGCGACGCTCGCGCTGTTCGAGGGGCTCGAGGATCAGCTGCCCGCCCACGAAGGCGAGATCCGCGTTCCCCGAGCGCCCGGCCTGGGTGTCGCCGCTGTCACGGGCGCGTGAGCGCGCCCGGCGTGCGTGACGTCAGTCTCCGAACACGTCGAAGCGCTCGACCGACTCAACCCAGGGCTGCTCGGGCTGCTTGCCGGGGTCATGCAGCAGGCAGTTGTAGAAGACCCCCTCGTTCTCGCCCTTGACGCACACCTCGCGGATCTGGCGCGGAGCGTGGAATCGCTCGGTCGCCACGAGGTCGTTGTCGAGATCGCAGGTCGTGCAGAGCACCGAGGCGCCGAGCGCCCTGCGCTCGCCCTCTAGGTGCCGCCTCGCGTCGCGGCTCCTGTCGGCGGCCGGCCGCGAGAGCCGCACCCTCAGCCCGATGTCGGCCGTCAGCGCGATGCCAGGCGTCAGCGCCGGCTCCCCGCCCGGCGAGTCGAAGACCGCCTTGGTGATGTGACTGGCGATCCTCGTGCGAAACGTGCCGAGCTCCTCTCTCAGCTCGCCGATCAGCAGCAGCGGAGCCTGCCCGGGGCTCGCCGTCTGTGCCATGTGCTCGGCCAGCTCGAGCAGCCCGCTGAGGTAGAGGTGCTTCTCAGGCTGCTCCTTGATCAGCTCGAGCGGGCTCAGCGGCGAGACCGACAGATCGCGATCGCTCTTGGCGGACAGGCTGCGGAAGGCGAACTGCAGCTGCTGCAGCAGGAATTCGGTCGCCGCCGCCCCTTTGGCCAGCGACTCATCGCCCTCGGCGGCTTTGGTCTGCTCGACCGCTTGCGCCCACAGCTTCGAGAATTCGCCGGCAGCGTGATCGTCGCTCGAGGTCAACGCCGCGAGTTCACGCAGCTCACGCAGCGGCACCGAGCTCAGATGCGCGATCACCACGTCGGCGGACGCTGCCGCGTCCTTCAGTCGCTTCGCACCGGAGGCGTAGTAGTGCCGGCCCACGCCTTCGCCTCCCGCCGCCGGCGCCGGCCCGGTGTCGCCGGTGAACAGCACCGACGACCGATCCTTGCCGTAGCCCATGCTTAGCAGAAAGCCCTGCGCGACATAGCCGGTGGCATCGTAGTGATCGACCGTCCTGACCGGCTCGATGCGCAGGCTGGTGGGCTCGAGGAACACCTGATCGGCCTCCTTGCGCTCCTTGCGCGCCTTGCCCCGCAGCTTCGAGAGCTCGTAGAAGTCGTCGAAGCTCATCACTTTCACGGCGTCGCGTCGCGCGTCGTACTCGCCCAGCTCGTTGCGTTTCACGGGGTGTGCCACGTTGAAGAACTCATACCTGCCGACGACGCTCTCGTTGCCGACGATCGTCAGCCGTTCGTGCCTGTTGAACGTCTTGTCGCCGAGGATCATGCGGATGCCCATCAGCGCGAGCAGGGCATCCAGCGAGGCGATGTGGTCGGCGTGGTCGTGAGTGAGCACGACCATGTGGATGTCCGCGAGGGAATAGCCGCAGCGATACAGGTTGTCGAGGAAATCCGGTCCCGGGTCGACGGCGATCCCGAAGGGCTTGGCCCCTTGGGCGCTCTCGCGCACCTGGACTAGATAGCCGCCGCCGGGCGCATGGAAGGCGGTCGGGCGCGGGAGGAACGGGAAGAAGCTGCTGTAGCGCCTCAGGCAGACGATGCCCTCCTCGACCGACGCGTATCCTACACAGTCGAATCTCGGGGAGCGGATTTGTTCCGCTCTGCGCAGAGTTGCCGAGCTTCTACCCGTACTCTTGAAAGGCCTTCATCGCAAGCTCCGACGGGTTCTCGAGCGGCAAGACGTGACCGCCCGCGATCGCAATCAAACGGGCGTGCGGCGCCAGCTTCACCATGCGCTCGCCGAGCACGCGGAACTTCTCGTCGCGCTCGCCGACGACGATCGCGAGCGGCATCGAAAGCCGGCCGAGGCTGCTCCAAAGCGGCAGCATCTCCCCCGTGCCCAGACCGCGCAGCGCCGCGGCAAGCGCGTGCGGATCGTTGCGACGCTGGTCCTCGCGCGCGAGCCGCCCGACCTCGGGCGGGTCGTCGGCGAACAACGGCTGCGTGCGCCAGCGCTCGATGAAATCCTCGAAGGCAAGCCGCTCCAGATCCTCTGCCTGCCGCCGATCGGCTCGACGTCGCCGTGCGCGCTCCCGCGGGTCCTCGATCCCGGGGCTGGTCGAGACGAGCACCAGCCGGCTGAGGCGCTCAGGCGCGGCTAGCGCCACATGCTGGGCGATGCGCCCGCCCATCGAATAGCCGCACAGGGCGAAGCGCTCAGGAGCCGCAGCGAGCACCTCCTCGACACACCCCGCAAACGTGATTGGACGGTTGTACGAGCTCAATTCGCCGTGGCCGGGCAAATCGAGCGCCAGCGGGCGATAGCGTTGCGGATCGAGTCGTGCGATCACGCGATCCCAGGCGCGCCGAGTTCCGCCAAAGCCATGCAAGAAGACCAGCGTCTCGGCCACGTCGCCATCGTAGAGCCGCGCGATCGCCGTTCAACGACCATGCCCACCTACGCCGACAATCCCTACGAACCGTGACGAACTACGCACCATGACGAGCGCGACCGACACCTACGTGCTGCTACGCGCGTTCATCGACGAGCTCGCGCGCAGTGGCATGCGCGCTGCCTGCACTTCGCCGGGGTCACGCTCGGCGCCGCTCGCATTGACGCTCGCCCGTGATCCGCGACTGCGTTGCTATTCGCACGTCGATGAGCGCTGCGCGGGCTTCTTCGCACTCGGCCTGGCCAAGGCGAGCGGCCTGCCCGTAGCCGTGACCTGCACTTCGGGAACTGCTGCCGCCGAGCTGCTCCCGGCCGCAATCGAGGCGCGTGAGGCGCGTGTGCCGCTGCTGCTGCTGACCGCCGACCGTCCGCCCGAGCTGCGCGAGAACGGGGCCGGGCAGGCAATCGACCAACTGAAGCTGTTCGGCGGCGCCGCCAAGTGGTTCTTCGAGGTCGGCACGCACGAGGCCACGCCCGAGCGCCTGCGCTGGATGCGCACGCTCGCCTGCCGCGCGTATGCGGCGACGCTCAAAGGACGCCCCGGCGTCGTCCATCTCAATTTCCCCCTGCGCGAGCCGCTCGTCACCGATGAGCCGCTGCCCGAGGACACGAGCGCCCGCCCCGGCAGTGCGCCGTACGTGCGCCGCCGACCGCTGACGACACGTGAGTGGGGGCATTTCGGCGGCGAGGAAGACCTCGATGTGCTGCGCGAGATCGTCAACGGCGCACAACGAGGCGTCGTCGTGGCCGGACGCGACGAGCGGGTGTTCGCCGGCTGGTCGCCCGGCGAGGCTGCCGCCGCGTTCGCCGCAGCCGCCGGCTGGCCGCTGCTCGCCGATCCGCTGTCGGGCGCGCGCAGCGGCGCCGCTGCGGTCGCTCACTACGACGCGCTGCTGCGCGACGAGCGCTTCCTGGCGACCGTCGAACCTGACCTGGTGCTGCGGGTTGGCGACCTGCCCGTCTCCAAGCCGCTGCGCAGCTGGCTCGCCGGCTTGGCCGACGTACGGCAGATCGCGCTCGACCGCGAGGCCGCCTGGCAGGACCCCGACTCGGTCCTGTCCGACTCGCTCGCGCTCGATCCGGCTGCCTTGCTCGGGCCGCTCGCGAAGGCTGGCATCCCCTTAGCCGAGCAGGACTGGCTGGCGCATTGGCGCAGCGGCGACGAGCTCGCCGCCGAGGCAATCTTCGGCGTGCTCGGCAAAGACGAGCTCAGCGAGCCGAGGGTCGCCTCAGAGCTCGGCGTGCTGTTGTCTGAGGAGGCGACACTGTTCGTCGCCTCCTCGATGCCCGTACGCGAGATCGAGACGTTCTGGCCAGTGCGCGAGAACCCTCCGCGCGTGCTCTGCAACCGTGGCGCCAACGGGATCGACGGGATCGTCTCGAGCGCGTTCGGCGCGGCAGCCGCCGAACGCGGACCTGTCGTGCTGCTGATCGGCGATGTCGCGCTTGCGCACGACATCGGCGGCCTGCTCGCCGCGCGGCGGCTCGACCTGAAGCTCACGATCGTGCTGCTCGACAACGGCGGCGGCGGGATATTCGACTTCCTGCCGGTCGCCAGCAGCGCATTCGCGCGCGAGGAGGAGCCCGGGATCAGCGATGTCGTCGCCGCGGCCGATGAGCAGGACATCTTCACCCGCCACATCGCTACGCCGACGGGTCTCGACTTCGCCGACGCCGCCATGCTCTACGGTCTCGACCACGAGCGGGTTGCCGACGTGCAGTCCTTCCGCGCCGCGCTCGAGCGGGCGCTGGCAAGCGAGCGGAGCGGCATCGTGGAAGTGCGCGGTGATCGCAACGAGAACGTCGACCTTCACGCGCGAGTCTGGAAGGCCGTCTCAGCCGCACTGCGCGCCTGAGCTTGGTCGGTTCAGGCCGTCAGCAACGGCAGCAGCGCCTGCAGCTTGATCTCCGTCTCCGCCAGCTCCGCCGCCGGCTCGGAGTCGCGCACGATCCCGTTGCCCGCGTAGCAGCGCGCAAGGGACCCGCGCAGCAGAGCGCAGCGCAGCGCCACGCAGAACTCGCCGTCGCCCGTCGTGTCCGTCCAGCCGACCGGGCCCGCGTACCAGCCGCGGTCGAGGCCCTCGAGCGCCGGGATCAGTGGGGCCGCTCGCGCGAGCGGCTCGCCCCCCACTGCCGGCGTCGGATGCATCATCCCCACAAGTTCGAGTGCGTCCATCGGCGATGCCAGCTGCGCGCGGATCGGCGTCGCCAGGTGCTGGATGTTGGCGATCCGCACGAGCTCCGGCTCCGGCGCCGCCGCCACCCACACCGCATGCGCGCGCAGCATCCGCTCGATCCGCCGCGCCACGATCGCGTGCTCCTCGCGGTAGCTCTCGTCGCGTAAGAGCTGCTCGCCGAGGTGGTCGTCGACCGCCGGGTCCGCGCTGCGCCGCGTCGAGCCCGCGAGCGCCAGCGTGCTCACGCGGTGGCCCTCCCGGCGCACGAGCAGCTCCGGGCTCGCCGCCACGAACGCGGCGTCGCCGCGTCCGACGCAGAACGTGAAGCAAGACGGGAACTCCTCGCGCAGCACACCCAGGATCGCCGCCGGCTCATATGAGCCCGGCGCGTGCACCTGCACTTCGCGCGCCAGCACGATCTTCTCCATCTGGCCCAGGCCGATCAACTCGCTCGCGCGCGCCACCGCCGACTCGAAGTGCTCCGGCGGCATCGTGCTCGCCACCTGGAAGCGGCCCGACGGCGCCGGGTCCAGCAGCGGCAGTCCGCGTTGCTCGAGCCCTCCTACGCGTCCCAGCAGCCTTGCCAGCAGCTCATCCGGAAGATCGTCCGGCGAGGCCAGCGCCGTAAGCGTCAAGCGGACGCGCCGCTCGCGGCGGGTCAGCACGACCTCCGGCACCACGAGCGACGCCGGCTCATAGCCCTGCCAGTGCGGCGAGGATCCGCCGTCCGGCGCGAACGAGAAACCACCCACCGCGATCGCGCCCTCCCCCACCGCCGCCGCCGAGAGCTCGCGCCAGCGGCGCGCGACCTGCTCGAAGCGCTCCGGGCCGCTCGCCTGCAAGCCGATCGCCTCGCCCAGCCCCGCCAGCGACGCGCGACCGTGGTCGGGCTGCTCGAACACGAGCCACGGCTCGTCAGCCCGGCGCGAGGCGCACGCGACCTCGGTCGGGTCCACTTCGCTCGGCAGCTTCAGCGAGATCGACGCCAGCGTCTGCTCGCCGCTGCGGCGGGCGCGCTCGACCGCCTTGCGCAGGTTCGACGCGAGGCGCTCCTGCTCGGCGCCCGTCAGCGCGAACCGGCTGGGGGCGTCCGCCCGGCCGGGGTTGCCCAAGCCCACGCCCGGAGGCGCCCCGACGCCGCTAGCCGCCGTCCCGGCGCTCGGGCCGGCCTCGACGCCTGGGGCGGCCTCGCTCACGCGATCAGGTCTCGCTGCGGCCTCGCGAGATCGCGATCTCGCCCGTGCGCATCATCTCGATCAGGCCGAACGGGCGGACCATGTCCTCGAACGCCGCGATCTTGTCCGTCGTGCCCGTGATCTCGACGATCACCGAGCGCTTGGTCACATCGACGACCTTGCCGCGGAAGATCTCCGCGATCTGCATCAGCTCGCCGCGCTGCACGCCGTCCGCCGAGACCTTGAACAGCGCCAGCTCGCGCGCCACCGTGTCCTTCGGCTCCAGGTCGCGGATCTTCAGCACGTTGATCAGCTTGTGCAGCTGCTTCGTGACCTGGTCGATCGGGTGGATCGCGCCGTCGACCGTCAGCGTCACGCGCGAGACCTGCGTGTCGTCGGTCGGGCCGACCGTCAGCGTGTCGATGTTGAAGCCGCGCCGCGCGAACAGGCCCGCGATCCGCGTGAGCACGCCCGACTTGTTTTCCACGAGGATCGACAGCACGTGCTTGCGCCCCGTGCGCAGGCCCGCCGAGGCCTCGAGCTCCTCGAGGCTGAGTGGCTCCTTCGTTCCAGGCTCACCCATGACCGTCATCCCACCATCTCGCGGGCAGCTTGCCCGGCCGGGATCATCGGGTACGTGTTCTCCTCGCGCGTGACGCGCACGTCGACGAACACCGGGCCCGGCGTCTCGATCGCGCGCTTCATGTCCGCCACGAGCGTCGTCTTGTCCTCGAAGCGCATGCCAGTCGCGCCGTACGCCTCGGCCAGCTTGACGAAGTCCGGGAACTCGCCCGTCTCGACGTGGCTGTATTTGCCGTCCCAGAACAGCTCCTGCCACTGGCGCACCATGCCGAGGAAGCCGTTGTTCATGATGAACACCTTGATCGGGATCTGCTCCTGCGCGCACGTCGC
>DATINR010000112.1:0-16540 GCA_035473995.1 Solirubrobacteraceae bacterium
GCATATGCTGCGCACATGTCCGAGCCTTCGAAGGCCGTCCTGATCACCGGCTGCTCGTCGGGTATCGGTCGTGCCACGGCGCTGCGCCTGGCCGGCGCGGGCTGGACGGTCTATGCGACCGCACGCCGGCCCGAGACGCTCAGCGAGCTGCAGGCAGCCGGCTGCCGCACGCTCGCGCTCGACGTCACCGACGAGCAGTCGATGCAGGCTGTCGTGGCCGAGATCGAGCGCACCGAGGGGGCCGTGGGCGTGCTGATCAACAACGCCGGCTACAGCCAGAGCGGCGCGATCGAGACGGTGCCGCTGCAGGCCGTGCGCCGGCAGTTCGAGACGAACGTGTTCGGCCTCGTGCGACTGACCCAGCTCGTGCTGCCGAAGATGCGCGCTCAGCGGTGGGGCAAGATCGTCAACGTCGGCTCGATGGGCGGGCGCCTGTCGTTTCCCGGCGGCGGGCACTACCACGCAACCAAGCATGCGCTGGAGGCGATCTCCGACGCCTTGCGCTTCGAGCTGCGCGGCTTCGGCATCGACGTGATCCTGCTCGAGCCGGGTCTGATCACGACCGAGTTCGGCGAGGCCGCCACGGCCAGCATGGCCGACGTCGAGCTGACCGGCGACGATCCCTATGCGAAGTTCAACACGACCGTCGGCGCCGTCACCAAAGGCGCCTACGACGGTCCGATGAAGCTGCTCGGCGGCGGTCCGGACCGCGTCGCCAAGGTGATCGAGCGAGCGCTCAAGCGCCGCCATCCCCCGGCCCGCATCACGATCACCCCGTCCGCCAAGGTCACGATCGCCATGCGCCGGCTGACACCCGACCGCCTGTGGGACGCGGCGATGCGATCCCAGTTCCCGCAACCGCGCTAGACGCACGCACAGCCGGCCCGGACGGCCGGCCCGGTAACCGCCGTGGCGGCCGGAGCGTTCACAGTTTGTATCCAGAAGCGGAGGCCGGCTCGGCCGAGAGCCTGGATGGCGTCAAAACGGCATCGCACGGCGCTCCGTCCGTCGCCCAGGAGCGTCTATCCCGGCATCGGCGCCGGCCGCCCGATCTCGAACCCCTGCGCGTAGTCCACCCCGTACTCCCGCAGCAGCTCGAGCGTCTCCCGGTCGCCGACGAACTCGGCGATCGTCTGCTGGCCCATCTCCCGGACGAGCCCGACGAGCGCCCTGACGACGAGCTGGTCGTGCGCAGAGCCGGGCAGCCCGCGGATGAAGTCGCCATCGATCTTCAGGTAACTGAAGGGCAGGTGCTTGAGGTAGTGGAAGGAGCCGAAGCCGGCGCCGAAGTCGTCGAGCGCGATGGCGCAGCCGAGCCGCTGCGCGCCGGCGCAGAACTCGCTCGCGCGCGGCATGTCGGAGATCGAGGCAGTCTCGGTGACCTCGATCACGAGGCGGCGCGGATCGACGCCGTGCAGAGCGAGCACGCGCTCGATCTCGCCGAGCATCTGCGGGTCGGTGACAGACAGCGCGGAGAGGTTCATCGCGATGCTGCCCGGCGAGTCGGCGAGCAGCGTGACGACCTTCTCGAGCACCATCCGGTCGATCGCGCGGATCAGGCCGTAGCGCTCGGCGGCCGGCAGGAAGCTGGCCGGCCCGATCACGCCGCCCTCCGGCTCGTCGGCCAGGCGCACGAGCGCCTCGTGGTGGGAGAGGCGACCGTCGGCCAGCGAGACGATCGGCTGGTAGTGCAGTACGAACAGGTTCTGCTCGAGCGCGCGGCGCAGGCGCGCCAGCCATGGTCGCCGCTGCAGGCCGGCGGGCGAGCAGATCCGCTCGGCGCCGGGCTGGGGCACGGCCATGCCGCGGTAGCGCTGCTGGGCCGGCCTGGCCGGCTCGCGCATCAGCATCCGCGACTTGGCCAGGGCGATCGTCGAGGTTCGCATCAGGCGGACGTTTTCGACGGTACGCGCGCGTCCCCTGCGACTGAAAGCGCGCGCCCGCGCCGCTCAGGCGCGCCCGCGGGGCTCGTACGGGCGCCTGGCGCGCTCGGAGACGACCAGCAGCAGTGCGAGCAGCACGAAGTTCATCACGACCGACGAGCCGCCGTAGGCGACGAACGGCAGGGTCACGCCGGTCAGGGGGATCACGCGCGTGACGCCTCCGACGATCACGAACACCTGCATCGCCACGACGAAGGACAAGCCCGTCGCCAGCAGCTTGGAGAACGAGTCGCGCGCGAGCGCCGCCGTCTTCAGACCGCGGGCGACGAACAGCAGGTACACGAGCAAGAGGCCCGCCGCCCCGGCGAGGCCGAGCTCGTTGGTGATGACGGCATAGATCGTGTCGCTTTCGGGCACCGGCAGGATCGGCCCGCCGCCATGCGGCAGACGCAGCAGCGACTGGTCGAAGCCGGTGCCGAGCAGGCCACCGTCGGCCTGCGCGAACAGCGATTGCGCCAGCTGGTAGCTGCCGCCGGCCGGCTTGTTGTAGAGCGCCGGGTCAAAGGGGTGTTCCCAGGCGAGCACGCGCGAGTGCACGTGGCTGACGTGGCCGGTGACGAACCACGCGCCGAATGCGAACAAGACCAGCCCGATAAATGGAAAAGAGAAGCGCCCGGTGGCGACGTAGAGCAGGGCGAGGAAGGCGCCGTAGAACATCAGCGAGGTGCCGAGCTCACGCGTCAGCAGCAGTGTGCCCATCGCGGCGCCCCACACGATCAGCATCGGCCCGAACTGCTTCATCGGCGGGATCGTCAGGCCGAGCACGCGCCGCCCCGCCGTGACGAGCACCTGGCGGTTGTCGCGCAGGTAGCTGGCGAGGAACACCACGATCGCGATCTTGGCGAGCTCGGAGGGCTGGAAGGAGATCGAGCCGACGCGGATGTCGAGGTAGGCGCCGTTGACCTGCGCGCCGATCCCGGGCAGGCGCGGCAGGATCGTCATGCCGATGCCGACGGCCGCGATCGTGTAGCGATAGCGCTCGAGCACGCCCACGCCGCGCCC
The DNA here is from genome assembly GCA_035473995.1 of Solirubrobacteraceae bacterium. Lineage (GTDB taxonomy): Bacteria > Actinomycetota > Thermoleophilia > Solirubrobacterales > Solirubrobacteraceae > Palsa-744. The sequence continues at coordinate 2,946 of DATINR010000112.1, forward strand.
ACGCAGCGCGATGATCGTGGCGGCGAACAGGACGAGCCCGACGACCATCCACTGCGCCTGCTGGCGGGCCAGCACGGGGTCGATCCGGTAGACCATCACGATGCCGACGCTCGCCAGCACGGCCGCGAGCGGGAACAGGTAGGGATCGGCGTGCGGCAACGCAAAGCGGATCACCAGATGCGCGGCCAGACACAGCCCGAGGAACAGCGCCCCGTAGGTCAAGGAGACCGTCGAGGCGTGATTCAGCGTCAGGTTCGTTTCCGCCCCCGGCGCGATGTCTTCGGCCTGGATGAAGATCGCGGTGAAGCCGGCGATCACCAGCAGCGCCGAGGGCACGAGGCCCAAGAGCTCGCGATTTCTGGCGCTCAGCACTCCCGCGAGCGTACCGTCAGAGGCGGCGCAGGCGCGCCGCATCGCTCGCTACCCTACGGCGAACGTGCGTACCGACGGGGGGTTGGCGCACGCCTCGATTCAGCTATGAGCTGCCGCCTGGAGACATCCCATGGATGAACGCGCCCCGTCGCTGGCCTGGGGCATGTGGAAGCGATTTCTGATCGCTGCTGTCCTGATCGCGGCGCTCGCCGGTGGGGCGACGGCGACGATCGCGCTGAACGAAGTCGAAGGACTCGGGAAAGAAATCTTCAAAAAAACGAACACCGTCGATCTCAAACCGGGGACGATCGAATACACGGGCGGCCCGCAGACCTATCTGATCCTTGGCTCCGACCGCCGTGCCAAATCGAAGGACTCGCTCGACCGCACCGACCCGCCGCACAGCGACACGATGCTGCTCGTGCGCTTCGACCCAGGCCAGGGTCAAACCTCGGTGATGTCGATCCCGCGCGACCTGCTCGTCAACATCACCGGCCCGGACGGTGCCTACTACCCGCAGGAAAAGATCAACGCCGCCTACACCTACGGCGCCAGGTTGCACGGCGTCAAGGGCTCGATGGAACTCGCGGCCGACACGATCAAGCACGAAGTGTTCCCCGGCCTCGTGATCAACGGGATCGTCGATGTCAACTTCGCGAGCTTCATCAAGATCGTCGACACGCTCGGCTGCGTATACGTCAACGTCGATCATCGCTATCTGCACATCAACGGTGAAGGTGGCGAAATCTATTCAGAAATCAACCTGCAACCCGGCTACCAGAAGCTCTGTTACAACAACGCGCTCAGCTACGTGCGCTACCGCCACGGAGACTCGGACTTCGTGCGCGTCGCACGTCAGCAGGACTTCCTGCGCGCGCTTCGCGAGCAAGTCTCCTCCGACAACCTCCTGCATCAGATCAATCACGTCGCGAAGGTCGTCGGCAAGGCAATCGTGACAGCGGGCTTCAGCTCCGAAGCGAAGAAGGTGATCGACCTCGCCAAGCTGATCGGCTTCTCTCAGGGCAAGCCGCTGCGCCAAGTCAAATTCCGGGCGACGAGCACCAACTTCGCCCTGAAGGGCGGCTCCTACGTGACGAGCACGAAGGAGCTCGAGCACGCCACGCTCGAAGACTTCCTCAACGGCGATGAAAAGGTCGTCGAGCCCAAGCCGAGCACGCCCCACCACAGCAAGCGCAAGGCGCACGGCCACAAGCACGCCCACCACGCCTCGGCCCCGTCGTCAGCCTCGCTCGGTCTCGCCCCCACGCCGACCTCGGGCGATGAGGAACTGGCCAAGCAGACGATCAACATGCCGATGCACGTGCTCTACCCAAGCCTGCAGACCGCCTCCGCCGAAGAGCAGCCGACGCGCGCCTACGACCTGCGCGACAAGGGCCAGCGGCTGCGCCACGCCTACGTGATCGTGTTCAAACAGAACACGCTCGGCGGCTACTACGACTTCGAGGGCACCGACTGGCCGAGGCCGCCGCTGATCGCGCACCCCAACCAGCAGCGGAAAATCGGCCACAAGACCTACATGCTGTTCACCGACGGCAGCCACATCCACGTGATCGCCTGGCGCCAGGGCAAGATGCTCTACTGGGTGACCAACACGCTGCTCGAGGATCTCTCCAACGAGCAGATGCTCGCGATCGCGCGCTCAGCGAAGCCACTGCACTAGAGCCGCAGTTCTCAGAGGCGGCTGGCGTCGCGCGCCTGGTCGAGCGCGGCGTTGACGAGCGCGTCGGCGTCGGCGTTCTGCGCGCGCGGGACGGTGCGGATCGACCAGCGCTCGAATCGCGCGAGGGACGCCAGCGCTTCGCCGTGAAGCGACTTGAGGGCGGCGTTCTTGACCTTGTACTGGCCGAGCACCTGCTTGGCGATCAGCTCGGAGTCGCCGATCACCTCGACCTCGTCGGCGCCCAGCTCACGCGCCTGCTCGAGTCCCAGCAACAACGCGCGGTACTCGGCGACGTTGTTCGTCGTCGATCCCAGCAACTGCGAATGCTCGCCGAGCGTGTCGCCCTCGGGCGTGGAGATCACGCAGGCCGCAGCCGCCGGACCGGGGTTGCCGCGGGCGCCGCCGTCGACATGCACCACCACCTTCATCGGCGTGAAGTATGCAGTCTGGCTAGGCGGTTGCCCGCGCGAGCGGCGGCAGGTCGCCCGGAACGCGGGCACGCCTGCGGTCGCGCACGATGCGGCGCTGCTTTTGGTCGCTCGACTCCGATGTCGCGACGGAGCGCCCACGACGGGCGCGCCGGTCGAACTCGCGACGGTCGACGATCACGGTGACGTTGTCGTCGTGCTCGTAGTACTCGACAAGCTTCGGATAAAGCTCATCGGCCAGCGGCCTGGGTACGACGCAGAAGATCATGCTCGCACGATCTTACTCTTAGATTTCCGATAATCAACCCTTGAACAGCCGTGCGAATGGGGTTCGGACGATCTAGATCAGCGCCAGTGCGCCACGCTCGTCGGCAAGCCCGTTGGCGATGCGGTCCTCGGGGCCCAGCTCGCTCAGCTCGGTGCCCTGCGCGATTGCCCGGGCCTGGAGTCCCTGCAGGTCGTCGAGGTCCACCTCGTAGGTGTACCAGCAGAGCTCCCACGCGAGCACGATCACGACCGAGCTCGCCACCGCCTCCCCCTCGCGGACCGTAACCTCCGGCGCTCCGAGCGAGCGCGTCAAGCTGGCCACGCGGCGCGGGTACTCGCCCGTGTTGAACACGTCGACCGCCTGCTGCAAGGGCCCGTCGTAGCGAACGGGCCCTGACCGGCGCCGCTCGAGCGGCTCGCCGGCCGCAAATGCGTCCTCCCCCGCGAGCGCCGTGCCGGCGTCCTCGCCCGCAGGCGGCACCCCGCCCTCGGAGTCCCCTCCGCCGAGGAAGTCATACGGGTCCGCGGTGCGGCCGTACGGTCCGACCGCACCCTCGCTCGCCGCGCCCTCGGTGCGCCGCGCCTGGCGCAGGCGCCCGAACAGCGCGCGCCGGCGGCCGTTGCGCAGCGGCGCCTCGCCAACCTGATGCACGGCCGAGCCGCGCTTCCAACCCTGATGGGCGGCCCGCGGCGCGCACAGCTCGCAGACGATGCGCGGCTCGCCGGCGGCAAGGAACGTGTCCGGCTGCTCGCCGCGCAGCAGACGCCGTTCGCAAACGTCGCAGGCGATGTCGGGCTGCGAGGTGACGATCGATCTGGTGCTCATAGGCTGAGCAGCGTAGCGATAGCCGACGCCCTTCGGCCGGGACGCCAGCCGGATCGCCGCTACGCGTGCGCCGCCGTACGCTCCTCGCCGGCCTGTGAGACGAGCTTCTGCGCAAGGTGACCCGGCACCTCCTCATAGCGCAGGAACTCCAACGTGTAGTCGCCCTGCCCGCCCGTGATCGAGCGTAGGTCGGGCGCGTAGGCGAGCACCTCTGCCATCGGCACCTCGGCCTTGATCTCGGTCATCGCGCCGACCGGCTCCATCCCCAGCGGATGCCCGCGACGGCTGTTGAGGTCGCCGATCACATCGCCCACGTACGTCTCCGGCACCGACAGCGTGACGCGCATGATCGGCTCCAGCAGCACCGGCTCGGCCAGCTCGAGCGCCTGTTTCATCGCCTGCGTGCCTGCCAGCTTGAATGCGATCTCCGAGGAGTCGACCGAGTGGTGGGAGCCATCGACGAGACGCACGCGCACGCCCTTCACCGGGTAGCCGGCCAGCACGCCCGACTGCATCGCATCGCGCACGCCCTTCTCGACGGCGGGGATGAACGAGCCCGGGATCACACCGCCCTTGATCTTGTCCTCGAACTCGAACTCCTCCCCGATCTGCAGCGGCTCGATCTCGATGTGGCACTCGCCGAACTGCCCGCGCCCGCCCGACTGCTTCTTGTGCTTTCCATGCGCCCTGGCCGTGCCGCGAATCGTCTCCTGGTAGGGCACGCGGGGCGGCTGCAGGCTCACCTCCACGCCGAAGCGGTCCCGCAGGCGGTCGACGATCACTTCGACGTGGACCTGCGAGAGGCCCGCCACGATCTGCTCGCCCGTCTGCGGGTCGCGGTGCAGGTCGATCGTCGGATCCTCCTCCTGCAGCCGGTGCAGCGAGGCGAACACCTTCTCCTCATCGCCCCTGCTCTTGGGCTCGATCGCAAACGCCATCACCGGCGCCGGCAGCTGCAGCCTGGGCATCTCGATCGGCTCGTCGCGATCGGCCAGCCAATCGCCCGCGCGCGTCTCCTTGAGCTTGGCCACCGCGCCGATGTCGCCCGGCCCGAACTCGCCGACGTGGCGCACCTCCTTGCCCTCGAACACGACCAGTTGCCCGATCCGCTCCTTGGCGTGCGCGCGCGTGTTGAGCACGTGGCTGTCCGCCGACATCACACCCTGGTAGACGCGCAGCAGGTTGATCCGCCCGGCGAACGGATCCGCGCGCGTCTTGAACACGTAGGCGAACAGCCCGCGATCCTCGCTGGCCTGCAACTCGATCTCACCGACACGCAGGGCGCCGTGCTTGACCGGCGAGGGCAGATCCTCGACGATCGCGTCCAGCAGGCGCGAGGTGCCGAGGTTGCGCGTCGCCACGCCGCACACGACAGGGAAGATCTTGCCGTGGTTCGTGCCCTCCTTGAGCGCGTCCACGATCTCCTGGTGGGAGATCTCCTCGCCCTCCAGATAGCGCTCCATCAACGCGTCGGAGACTTCGCAGACCTCGTCCATCAGCTTCTCGCGGAACTCCTGCTCGCGCTCGGACTCCTCCTCGGGAATCGGGATCTCGCTCCAGCCGGCCCGCTCGGCCGAGTCCTGGCGGTAGGCCTTCATGTCGACGAGGTCGATCACCCCCTGCACGTCCTGCTCGGAGCCGATCGGGATCTCCGTCGCCACGGCGTGCGGACCGAATGCGCGCTTGATCTGCTCCAGCGCCCGGAAGAAGTCGGCGCGCTCGCGGTCGAGCATGTTCACGAACAGCATCCGCGCGATGTCCAGCTCGGCGGCTCGCGTCCACAGGCGACTCGTCGAAACCTCCACGCCCATCACCGCGTTGATCACGAACACGGCCGACTCGCAGACGCGCAGAGCGCCGAGCGCATCCGCCACGAAGCTCGGCTCGCCCGGCGTGTCGAGCAGGTTGATCTTGCGCTCTCGCCACTGAAACGAGCTGAGCGTCGCCGATATCGACATCTGCCGCGACTGCTCGTCGGGATCGGCGTCGGACACAGTGCTCCCGTCGGGGACCGAGCCGAGCCGGGCGGTCACGCCGGCCTCGAACAGCAGCGCCTCGTGCAGCGAGGTCTTGCCCGCGCCGCGATGGCCGACAAGGGCGACGTTGCGAATCCGATCCGCCGGCAGGCGGTCTCCCGTGGGTCGCATGCGATCTCCTCTCTAGCTGTGAGATCACCATACCGCCGGGCGGCGGCTCGCGCCAGAGCGCTACGCCATGCCGAACCAGCGTGCGCGGCGACTGGAGCCGAACTGCTCCTTCTCCCGCACGAGCATGTCCGAGGGCTCCTGGAAGACACCCGTCGGCTTCGGCCCTGAGAGGAAGTCGACATCGACGCGGCCCACGCGGCCGGAGCCGAACTCGATGTAGCAGGAGCCGCGCCCGTCATAGCCGCCGGCGGGCCCGGCCCGCTCGGCCTCCGCGATCAGCTGCGCAGCCACCACGCGCGCCGCGCCCTCGGCGAACACGCCTGCTTTGGGGACGCCGACTTGCGCGACGTCGCCGACCGCATACACGTCGGCATAGCGCGTCTGCAGCGTATGCGGATCGACCGGCACGTAGCCGCTGTCGTCGGTCATCCCGCTCTCTGCCACCACCGCCGCCGCCCGGTGCCTGGGCACGCCGAGGAACAGGTCGTAGGGAAGCTCGCCGCCGTCGTCCAGCAGCACCATCCCGCGCTCGCCGTCCAGTGAGCTGATCCGCCGTCCGGGGATGAACTCGATGCCGCGCTCGGCAAATGCCTCGACGAGCGCGCGCGACGTTTCCGGCGAGGGCGGGACCGGGCTGGGCAGCGGGATCACGAAGGTGATCTCACAGTCGCTTCGCACGCCGCGCGCCGTCAGCTGGTCGTGCAGCAGCAGCGCAGCCTCGCTCGGGGCCGGCGGGCACTTGAACGGCGCCCCGCACACGCCGATCACCGCACGGCCGCTGGTGAAGTCAGGCACGATCTGAGCAAGCCGTTCGGCGCCGGCGACTGAATAGAACTCGTTGCCCGCCTCCAGCAGCCCCGGCGTGGCGTCGTAGTCGTAGTCGGCGCCCAGCGCGAGCACGAGCACGTCCGCCTCGTGCGTCTCGGCATCGGTCGTGACGCGGCGGGCCTGCGGATCGATCGCCGTGACCGTCTGGCGCAGAAGGCGTACGCCCGGCTTGGCCAGCTGGTCATAGGGAAGGCGCACCGCCTCGGGCGTCGTGCGCCCGAACATCACGTCGAGCTTGGAGTAGCCGAACACGAACGACTCGCCCCTGTCGATCAGCGTCACCTCAACCCGATCCCCGAGCACCTCGGAGAGCATGGTCGAGAGCTCGAGCCCGCCGAAGCCGGCTCCCAGGATGAGAATTCGCCGTGCGATCGCACGATCCTATGCAACCCACGGGCGAGCGAGCAAGCTCCCGCGCACCAGTAAAAGCCCGCACCCCGACCTGCGGCGAAACCCGCTTACCGCGCTGCACCGAGCGGCTTAGGCTCGGGTGAGTCAATCGTCAACTTCGACATGCAAGCCGGGGGTGAGAACATGAGCTACCAGGAACCGAAGCGCGGAACCGAGACAAAGGACCAGCGCCAGTTCGACGAAGCCGTCAACAACAAAGGCAAGGTCGTGCTCGAGTGGCTCGCGGGCGCAGGCATCCTCGCGGCCGTGCTGATGTCGACCGTCGCGCTGATCCAGAGCGGCGAACACAAGGAAGTGCTGATCTCGAGCGGCAATACGACGACGCCGACGACGAGCACGAGTGCGGCGGCAAGCAAGCCGCCCCTGCAGCCCGTATCGGTGAAGATCATCGGCGCCTTCAAGCCCGGCCCCGACGGCAAGCGCCACGACGCCTTCACCACGACCGCTTTCGCCGTCCACGTCGGCCAGCCGCTGACGTTGACGATCGACAACACCGACGACGTCCCGCACTCGATCACCTCGCCGGCCGCCGGCGTGAACATCACGATTCAGCCTGGAGTCCACGACTACAAGCTGGTCGTGAACGAAGCCGGACGCTTCCAGTGGTTCTGCGTGATTCCGTGCGACAGCGACGCAAAGGGCTGGGCGATGGAACACGCGGGCTTCATGGCCGGCTACATCACCGCCACGTAGCCGTCGGCGCGAGAGCGCCACAACTTGCTACTCCCGTCTGACGCCCCGAAACCCGGGGCGTCAGTCGTCGAAGGACTCCTCCTGCATGCGCGAGCGCAGCCGCAGCACGGCCTTCGTGTGCATCTGCGACACGCGCGACTCGGTCACGCCGAGCACCTCGCCGATCTCGCGCAGGGTCAGGTTCTCGTAGTAGTAGAGCGCGATCACGAGCTTCTCGCGCTCCGGCAGCTTGGCGATCGAGTCGGCGATCCGGTCCTTCAGGTCGCCGACGTCCAGCGAACGGGCCGGGTCCGGCGCGTTGGGGTCCTCGATCGTGTCCATCAGCGAGACCTGGTCGCCGCTCGAGTCCGACACGCTCCACAGCTCGTCCAGCGCGACCATCGAGGAGTGCGAGATCGCCAGCAGCGATTCGTTCAGTTCATCGACGGTGATGCCGAGCTCGTCGGCGATCTCCTGGTCGGTCGGCGCGCGTTGCAACGTGTTCTCGAGCTTCGCGTTGGCCCGCTCGACTTCGCGCGCCCGTGCGCGCACGCTGCGCGGCACCCAGTCCATCGAGCGCAGCTCGTCGATGATCGCGCCCTTGATGCGCATGATCGCGTACGTCTCGAACTTGATGTCCCGGGAAAGATCGAACCGCTCGATGGCGCTGATCAGGCCGACCAGGCCGTAGGAGATCAGGTCGGCCTCCTCGACATGCGGCGGCAGGCCGGCCGCAGTGCGGCCCGCTACGTACTTGACCAGCGGAGAGTAGGCGACGACCAGCCGCTCACGAACCTTGTTGTCGCCGTCGGACTTGTAGCGCCGCCACAGTTCCCGCAGCTCGATCGGTTTGACATTGGTCTCCAGGGTGATTCCCCTTGTTATCAGGCCCGAGGGTGGCTGCGCGCATAGGCGCTTTTCAATCGCGCGGACTCTACCCGAGTGTAAATCTGGGTGCTCGACACACTGGCGTGCCCCAAGAGCTCCTGGATGCTGCGCAGATCGGCGCCACCATCGAGCAGATGCGTGGCGAAGCTGTGTCTCAGCGAATGGGGCGAGACCGCGCCGCCCGCGCGCTCGGACACTGCCCCGGCCCGCGCCGTCCACACGCGCAGGCGTCGCCGGACGTCGCTCGTGCCGAGCGGACGACCGGTCTTCGAGAGAAAGATCGCATCCGACGGTACATTCGGATTGGTCAGCGCCGGACGGCCCTGACGAGCATTTTCGGGTTCGAGGTAGCCCCGCAGCGCCTTCATCGCCGGCTCGCCGACCGGGACGAAGCGAGTCTTGCGGCCCTTGCCCTCCACGCGCAACTGCTCGTCGTCGTAGTCCACGTCGATCGTCTGCAGCGAGACGAGCTCCTCCGCGCGCAGGCCGCACGCGTAGGCCAGCTCGAACATCGCACGGTCGCGCAGCTCGAGCGCCCCGCCCGCCGGGATCGCATCGAGCAGGCCCGCCGCTTCGCTCGCGCTGAGCACGCGCGGCAGGTGCGTGCCCCGTCGCGGCGTCGAGACGACGTCCGCCGGGTTCTCGGCGATCGCTCCATGCTCGCGCTGGCTTGCGAACAGCGCCCGGATCGCCGCGAGCTTGCGCGCGCTCGTGCTCGGCGCCGCGCCGCGCTCGGAGAGGCGCGCGATGTAGCGACGCACCGCCTTCGGGTCGAGCTCCCGCACAGTCAAGCCCTGCGCGCCGGCCCACTGTGCGAATTGCTCCAGGTCGACCCCGTAGGCGCGACGCGTGCGCTCGGCCGCGTCGCGGCGCGCGAGATCCTCCATCAACAGGCCAATCGCCTCCCGCCACTCTCGGCCGATTCGAGCGTCGTCCATGACCTCGCCTATTCGCCGCCACCAGCCTCGCACCCTGCCTGCATGTGTGCGCCCCATTACCCGTTGCGCACCCGCTACATTCACGCTGTGACCGCAGCGCCCCGCCTTTCAACGACCCGCGGGCGCCTCGCCGGCCCCGCGTAGTGTTCGGCCCCTCTACACGCAAGCGCTGGCGGGACGTCGATTGGCGCTCGCACCAGCGCTGGGTCGAGGTCGACGGCAATCCGATCAACACGATCGAGCTCGGTCCCGAAGAGGATCGCGGCTCCCAGCCGCTCGTGTTCGTACACGGCCTCTCGGGCTCCTGGCCAAACTGGCTCGAGCAGCTACCGGCGTTCGCCGCCACGCACCGCGTGATCACGCTCGATCTGCCCGGCTTCGGGCACTCGCCGATGCCGCGTCAGGAGATCTCGATCTCCGGCTACGCGCGGTTGCTCGAGCAGCTGCTCGGCCGGCTCGGCGTCGACGCCGCCGCGGTCGTCGGCAACTCGATGGGCGGGTTCATCGCCGCCGAGCTCGCGATCGCCCACCCGCAGCGCGTCGAGCGCCTCGTGCTGATCTCCGCGGCCGGGCTCTCCACCCACAACCACCGCGGCTCGGTCACCGTACTACCCGCCATGCGCACGCTCGAGCGCTCGCTGATGGCCGCCGCCGCCTGGACCGCCTCGAAGTCCGACACCGTCGCGCGTCGCGCGCGGTTGCGCGACGCCGCGCTCGCCGTCGTCGTGCGCAAGCCCGCCAAGCTCGACCCTGCGCTCGCCGCCGAGCAGATTCGCGGCGCCGGCAAGCCGGGCTTCATCCAGGGCTTCGAAGCCGTGCTGCACTACGAGATCCGCGAGCGCCTGCCCGAGATCGCCTGTCCCACGCTGATCGTCTGGGGCGACCGCGACCGGCTGATCCCCGTGCGCGACGCCGACGTGTTCGCCGAGCTGATCCCCAACTCGCGCAAAGTCGTCTTCGGCGACACAGGGCACATGTCGATGCTCGAGCGCCCCGAGGCGTTCAACGCCCTGCTCGACGAATTCCTCGACGAGTAGCTAGAGCGCGACGGCGCCCTCCGAGGCGCTACCGACCAGCTTGGCGTACTTGCGGATCGCCACGTCGATGTGCTCGTCCGCCCGCGGCGGGCGCTCGTATGCCGCCACACGCCTCGTAATCTCCTCGTCTGAAAGCGCCACGTCGAGACGGCCGGCGTCGACGTCGATCGTCACCTGATCGCCCGTCTGCAGCGCCGCGATCGGCCCGCCGCGCACTGCCTCCGGCGCGACGTGCGCGACCATGAAGCCGTGCGTGGCGCCCGAGAAGCGCCCGTCGGTGATCAGCGCCACCTCTTCGCCCAGACCCTCGCCCACGATCGCCGCCGTGACGGCCAGCATCTCGCGCATGCCCGGGCCGCCGGCCGGCCCCTCGGCGCGGATCACGACGACGTCGCCGGCCTGGATCTCGTGTGCGAGCACGGCCGCCATCGCGGCCTCCTCGCCGTCGAATACGCGCGCTGGACCGGTATGTTTGCGCCGCTCGTGACCAGAGAGCTTGACCACACAGCCGTCAGGCGCCACGTTGCCGCGCAGGATCGCGAAGCCGCCCGTCGCTTTGATCGGGTTCTCGAGCGAACGGACGACCGGCTGGCCGTCTGTCTCCTGCGCCTCCTCGGCGTGCTCGCCGATCGTGCGCCCCGTGACCGTGATCGCCTCGCCGTCGAGGATGCCCGCGTCCTTCAGCCGCTTGAGCACGAGCGGGACGCCGCCCGCGTCATACAGATCGGTCGCCGCATACTGCCCGCCCGGCTGCAGGTCGCACAGCAGCGGCGTGCGCTCGGAGACCGCCTCGAACTCGTCGATCGTCAGCGGCACGCCCATTTCGCGCGCCACCGCCAGCAGATGCAGCACGCCGTTGGTCGAGCCACCGCTCGTCGCGACCGCCGCGATCGCATTCTGCAGGGCCTGCTTCGTTATGACTTCGCTCGGGCGCTGTCCGCGGCGCAGCACGTCCATCACCAGTTCGCCGCAGTCTTTGGCGACATCGAGCTTGCGCCCGTCCTCGGCCGGCACCATCGCCGAGCCGGCCGGCGAAATGCCGAGCGCCTCGAAGGCCATCGCCATCGTGTTCGCCGTGAACTGCCCGCCGCACGCGCCGGCGCCCGGCGATGCCGCCTCCTCCAGCTCGTGCAGCTCGTCCTCTGAGATCTTGCCCGACGCGAACTCGCCGACGGCCTCGAACACCTGCTGGATCGTCACCTCGGCGCCCTTGTACCAGCCCGGCTTGATCGAGCCGCCGTAGAGCATCAAGCCGGGGATGTTCAGGCGCGCAAGCGCCATCACGGTGCCCGGGATCGTCTTGTCGCAGCCCGAGATCGTCACCAGCGCGTCGAAAGCATGCGCGCTTGCGACCAGCTCGATCGAGTCCGCGATCAGCTCGCGTGAGACGAGCGAGGCGCGCATGCCGGCCGTGCCCATCGTGATCCCGTCGGAGATCGCGATCGTGTTCAGCTCCATCGGCGTACCGCCCGCCGCACGGATGCCCTCCTTGACCTTCGCCGCCAGCACGCGGTTGTTGAAGTTGCACGGCATCGTCTCGATCCACGAGTGCGCGACGCCGACGATCGGCTTCGCCAGATCCTCGGCCGAGTAGCCGATCCCGTGCAGGTATGCGCGCGCCGCCGCGCGCTCCGGGCCCTCTGTGAGGGCGCGGCTGCGGTGCTTTACGTCGAAGGCGGTCTCGGTGCTCACGCGGCGCGCACGATATCTGTTGCGCCCGCGCCGCTCTCGCGCTCCCAGCGCGTGAGCCGCTGAAGGTCGCGCCTGACCTGCTCCGGATCGATCTGCCGACCCGGCAGGTGCATGTTGGCCTGCTCGATCAGGCAGCGCTCGTCGGCCTTCAGCGCCATCCACTTCGCGAGCACGTCATCGGAGTCGGGCAGGCGCGCGCTGCCGTAGGGGCGCGAGTGGTCCGGGAAGGCCACGCAGTACTCGTTCAGGAGCGCTCCCGTCTGCGGCACGTAGGCGACGATCGGGCGATGCGGGTAGATCAGGTAGGCGTAGGAGGCGCCCGCCGCGTGCGCGCGCTCGCCGAGGCCGCCCCACAGGCGCAGGAAGCCGAGGTCGCGATACATCGCCCAGTCGTACTCGTCGATGCACGAGCGCAACAGCTCACGCGCGCGCTGCTCGGCGCGGCGCTCCCGCCCGGGGTCATAGCCCAGCTGCGCGCTCTCGCGCATCCGCGCGCGCTCGCGCAGCCGCTGCAGCCGGGTGCGCAGCGCGGCGAACGCGCGCAGGGCATCGGGACGCGCCAGCTCCCACAGCAGCACCACGAGCACGATCGCCGCGGTGCCCAGCGCGAGCAGCATCGCGCTCAGCGAGCCGTCCGGCCGGCGGCGAAGCGCGGGGCTCCACCCGCGGCGCGCGGGAAGAAGATCACGCGCTCGGCGTCGCGCGGCACCTCGCCGAAGCTCTTGACTAGCTCGGCCTCGCGGCGGCCGTCGCGGCGCTCGCTCGGCACCGCCGCCCACATGCCCGCATCGAGCTCACGGCGAAACGCCTCGATCAGCAGCTGCTCCTGCTCGGCCACCTCGACGTCGCCCTCCGCCAGCAAGATCTCCCCATGACCCGGCTTCATCCGCAGCAGCTTCATCGTGCCCGGATTATGGCAAACGGGCTCTGCCACGCCGCCGCCTACCTAGGAGCCCGCCTTCCGCTCGGCCTGCGCCCTGATCCGCGCCAGGCCGAGCACGTCGACCGGACCCGCGCCGGCTCCCACCTCGCGTAGCCCGTCGCGCACGGCCTCGGCCGTCAGCGCACGTGCGACGCGCGCGGCCTCAAGCGGCGTCGCGCCGAGCGCCAGCTGCGCCGCCAGCAGCGAGGAATGCGTGCATCCCGAGCCGTGCGCCGCGCCGTCGGGGTAGTGAAGCTGAACGTGCTCGGCGTATAGCGACGCTCGCGGGCGAGCGGCGCGTCGGCGAAGATGCGACGGATCTCGTCGTACGCCTTCACGTACGTGACGGGATTGGAGCGCGGCGAGGGCGAGCGGCCGGTCGAGATCGAGGGCGAGCGCCACCCGGACGGCGCGGCGCACGGGTCGGGCTGCACGCATTCCTCGCTGCTGGCGGCGCAGCTGGCGCTCGGCGCGACGCCGCTTGAG
>DATINR010000113.1:0-47078 GCA_035473995.1 Solirubrobacteraceae bacterium
CAGGCTCAACCTCTCTCTTCACTTGGCGGTGAAGGAGGCAGCCTGAGCCGAGGCACGGACGGGTTCCCCGGCCGGGGAACCCGTCCAAACCTCAAAGAGCTATCGAGCCCCCAGGTGTCGGGAGCACTCGGAGACTGGCCAGGTTAGACCGCGGGCGTCGCGGGTACCACGAGGTCGTGCGCGTGGGAGGTGGGATGCGGGGACGGAGCGGAGGGCCGTGGAGGTCCGTCTGCGCGGTGGCGGCTCTGGCCGCATCGCTCGCATTGCTCGCGGCGCCGGTGGCGCTCGGCTCCCCGCCGACGAGCTTCGACCCGCTCGTCGAGGCGCAGAACTTCGCGATCACGCAGGAGCGCCAGACGATCTACGACACACCCGAATACCAAGCGCAGCTGACGGCCGACAGCGCGAGCAGCCTGACCGAAGCGCTGACTACGCAGGCCACCGACCCCGGCCGTTTCTTCACCAACAACCTCTGCTGGAACCGCGGCAACGGCTGCGCGGGCGACATCCGCCTGAACAACTGGGTGGCCAACGGCTACGGCATCTCCGACCCGGTGCTGTTCACCGCGCGAAACGGCGCCACGCTCTCCGGTCGCGTGTGGGCGACGGTCGGCGGACCGAAGAAACGCCCGGGTGTTGTGATCACCAATGGCTCGGTGCAGGCCGACGAACAGATGTACTGGTACGCCGCGCAGACGCTCGCCAAGGACGGCTACGTCGTGCTGACGTTCGATCCGCAGGGGCAGGGCCGGAGCGACACGTTCGGGCAGGCGCCCGACGAACAGGAGGGAGTGCCGGCGCAGAGCGACGGGCGGCCGTTCTACGACGGCACTGAGGACGCGCTGAACTTCTTCCTGTCCACGCCCAAGCACCCGTATCAGCCGGTGGCGAGCTGCGAAACCGGCACGAGCCACGCTGCCAAGCAGGAAGAACGCGTCGCGCAGGGCTTCGACGCGGCATACGACCCCTACTGGAAGCTCGTCAAGCCGTCGCAGATCGGCCTGGCCGGGCATTCCTACGGCGCCGCCGGCGTCTCCTACGTCGCCCAGTGGGACCCGCGCGTCAAGGCTGTCGTTGCCTGGGACAACCTCGGCGGTCCCGGACCCGAAGCCGGCTCGGTGCCCAGCCAGCAGGGTGGCACGCCGCCGATGAGCTCGATCGGCGAGAAGCCCTGACCCGCCGATCCTGCCGCGCGTGCGACCGTGCCGATCACCAAGCCGGCGCTGGGCATGTCGGCCGACTACGGGCTGCCGCCACTGCCAAACACCGGCCTGCCCGACCCGCAGGCGAAGTCGACCGAGTCGCTCGCCTACAGCCAAGCGGGCGTCGACAGCGGCGAGATCGTGATCCGCGGCGGCTCTCACCTCGATTTCAGCTTCATCCCAAACCAGGCCTTCGGGGCCTCGCTGCGCGGTCCGGATCAGATCTCCTGGTACACCTCGGCCTGGTTCGACAAGTACCTCAAGCGCCAGGGCTCCGCCGACAAGCGGCTGCTCTCCAACCGCTGGCGCGAAGACCCCGCCGAGGCGGCAATCGACCCCGGGCACGACGGCAACGCCTTCTCCTTCTACTACCTCTCACGCCTGGACATCCACCTGCGTAGTGGTGAAGCATGGGACTGCGAGAACATGCGCGACGGCTGCGCCGGCATGGTCGCAACCAAGCGCGATCGGCATCCGGGCGAATACTCCTACGTCGGGATCGACACGAGCGCTGACGCCACCATCGGGCCGGGCGCGGGACTTCCCTCGCGCTAGCCGCGGCCGGCTTTGGCGGGCGCCTTGTTCGCCTTCGACCACTCGGCCTTGTGCGCCCGCTTGGCCGCCTGGTAGTCGACGAGCGCCTGCTCCGAGTCGACGTCGCCGAGCGTCGGGTGCCACGGCACGAGCTCCTTGGCGGCCTTCACGCGAAAGCGCTTGGCGAGCACGGCGCCGAGCGCCTTGACCTTCATCTCGCCGAAGCCCGGCAGTGCCGCGATGTTCGCGCGCAGGGCCTCGGCGTCGGCCGCGTCTGTCCACACGCGCGCGGCGTCGCCGTCGTACTCGTCGCGGACGTACACGGCGAGGTCGTGCACGCGCCCGGCCATCGAGCCGGGGAAGCGGTGGATCGCTGGTTTCTCGCGGAAGATCGGCTCGAGGTCCGCATCGGCCAGCGTCGCCGCGTCGAGCGTGCCCAGGCGTTCGCGCAAAGCGAGCGGGCCCGAGAACGCCTTCTGCACGGAGACCTGCTGGTCGAGCACGAACCCGATCAGCAGCGCCATCGGGTCCGACGCGATCAGGCGGTTGGCCTCCGTCGACTCCGTGAAGTACAGCTGCGCGGGCACGCGGCGAATGCTACCGGCGGCCAGCTGACCGGCCCGCCGTCTGCGTGCGGTCGAGCACGACGACCGTACCCGAGAGCCAATCCACGAGCGACTGCTCGAGCGGAGACCACGGCATCGGCAGCTCGGCCGCGACGATCAGCGGCAGGCGCGCAAGTAGTGGAAGGCACGAGACGCTGACCGGGTCGGTTCGGTTCTCGCGGAAGATGCGTGCGAGCTCCAGCTGAAGCGCCTCGGGCTCGCCCTCGTGCCGGCAGCGCGCCGACTCGATCTCCGCACGCAGCTTCGCGTGGTCCGGTGCTGTCCCGGGCGCAGGAGCCGGCGGCGGTACAAGGCGTCTGTGGACGGACCGCCAGATCTCTCGCGTGGTCGCGCGGACGATCTGCTGGCTGGGACTGAGTTCGCCGCCGCTGCGCCTGTCGGCGAGCCGTAGGCCGAGGGCGCGATAGCCCGGGCCCCGTCGCTCCTTCCCGCACGTGGCGAGCAGGAACGAAAGCAGCCGGAGCCCGAGCTTGACGGGCCGCGACTGCAGCCTCGTGGCGAGGCCTCGCGCGTCTGCAGTCGCCCCGGTCGTTTGCACACCTGGCGGATCGCCGCCGGTTGCCACACGAAGCAGGACGCCGCCGTCGTCCGCAGGACCGGGCGACTGGCCATCGGATGATCGCCGCTGCCAAAGGCTCACGAGCGCGAGGATCATCCCCATCCCTGCAGCAAGCACTACGAGGCCGAATACGAGATTGATGAGCAACGCGACGAAGCGGCGCGACAGCGGGGCCACGCGCAGGTCGCGCGATTCCCAGTCGATCGCCGATCGCGGGCTCGCCATTGACCGGTGGGCCTAGCGCCCCACGAGCTGGAAGATCGGGATCGTGCGCCCCGCCTTCGCCGCCCGCTCGCGGTAGTCGGCGTACTCGGGGAAGACGCGGTCGGCCAATGCCCACAGTCGCGCGCGCTCGGCCTCGTCCTCGACGAGCTCGGCACGGAAGGGCAGGCCGCCGTAGACGATGTCGGGGTGCTTGCGCAGGTTGTGGTACCAGGCCGGGTGCTCCGGCAGGCCGCGCTTGGACGCGACGATCGTCACGCGCTCGCCGTCGTGGAAGTAGAGCGTGGCGTTGCGGCGTGGCAGACCAGTGCGCGCGCCGCGCGACTCGAGCAGCGCCGCCGCGAGCGGCCCGGTCGTGCTCAGCCACCCGCCGCTGAGCTTCAGCAGGAGCGGGTCGAGCTTCCAGGCGACGTTGGTCGAGAACCAGGCGCCGAAGTTCGTCGAGGAGAGCCGGGCCACGGCCAGATACAGGCGGCCTCGCCGCTTGTATGGGTCCACGTATGGAAGCTTCGCGGTGCGCGCCATGGCGATACCTCCCTGCTACCCCTGCGGCTCGTCCGGGGGACGCTCTTGCTCGGCTTGCGGCGGGCGGCCGCCGAAGGACATCGCCATGCCGATGATCAGCAAGATCGCGGCCAGGCCGAAGGTCACGGCGATCAGACCGCCGATGCCACTGTTGCCGAAGATCTTCCATCCGGCGACGAGCGCGAACGCGCCGAGCATCGCCGGCAGCCCGAGCACCTGCGGTCCGAAGGCGAAGTACAGCGCCCATAGCAGCACGGCGATCAGGACGACGACGATCGCGACGCCACCGACGGCTTCCAGCAGTTCGACCACAGCCGGACGGTAGCGCCTGGGCCGCAGTCGGTGGGTGCAGCGCCGCGCGCCGAGACGGGTGGCGATCGCCGACCGCCACCCGTTTCGCGCTTACCTACCTACGACCGTTACGGCGTGTGCCCGTATTCGGTCGTCACTTTGTTGAGTTTGCCGCCGAGGATCGCGGAGTCCTTGCCGCTCGCTTCGTTGGCGTCGCCGCCGAACACGCCTGCGTTTTCACCGCCGGCGATGTTCAGTTCGCCGCCGAACACCGACGCGCCGGGCCCGGTGGCTTTGTTTTTGCCGCCGCCGAGGACCGTTCCGTAGTTGCCCGGGGCGCTGTTTTCGAAGCCGCCCGCGACGAACGAGGCGAAGCCTTCTGCCTTCGCGCTGTAGCCGCCGCCGACGGTCGAGTATTCGGCCGAGGAGGTGCTGTTGCGGCCTCCCAGAATCGAGGCGAAGTGGAACCCGTTCGCTTTGTTTTCGAAGCCGAGCACGAAGTTGCCGGTCCCGCCGAGGTAGTTCTTTTCGCCGCCGATCAGCCCGCCGATGCCTTCGTAGGTCTGCTGGCTGCCGAGGACGATGTTGTGCGAGCCCGTCTGCGACCCGGGCGATTCGTCGTAGCCGACGACGAGGTTGCCCAGCCCATTGCCCGTGGCTTGTTTGCCCGAGCCGTTGACCACTTGCACGTTGGCGCCCGAGAACTGGATCGTCGGTTTCCCGCCCACGCCGATGCTCACCAACTTGATGTACGGCAGGATCGCTTTCAGCGTCGCCGTTTCTTCGGCCGTGAACGGCGATTTGCCTTCCGGTCCCGTTTTGCCGGCTTTGCCTTCTTTGCCTTGGGGCCCTTCTTTGCCGGCAGGGCCTTCTTTTCCGGGAGGCCCTTCTTTGCCCGCCGGCCCTTCTTTCCCTTCTTTTCCTTCTGCGCCGAGTTCGGTCAGCGTGTAGCCGGCTTTGCAGACTCCGGCTTTGGGCGTGACGATCGGTTTGCCTTCGACGCCCGGCACGCAGACTTTCAGCCCGGCCGCTGCGGCCGCGCCCGTCCCGAACACTGCCATCAGTCCTGTTGCGGCGATCGCGCAGACGATCGCACGCAGGTTCCTCGTTCCGTGCATTTCACATCCCCCAGTAGTCGGTGGCGGGCGGCTCCGATGCCGCCCGCGGGGGAGTCAATCAGCTTCGCTTGACAGCGGACCTCAGGCGCTCTCGCCGGGCGCTGCGACGACGCTCAGCGCTGCCACGTAGGCCTCGGGCAGGCCGCGCTCGCGCGCGCCGTCGAGCAACGCTTGCAGGTACTCGCGCGAGGGCTGCACGTGCTCGGCGTCTGGCGCGATCACGGCGTAGGCGAAGGCGTCGAGCTCGCCGCCGGCGGCGATCACCCGTACGGCCCGGCGCTCGTAGGCCCAGCCGGCGCCCTCTTTCTCGTCGATCGCCGCGAGCTGCACGGCGTCGAGCTCGTACAGCGCTCCCCACACGCTCGCGCCGGGCGCCGCGAGCACGTCGGCCACGCCGGTGCCCGTGCGCAGCGAGCGGCGCGTGAAGGCGAGGCGATGGTCGCGCAGCTCGGCCGCGCCGAGACAGCGATGCCCGGGGCACGCGAGCTCCATCGCGCGCGTGCCCATGTTGCGCCCGTAGGCGAAGTAGAGGGACGAGTGCGGGGAGGGAGACGCCACCGAGGGAGTTTGACGAGCTCGCCGCCGGCTCCGCAGCACGATGCGGGCGGCGACTTTACACAGTGTAGGTTCGTTTGTTATCGTCACGCTCGCCGGAGAGGGCCGGCTCCGGCGCGTCGTGCTCGAGGACGAGGGCGCGCTCACAGGACGAGAGTGGGGACCGGCCTCCCACGGAGCCCAGAGGGGGGTTCAGGATGAGAATTCGCTCGATCTTCGCGGCCGGCTTGGTCGTGTTTGCCTTGACGGCCATCTCGCTGGCCGGCGCCGGCGCCGCGAGCGCGGTGGAACTGCCGACCGAAACCAAATGCGAGTTCATCGCAAGTCCGGGCAGCACGGAGTGCATGCTGCCGTTCCCGGACGACTACTACACGAAGGCGGACGGCACCAGCCCGACCGGCCGGCGGATCGACTTCCGCGAACTGGCGACGCCGACCAATGCCGCCAAACAGCACATCGAAGTCGCCCCGTACAACGCCGGCGACGGCTTCAGCCCCGGCTCGGTGATCGCGCTCAAGGTGCCCGGCATCGAAACGACGGCCGACGTCAAGGCGATGCACGGCGTGCCGATCAACCACCTCAGCCGCTACAAAGGCGCCAACACGCCGGTCGTCGTGATCGACACGAGCACGGGCCAGCGCTGGCCGATCTGGGTCGAGATCGATTCCACGGTCAAAGCCGAAAAGGCCAACCTGGAGATCCACCCGGCCGTCAACTTCACCTCGGGCGATCGCTACATCGTCGCGCTGCGCAACCTGAAGAACGCCAAAGGCGAACACCTGCAGGCGCCGCAGGGTTTCCGCTACTACCGCGACAACGTGCCGTCGTCTGAAGAAAAGGTCAACGAACGGCGCCCGCACTTCGAAGAACTCTTCAGCACGCTCGAAGGCGCGGGGATCGCACGCTCGAGCCTGTACCTGGCCTGGGACTTCACGGTCGCAAGCGACCAGAACAACACGGGCCGCGAGCTCTCGATGCGCAACGCGGCGTTCTCGACGCTCGGCGACAGCAACCTCGCCGACGGCGTCGTCGAAGGCAGCTCGCCGACGTTCACCGTGACCGAAACCGAAAACGAACCGAACCCCGGAGAAATCGCGCGGCGCGTGAAGGGCACGGTAGTCGTTCCGTGCTTCCTGTTCCCGAGCTGCGCCCCCGGCGGCACGATGCTGCTGGACGCCGAAGGCAACCCGATCCAGAACGGCGTGTGGCCGGCCAACTTCGACTGCATCGTGCCGGTCTCGGCGACGACGGGCGCCGGCGAATCGGCGCGGCCGTCGCTGTACGGCCACGGGCTGTTCGGTGACGCCGGTGAGGTCGGCTCCGGCCCGCAGCGAAGCCTCTCCCAAGGCCACGACATCGTGCAGTGCGCGACCGACGAGATCGGCATGTCCGAATCGGACATCCCGTCTGTCGTGCAGGCGCTGCAGAACCTGTCGGCGTTCCCGAAGATCACCGACCGCCTGCAGCAGGGACTGCTCGACGAGCTGTACCTGGGGCGGGCGATGATCAGCCCGGGCGGCTTCACGACCAACGCGGCCTTCCATCAGGACGGCACGACGGGGACGCCATCGGTGCTGAACATCAGCCACCTGTACTACAACGGCAACAGCCAGGGCGGGATCATGGGCGGAGCGTTGACGGCGGTCTCGCCGGACTTCACCCGCGCATCGCTCGGCGTGCCGGCGATGAACTACTCGGTGCTGCTGCCGCGCTCGGTCGACTTCGACGAATTCTCGGCGATCCTCTACCCGAGCTACCCCGACGAAGAAGCGCGTCCGCTGATATTCGACATGATGCAGCTGCTGTGGGATCGCGGCGAGCCCAACGGCTACGCCGAGCGGATGACGACCAACCCGCTGCCCGACACGCCGGCTCACCAGGTGCTGCTGGACATCGCCTTCGGCGACCACCAGGTGACCGACTACCAGGCCGACGTGGAGGCGCGCACGATCGGCGCCTCCTCGCACAGGCCGGTGCTCTACAAGGGACGCTGGCCGAACACGAACGTGCTATGGGACGTGCCGAGGATCTCGGGCTACCCGTACACGGGCTCGGCGGCGTACTACTGGGACATCGGCCCCGTGCGCGAAAGCTCGCCGGGCTCGGGCAAATTCATCGGCACCGAACCGCCGCCGTATGAGAACCTGCCCAACCGCACCGGCGAAGACCCGCACGGCGCGCCGCGCGCCGCGCCGGCCGAGCAGCAGCTCGTGTCCGACTTCTTCGAAGGAGCGATCCAGAAGACGGACAAATGCGGCAACAAAGCCTGCTACGCAGGCAGCTTCACCGGGCCGTAGGCCGCCGGCAGGCGAAGTCAGTTAGAGGAAAGGCCCCGGGCTCGTCCCGGGGCCTTTCTTTGCCCGCGCCGCACGAGCTCAGCTGTCGCTCTGCGCGAAGTACCGGCGCCTGCTGTCGCGCTCGCTGCCCTTGACGAAGTAGTCCTTCGACCAGCCTTCGGTCGAGTCGAGGTGCCCTGGGTTCCACGTCTTGCCGCCCCATTTGCGCGCCACCGCCTCGCGGAATGCGTAGTGGGAGTAGAGGCGCATGTACTCGCCGAGGTAGATGTCCGCGACGCGCGTGTCGCCGCGGATCACGAGCATGTTCTCATTGTTTTCGTCGGTGCTCGGCTCGCTGAAGTTCGCCGATCCGGTGACGACGACAGGCTGCTCGGAGAGCGGGTCGACGAGCATGAACTTCGTGTGCACCCACTGCACGTTCGAGGTCAGGCCCGAGCTCTCGGCGAGCCAGTGGTCGAAGGCGTTCAGCTCGATCCGGTTGCCGATCGCGACGACCACGTTCGGGCGTTTGCGGATCGCTTCGATTTCGGCTTCCTCGACGGCTTTGTGGGGCCCGCTGCCGGCCTTGTCCATCAGCGCGAAGCGCAGCACGTCGTCGTCGCGTTCGTAGACGGCCTTGAAGCGCTTGTCCATGCCGAAGGCGAACGTCATGAACAGCGCACGGGCGTCGGCTTTGCCGGCGACCGACGTCGCGTACCAGTCGAGCACGTCGAGCGTGCTGTGCGGCGAGAAGACCGTCACGAGATCGTCCTGCCACGGGTCGGCCGGCTGCGGCGGGTTCGGGTTGTTCGCGTCGAGCCACTGCTGCTCGACTTCCCGGCGGCGGTCTTCGCAGAGCTCTTGCAGGTACTGCAGGTAGCTGGCCGCGAGCGCCGGGTCCTCGACAGCATGGCCGCAGTTGAGGTGCCCGAAGATCCCGTTTTCGGTGATGTTCGTCGAGCCGGTCCAAATGGCCACCGGCTCGCCTTTGTGCGTCAGCACGAGGAACTTGTTGTGCATGATCTTGCCCTGCGTGCGCTTCAGCGTGAGCGCGCCGATCGCCGTTTCGTCGATCGCGCGCTCGTTTTTCGGACCCGGCCCGCCGGCGATGTCGTCGTAGAGGATCGAGACGTCGGCGCCGCGGCCGTGTGCCTCGCCGAGCGCTTCGAGCACCGGCTTCCACTGGAATTCGTAGATCGCGCCGTGCAGTCCCCAGTCCTTGTCCTGCGCCCGCGCGATGAACTCGAGCAGCGCCTCGAGCAGCCCGCGCGAGAGCCATTCGTAGGCTTCCGCGCGTTCGGCGCCGAGCAGCTGGTTCGGCTTCTTGTCGTGAAAGCGCCGCGCGTACTCCTGCGAGGCGACCGAGCCGCGGTTGAAGAACACGGTGTGCGGCGAGTGCTTCGTCGCGTGGGTCGGCTCGGTGGCTATCTTCACGGCCACGTGCGGCCCCTCCGCGAGCGCCCCGGGGGTGCCGTGGAGAGGCACCACCGTGTAGGTGTAGTCGTGCTCGGGCTTGGCCGTGTAGTCGGCCCACTGGAACGTCTGGAACGGGTGATCGCGGCTGGAGACCTGTCCGCCGGGACCCAGTTTCGGGTCGGTCTCGGCGAACGTCTTCATCCCCTGCATCCAAGCCGTCCCGCCGTCGGTTCGATCCTCGCGCTGGATCGCAAAGCCGAGGCATCCCTTGCGCGCGGCGTCATCCAGGTCGAGCCCGAGGGTCACCACGTGCGTGCCGGCGATCGCGTTGACCGTGACACCGCCGGACTTGACCAAATCCCGCATGGCCGAATCCTAACGTAGCGAGACTGTTCGTGTGTGAAGAAGTCGAAACTCCTGGCGTCCCGCGCCCGCCGGAGCGATCCCTCAGCGCCCGCCGGCTTCCAGCCGGGTGATCGGCGCGGGCTTCTCCTGACCGACCCCGTTGAGTACGCGCGCGGCGCCGACGACGTCGCCGCTGTCGTAGAAGTCGGTGAGGATCAGGTTGGGCAGCTTGTGGCGCTCTGCCTGGCATTGACGTGCTCGCTTGACGATGAAGTCGCGCTTGACCAGCGGCAGGTTGGGGCTGCGCCGCGGCGGGAACACGTCGGCCCAGTTGTTCATCATCAGCAGCGGGCTGCTCGGCAGCCCGCGGTACAGCTTGCACGTGAACTGCTTCGGCTTGACGGCGCCGAGCGGCGTGTCCTGGATGAAGCCGCCGAAGGCGTACATGTCCCACGGGTAGCGGCCGCTGACGGGCTCCTGCGTGAACACGAGCACGTTGTGCTGCGAGCGCACGAGCTGGCCGAGCGTCGGCATCTGCTGGCCCTCGCGCAGCGCGGCCAGGTGCGAGAACAGCCCGGCTTTCTTGAAGACCCCTTCGAGCGACTTCTCCGAGACGTAGTCCTCGTCGAACAGCACGATCACCTGGCCGGGATTGAGCTCGAGGAAATGGCGGATCGTCTGAAAGAAACCGACGGCGTTGGTCGCGCCGAGCTCGCACAGCGTGTGGCACAGCCACACTTCGCGCTTGCCCTTGCGCGGGCCGAAGCCGACGGAGCCGCTGAAGCGCTGAAGCGCGGCGCGCGCTTCTTTGGAGAGCTTCTCCGAGACGCGGTTGGCGCGCGCCCCCTCGGCCTGGATGTCGGTGCGCACGTTGCCCGGCTTGCCCTCGCCGTAGTGCGTGGAGATCTTGAACGCGCGCAGGCCGTCGTCGAGCTGGCGCGCGATCGCGTGCTGCTGGTTGGCGATGAACCAGCCCGGCGAGTCGGCGGCGGACATCGCGTTGTGCGTGCCCGCCAGCACGACCTGATCCAGGCGCCGCGAGCACAGCTGGGCGTAGCCGTCGCACGTGCTCAGCGCCTCTGCCGCCGGCGTGCGCGAGACCGAGGGGCCGCTGACGCCGAGCGCGATCGCCACGCCGCCGATCAGCACGCCGAGGCTGACGGCCGTGCCGGTGAGCAGCGCGCGGTAGCGGCGCAGCGAGGGCCGCTCGTGCTCGGGCGGGACGCCCGCCGCCGAGAGCAGCTCGCCGGCGCCGAAGTAGGTGAGCAGCACGCCGCCGAGCACGCCGACGATGTCGATCGACAGCGACGGGTCGCCGACGAGCGCGAGGCCGAGCACGAGCGCGAGCGCGCCGCGCACGACCACGCCGCGCTGCGTTCGCGGCGAGAGCCGGGCGCGCAGGCGCGCGAGGCCGGCGTCGGCCGTGTACGGGCGCAGCACGCTCGCCGAGGCGCACGCCACGATCGCCGCGACGGCGCTCAGCCCGAGCGCCCAGTTGGAGAGGTTGCCGAGGTAGGAGTCCCACAGCGCTCCGGCGGCGGCGCGCACGTCGGCGTTGCTCAGCTCTTCGGAGCCGAACAGGTTGGCGATCGTCGCGTGGCGCAGCAGGATCAGGTCGAAGAACACGGCCGCGCCGGCAATCGCGAGCGCCGCGGCGCAGCGCGTCACGGCCTGGCGGCGGCGCGGGGCGACGGCCACGGAGAGCGCGAGCAGGGCGAGCCCGAGCAGCGGCAGCACGAGCGCCAGCAGGCGCACTTTGCCGGCGATGCGCAGCGTGCGCACGGCGAAGCTCTGGCGGCGCAGGTCGAGCAGCTTGCCGTCGATGTTCTTGGGGATCTTCGCCGCGATGTTGGGCGAGAGCGTGCGCAGCGCCGAGATCACGACGGTGCTCGCGTCGGCGATGTCGAAGACGACGTTGCCGCCGCGGTCGAACAGCAGCCGGTGGGCCTGTTCGGCGACGAGGTGGATTGCATGGCGGAACTGCGAAGTGGCGGCGAGCGTGTCGACGACCGAGGTGATCAACGGCCGCGCCGCGATCAGGTCGGGCGAGCTCTGGTCGATCACCTGCACGACGATCTCGCGCGAGACGACCCGGCGCACGGGCTCCTTGGCGAGCGCCGAGACAGTGCGGTCGGCGAAGGCGTGCGCGTCGAGCAGCTCCTCGCGCGCGTACAGGCAGAGGCCGCCGAGCACGATCGCCACGGCCGCGAGGATCGCCAACGCGAGGCTGCCCGCCGAGCGTGCGCCCCTCGCCGGATGCGCCTCAGGCGAGCGCGCGGCGGCGGGCGACGCGGACATGCGCCGATCCTATACCGAGCCCCCGGCGCACCGCCGTGTCTCGGACTTCGGGCCCCGTCTTCGGGTGGTGCCGAGCTGCGGAAAACCCGCTAATCCATATATTAATAATTAAAATAGAAGAAGTGATCTTGCAGCGGTTCCGCCGCCCTGCCTTGACGGCCGTCTGCCGGCCGGGTTAGGTTGGGCCGATCCGCGCTTGGGGGAGCAAGGGACGCGCGACGGGGGACCCCTGCGCGTACTAAAACCGCAGTGCGAACAGGGGAGAAGTCATGAAGAAGCATGTCCGCGCGGTCGGCATCCTCGCCGTCCTCGCAGCAGTCCTGATCCCGGCCGCCTCGGCCGCCGCCTCGCAGTACGTCGCGCTCGGGGATTCCTACTCCTCGGGCGTCGGCACGCGTACCTTCTACGAAGAATCGGGCAGCTGCAAGCGCAGCCCCAAGGCCTACGGCCCGCTCGTGGCCGCCGCCAAGGGCTACACGCTGAGCTTCCAGGCGTGCAGCGGCGCCAAGACGACCGACGTCAACGCCAACCAGCTCGGCACGCTGTCGAGCTCGACCGCGCTCGTCACGATCACGATCGGCGGCAACGACGCCGGCTTCTCCAACGTGATCGTCAACTGCGCGCTGTACTACTTCACCTGCGGCTCGGCGATCAGCGAAGCCAACAGCTTCATCGCCAACAAACTGCCCGCGCTGCTCGAAGCGACGTACAAAAAAATCCGTGAAAAAGCCTCGACGGCCAAAGTCGTCGTGCTCGGCTACCCGAAGCTGTTCACCAAAGAAGGCAAGACGTGCAACGTCAACTTCCTCACGTCCTCCAACGAGAAGAAACTGAACGAAACGGCCGAAAAACTCGACGCTGTGATCAAGGGGCGCGCGGAAGCCTCCAAATACACGTTCGTCAACCCGACGGTGCCGTTCGAAGCGCACGAGGTGTGCTCGAGCTCTGAGTGGCTCAACGGCCAGTCCAACCCGCTCGAAGAAAGCTACCACCCGAACGTCAGCGGACAGGCTGAGTTCACGACGCTCGTCGAGGGCGTTCTGTAGGCGGGTTCATCGATGCCCGCGCCCTGAGCGGCGACCCGCCCGCGGCCCTCGTGGCCGCGGGCGGCCGGGCATCGGCGTGTGAGCGCCTCGGCAGGTCAGCGGCGTGGCTGCGACACCCGGCCACGTCGCCCGCCGGGGCATGTTTGGAGTGCCCGCCGACCGGCTAACCCTGCTCTGTAGGATGGCGCCAGGACTACAGCGACGGCGCCAAGGTCAAGCGCGCCGCGCACGCTCGCAACCACGGATCGGGACAAGGAGGCAGATGATGCGTCAACCGGTGATCTCCACGCTGGCATCGGTGATGCTCGGACTCGGCCTCAGCGCTGCCCCGGCGCTCGCCGCGAGCGCGACCAGCCCCGCCGCTTCGGCCGGCACGGTCCCGCTGCAGGGCAGTGCGCCCGACGCCGCGCCCGGCAACGCCGTCGCCGCCACGCCTGCCGCGACGCCGATCGAATTCGACGTCGGGCTCGAACTGAGCGACCCAGCCGGCGCCGTCGCGCTGCAGCGCGACGTGTCCGATCCGCGCAGCCCGAGCTACCGCCACTACCTGACCCCGGCGCAGTGGGAGAAGCGCTTCTCGCCGAGCAAGGCCTCCGTCGAAGCCGTCACCCGCTGGCTGCAGTCCCAAGGCGTGGCCGTCGAAGCCGTCAGTCCCGACCGGTTGACCGTCCAGGCGACGGCCTCGGCGGCGAGCATCGAACGCGCCTTCGGCACGACGCTCGCCCAGTACAGCCGCGACGGCCAGGTGCTGCGCTCGAGTAGCGGCGCCCTGTCGGTGCCGGCCGCGATCGCGCCGCTGATCGCCGGCGTGAGCGGCGTCGACCAGCGCCCGCAGGCGCCGCGGCGGCTGACCGGCGCGAGCCTGCCCGTGCGCAAGAAGGCCGCCGCCCCGCGCGCGAACGCGCCGCTGGCGAAGAAAGCGCCCGAAGAAATCCCCCAGCCCGAAGGCTTTCGCAACGCGCCGCCGTGCTCGCCCTACTACGGCAAGAAGCTCGACACGAGCGACCCCGAATACGGCGACGGCTTCCCCAGCCCGCTGCCCTACGCCGTGTGCGGCTACACGCCGCCGCAGCTGCAAGGCGCCTACGGCCTGAGCACCCCGATCGCCTCCGGCCTGGACGGCCGCGGCTACACGGTCGCCGTGGTCGACGCCTACGTCTCGCCGACGCTGCTCGCCGACGCGCAGCAGTACAGCACGCGCCATCAGCCCTCCCAGCCGCTGAGCAGCGAGCAGTACGGCCAGCTGCCGGCGAGCAAGTTCAACAACGCCGAATTCTGCGAAGCGCCCGGTTGGTTCGGCGAGCAGACGCTCGACGTCGAGGCCGTGCACGCCACGGCGCCCGGCGCCAAGATCCTCTACGTCGGCGCCAAGAACTGCGAAACGGCGCTGTATCGCTCGGTGCAGCAGGTCGTCGACGGCCACCTCGCCGACGTCATCACCAACTCGTGGGGCGACGGCGGCGGCGACCTGCTCGACTCGCCCGGCTCGCGGCGCGCGTTCGACAACATCCTGCTGATGGCCGGCGCGACCGGCATCGGCGTGCAGTTCTCCTCGGGCGACGAAGGCGACGAGTTCACGACGCTCGGCATGACCGTCGCCGACTACCCCGCCGCGAGCCCTTACGCGACGTCGGTCGGCGGCACGAGCCTGCAGGTCGGCAAGAGCAACGACAGGCTCGGCGAGCTCGGCTGGTCGACGTCGCGCAGCTACCTCTGCACGGCGCTCTTGCAGGAAGAAGGGCTGCCCGGCTGCAACAAGAAACGGATCGGCACGTGGACGCCCAAAGCGCCCGGCGAATACCTCTACGGCGGTGGCGGCGGCACGAGCTACGAGTACTCCGAGCCGTGGTACCAGGAAGGCGTCGTGCCGGCGCCGCTGGCCGAACGCAACACGGCCGTCACGGGCATCGCCAATCGCGTCGAGCCGGACATCTCGATGGACGGCGACCCGACCACGGGCATGCTCGTCGGCGAGACGCAGACCTTCCCCGACGGCACCTACTACGACGAGTACCGGATCGGCGGGACGAGCCTGTCCTCGCCGCTGCTCGCCGGCGTGATGGCCGACGCCGACCAGGCCGCCGGCGCGCCGCTCGGCTTCGTCAACCCGCTGCTGTACGAGCTGTACGCCTCGCCCGGAGGGCCGGCCGCCTACTACGACGTCGTGCCCGGCGGCAAGCAGGCCAACGTGCGCAACGACTTCCTCGACGAAGTCGACGCCAAAGAAGGCATCCTCACGAGCGCGCGCGTGCTCGGCTATGAAGGGCGCGAGACGTTCTGCAGCGGCAGCGGCAACTGCACGCACCAGAAGGTCGCGCTCAACGCCGCGCCTGGGTTCGACTCGATGACGGGGCTCGGCACGCCGACCGGCGGGTTGCCGGCCGCGCTCGCGGCGACGCCTTAGCGGGGCGGCGCCGCTCGCTTCGCCGCCGCCGCCGGGCCGGGTGACCTGCGGCGCCGGCTCAGCCGGCCGGGCGCTCGGCGCTCGCCGCGGCCGTCCTCGAGCGCTCGGCCGGCGTCGTGTCGGCGAGCTGCTCGTCGATGAACTCGTCGCCCTCACGCACGCCAAGGAACGGGGTCAGCCACAGGTGCGCGATGTGCGGAAGCATCGCCGAGACCTCCGGCTTGCCGTGGTCGCGGGCCTGCAGGTAGATGATCTCGAAGATGCTCGTGACGATCGCCTCCATCGCCAGGCCCGACGGCGGGTTGCGCTGCTTGCGGTAGACGAGGCCTTCCTGCAGGAAGAAGGTGAAGGCGATGTGGCTGTCCTCGACCCGCTGGATCGCGGCCGGTCCGACGGCGTACGCCTCGACGAAGCCGACATGCGCGACGAGCGGGTTGTCTTCGAGCAGCTGGGTCAGCGCCCGGCCGCCCTCCCAGCTGCGGACCGGCCAGGTCTCGCCCGAGAAGAATGCTTTCGAGGTCAGGTCCATCACCTGCGCATAGCCAAGTTCGTGCACCGAGAGGAAGGCATCCTGCTTGTCCGAGAACAGCCCGTAGAAGATCCGCCCGTCGACGCCCGCCAGGCTCGTGATGTCGGCCACGGTCGTCGCGATGTAGCCCTTCTGCTCGGCCATCCTCGCGGCCGCATAGAGGATCCGCAGGCGATGGTTCTCGGCGACCTGCTCCTCGGAGATGCGCGGGCGGCCAGGGGGCAGCGCGTTGGGCATCCGCTGGATCGGCTCCTCCGGCACGTGAGGCGAGGGGGCCAGTCGCGGCGCCGGGCGCAGCGCGCGCCAGCGGTGGTTGCGCAACGGGCGTCGGTAGGTCGCAAGCCACCGTTCGAGCTCGTCGGCCAGCCGCGAGATCGCCGGCTCGCCGCGCCGCAGCCGCGGAGCGATCAGGCGGTACACGCCGCCGATCAGCACGCGATGCTCGACGTCGGGAGCGAGGCTGTCCTCGTCGGCCGTCGCGAGCGCCCGCTCGATCGACTCGGCGATCTGCGCGATGCCGGCGTCGCGCGCTTCGCGCCCCTGCGCGCCGCCCGCCAGCGCTTCGCTCATCGCAAAGCGCGCCTGCGCGGGCTCGGCACTGGCGAACGACACGAGCGCCTCGACGGCCGCGCAGGCCGCCTCGTTGGCGGGCCGGGCTGCGAGGCGCTCATCCACGAGCGCCTGCATCTGCGCGTGCACATCCTCGATCGCCGCCGTGAAGCACTCGTCGCGGCTGGAGAAGTACTCGTAGAAGGTCGGTCGCGATACGCCTGCCCCGGCGATCACCGCCGACACGTTCGCGCCGGCATAGCCGCCGTGGTTGGCCGCCTCGATCATCCCGTGGAGCAGCCGCTCGCGCTGCGTGCTCTTGCATGTCGGTTGCATCTCGCTGTCGCTCGCCGGACGCCGCCGGCCGTGGTTCGCGCTCGTGCTGCCGGCGCGACGCGCGCCCGCCCGTCCCCGAACCGCCATCGACTCTAGCGGGCTGCTCCGGCTTCGTACAAACGTCGAACATTGCGCGCACAACGTCGTCTGAGCGGTGCGCTCTGCCAATCTCGAGCTTGTGGGGGGCGTCGCACAAACGCGCGGGGGCAATTCGGCATCGCGGACGGCCGCTGCGCATCCGCCGAAGGGCAAATCGGGCAAGCGCACGCACAAGGTCGCGGGGCACAAGCCCGGCAAGCACCACCGCAAGCACCGCCGTCATCGCCGTCGCAAGCACCACAAAGCGGTGGTTGCTCCGGGCGTCAACGCGCCCGTGGCCGCGCCGGTGCCGGCCGGCCTGCCCGGCGCGCCGCTGCCGCCGGCGATCCCCGCCAGCCCACCGGCGCCCTCCAACGTCCCGGCGCCGGCGCTGAGCGCGCCGATCACGCTCGCCCAGGCCCGGCGCCTGCTGTGGCGCGCCGGCTTCGGCCCGGCTCCCGGCCAGGCCGAGGCGCTCGCCGGCCGGCCGATCGAAGCGGTCGTGCAGGGGCTCACCCGGCCGAGCGGACCCGCGGCGCTGCACGGACCGGCGCCGACCGACGACGACGGCAACGCGCTCGCGCCGGCCGACGCCTGGGGCCACGATCACTGCTGGTGGCTCGATCGGATGGTCCGCTCCGACCAGCCGCTGATCGAGCGGATGACGTTCATCTGGCACGACTGGTTCGCCAACTCCAACGAGAAGGTCAACGACCAGCAGCGGATGCTCGACCAGAACCAGCTGTTCCGCGAAAAGGCGCTCGGCAACTTCCACGACCTGTTCGCGGCAGTCACGACGAACCCGGCGATGCTCGTGTTCCTCGACGGGATCTACAACGACAAGTGGGACCCCAACGAGAACTACGCGCGCGAGATGATGGAGCTGTTCTCACTCGGCGCCGATCGTGGCGCGTACAGCGAGCGCGACGTGCGCGAAATGGCGCGTGCGCTGTCGGGCTGGACGGCCGACTGGGTCGAAAGCGTGGGCCTGCAGAACTTCCGCTTCGTCGCCTCGCGCCACGACAACGCCAACAAGACCGTGTTCGGGCAGACCGGCAAATGGAGCTGGGAAGACGCCGTGCGCCTGTGCGTCACGCACCCGCTGCACCCCTCGTTCTTCGTGAGCAAGCTGTGGAGCTACTTCGTGCCGACGCCGCCCTCCGAAGCGACACTCGCCTCGCTGCAAGGGCTCTACGTCGGCTCGGGCTATGAGATCCGGCCGGTCGTCGAGGCGATCCTGCAGCACCCGGACTTCCTCGACGGGCCCGAGCTCGTGACCCCGCCGGTCGTCTACAACGCCGGCCTGCTGCGCGCGATCGCCCGTCCGATCGACACGACCGCATGGGCGTGGCTGTGCTCGGGCGCCGGGCAGCAGCTGTTCTACCCGCCCAACGTCTCCGGCTGGGACTTCACACGCTGGCTCGACACCTCGACGGCGAAGGCGCGCTGGGAACTGGCGAGCTACGTCACGGCGAAGACGTATCCGAACCCGTGGCCCTCGGCCGGGGAAAGGAAGTACAGCGAAGGCGAGGAACCCGCCGAAGCGCTCGCCGGCGCGCTCGGCTACTGGGCCAACCCGGGCCTCTCCGGCGAGTCGCTGGCGGCGATCTCCTCCTTCGCCCAGTCCTGCCTGCAGGGCCTGATCACGGCCAAATGGCAGAAGAGCCCGTACAAGGCGATGCGCCAGAACGCGCTGCGCATGCTGATCGCGACCTCGCCCGACATGCAGGTGAGCTGAGCATGGCTCGCAGCTGCTCCTGCAACGACTTCACGCGCGCCCAGCTGCTGCGCCGCGGCGTTGCGCAGGCCGGCCGCGGGCTGCCCTCGATCGAGCCCGGGCAGCCGGTGCCGGCGGGCAGCGGCATGGATCGCCGCTCGTTCCTGCTGCGCTCGGCCGGAGCCGTGCTGTCGGTCTACGGCGCCGCCGCGCTCGCGCCGCATCAGTTCGAGCAGGGCATCCTGCAGGCGGCCGCCGCCGCCCCGCCCAACCAGCCCGTGCTCGTTTCGATCTTCATGGAAGGCGGCTGGGACGCGCTGTCCGTGCTCGCGCCCGTGCGCGAAGCCAAGTACCACGAACTGCGTCCCACGCTCGGGCGCCAGGAAGGCGAAGGCGTCGAGTTCTCAGAGGACGAAGCGCTGATGTGGCATCCGCAGGCCGGCGGTCTCGCGCAACTGCACGGCGAGGGCAAGGTCACCGTGTTCCCTGCGATCGGCTACGACCCGCCCGACGAGAGCCACTTCACCAGCCGCCACTACTGGGAGGTCGGCGAGCTGAACGCGCAGACGCGCTCGGGCTGGATGGGCCGCTACCTCGACGTCGCCGGCGACCCCGGCAACCCGCTGCAGGGCCTCTCGCTCGACTACTCGCTCGCGCCGGCGCTGGCCACGACGAGGGTGCCCGTCGCCGCCGTCTCCTCGCCTTCGGACTACGACTTCTGGGCGTACGGCCTCGGCGATCCGCTGACCTCGCCGACGCTCGACGCATTCGGCGCGCTGGGCGCTCTCTCCTCGCCCTCGCCGGCGTTCGCGCAGGCGCGCACGGCGTCGCTGAACACGAACATCATCCGCAACCAGATCGCCCCGTTCGGCGAAAGCGAAGGCAAACCCGGCTTCACCTCGCCCGTCGCCTATCCGACGGGCGGCGGCGAGTTCCCCAAGCGCCTCGCCGCGCTCGCGGCGATGCTCGACGACGAAGCGCTGCCGATCAAATGCGTCTCGCTCAGCGCCGTCGGCTCCTACGACACGCACTCCGACGAGGTCGACACGCTGAGCACGAACCTCGGCGAGACCGTCGAATCGGTGCTCGCCTTCCAGCGCGACCTCGAAGCACGCGGCCTCGACGACCGCGTGCTGATCCAGCTGTGGTCCGAGTTCGGGCGCCGCCCGCGCGAAAACGGCTCGGGCACCGACCACGGAGCGGCCGGCGTGGCCTTCCTGATCGGCTCGCGCGTGAAGGGCGAAATGGTCGGCGAGTTCCCAGGGCTGTCGAAACTGGACCCGAACGAAAACCTGCTCAACACCTCCGACTTCCGCGCGATGTACGCCGGCCTGCTCGGGCAGTGGTTCCAGACCGAAGCGGGGCTCGTGATCCCCGGAGCCGGCACCGGGGAGCCCGGCTCGAGCGCCTACGGCACGGTGCCGCAGCTGATCGCATGAGGTGTCCGGCCGAGCAGCGGCGGCGGCTGCGCGTCTGCACGCACGTGGGCGTCGTCTCGCTGGCGATCGCGCTGATGGCGGCGGCGATCGCCCCGCTCGCGCTGGGCGTCACCGCACCCGCGCACGGCACGACGCACGCCTCCGGCAGCTCTCACCACGGCAAGTGCGCGCGGCACGCCCGCCGGCACAAGCGCCGCCACCGCCGCTGCTCCCCGCACCGGCGCGATGGCGCGAAGGCGCCGACCCCGGCGCTCGCGCTGACGGCGCCGGCCGGCCCGACCCTTCAGCCGCTCGCACCGATCGCGCTCGCCCCGCCTGCATCCGTCCCGCCGGCCCCGGCCGGCTCGGCGTCGGCGAGCGAAGGCGCCAAGCCCGGCGGCGAAGGGGACGGCGAAGCGGGCGAAGGCGTCGAACCGCCCTCGATCCCGCACGTGCAGGTGAGTGCCGTCGAGTACGCCTTCACGCTCTCGCGCACGACCGTGCCGGCGGGGAAGGTGATCTTCCAGTTCGTCAACAACGGTCAGGACGAACACAACCTGAAGATCGCCCCGAGCGAAGGCCCGCTCGCGGGCTCCTTCGCCAACACGCCGTCCAAAGGCATCGGCGACCTGCAGCTCGAAATCCAGCCGGGCGTCTACACGCTGCTCTGCTCGCTGCCGACGCACGAGCAGAAGGGGATGAAAGCGACGCTCACGGTCGAATGAGCGTCGCGCCTTCGCCGTGGGGTTGACTCAGTAGCTGTCGGAGGGCAGCGGGTCGATCGCCGGGGAGGGCACGACCGTAACCGGCACCGGCGAGTCCTTGAGCAGGCTGCTCGTGACCGTGCCGATCGCCTGGTGCACGCGCGAATGCTGTTGGGAGCCGAGCACGATCGCCTCGGCGCCGTGGCGCCTGGCGGCCTCGCGCAGGGCGCTGACCGGGTCCTGCTCGGAGATCTCCGTGACGATCTCGCAGTCGAGCACTGCGCCGTCGGCCTCGAGCAGCAGCTCGTCGATCGCCGCGCCGGCGAAGCGGCGCCGCTCGCCTGCCGAGGAGAGCGGTGATTGGGGTGCGTGCAGCGGCTTCTCGGCGAACACGACGACGAGCCGTCCGTCGGCGGGCAGCTGGCGAGCGGCCCACTCGACCGCTGTCCGCGCGCTCTCGCCGCGGTCGTAGCCGACGACCAGGCATCGATCGCTCACGCGATCGGGCGCCTTGCGCTTGCGGCTTGCAGCTGTCTCGCGCGCGCTCATGCCGCGGCTTGCCGGCTGTCGAGTGAGTCCAGGTACGGCGCCAGGTACTTGGCCGCGATCTTGCTGACCGGCTGCCACAGCGGCTCGCTGCTGAACTCCGAGCTGTAGCCCTGGCCGCCTGTGATCTGCGCGCTCATGAAGTACGGCTTGTCGTAGGTCATCAGCATCCCGCGCAGCACCGGGTGAAACGGCTGGGGCTCGACCGGTGCGCCGGCGAGCGCCGCGATCGATTCGGCCACGGCGTCGGCCTGCTGGGAGCTGACGCCGCCCTGCTTGACGGCGAAGTCCGTCGCGTCGCCGGCCGCGAACAGCGGCCCGCAGTCGGGCACTTGGCCGAAGCGGTCCACGCGGATGAAGCCGTCGTGGCTGAGCGGGAAGCCGTGGATCGACGGCCCGTAGAGCTCTGGTAGCGCGACGATGCGCGCGGCTTGCACGTGGCGGTGGCCGGGGCCGATCACGATCTGACCCTGCTCGGGGATCTCGGCGTAGGCATTCGTGATCGTCTCGATCTTCGCCTTCGCCAGCAGCTCGGTCACGCCCTCGCTGGCGCGCTCGCCGAAGATCGCCAGCGGCCGGTCCTCGGGCGTGACGATCGTGATCGGGACCTCCACGTTCATGTCGAAGGCCCGGCCGGCCGTCATCAGCGCGAGCTCGTACAGCGGCAGCGGCCAGGCCATGCGGCCCGGCGCGACGAAGGCGAGGCTGTCGACGTAGCCGAGCTCGACGTCCTGAATCAGGCCGTGCAGCGTCTCGTCCATCGTGCGATCGTCGATCGTCAGCGCATGCTTGTAGCGCGCCGAGACGCGCGTGCCCAGCGCGAGCACGAGCGCGTCGTATTCGAACTGCTGCTCCTGCTCTGTGTGCGCTACGCGCAGCTCGTGGTCGACCCACCCGAGCTTGTCGCGGACGAGCTCGGCGCCGATGTCCTCGAGGATCGGCTCGAGCGGATAGTGGCGCGCGCCGAGGAACGAGAAGGGCTCGCGCACGGTCATCGGGCGGTAGACGAAGTCCTCGTTGGGGGCGATCACGGTCATCTGCACGCGGTCGCCCGCGAGCTGCTTCAGCGCGAGCGCCGTCTCGAGCGCCGCGACGCCGCCGCCCGCGATCAGCACCCGGAACTTCTCTGGGTGGGTGTCTTGAGTGGTCATATCTCGCAGACTAGAGTTCGCGCCTGCCCAGCGCCAGCCGAGAAAAGCCGCCGAATGGGGTGGAGAACTACGTAGCTGGGCCGGCGCCGGCGCTCGGGCTGCTGCGGCGGTCGAGCGCGAGCGTGACCTCGTTGGCCTGGCGCTCGAGCGGCGCCTCGCAGTCGAGCGCCAGCAGGCGCTCCGCGGTCAGCTCGCTCGGCGGCTGAAATTCGCCGTACTGGGCCTCGACGATCTCCGGCGTCGCGTCGGAGATGCGCCCCGGCTCGCCCATGCGCTCGCGCGCACGCCGCATCGCCGTCGCCAGGCTGACCTGGCACTGCACGAGCAGTACCCGCTCGGCGACGCCCTCGATCGCTCCGAGCAGCGCCGAGCGCTGCTCGACGGTGCGGCACGTCGCGTCGAGGATCACGCCTTCGCCCTGCGCCAGGTGGGCGCGGGCGGCCTCCCCGAGCGCGGCATACGTGGCCAGCGTGAACCGCGCGCTGTAGTGCTCGGCGCCGGCGCGCTCCTCAGGCCGGATGCCGGCGAGGCGCTTTCGCACCTGATCGCTGGCGATCACCGTCAGCCCCGAGCGCTCCGCCAGCTCGCCTGCCAGCGTCGACTTGCCGCTCGCCGCCGGGCCGCACACGATCAACGCGAGCGGCCCGCGGGCGCGCCAGCGTAGCCGCTCGGCCAGTGCGCGCAACCGCTCGGCTTCGCCCAGGCGAGCCTGGTCGCCGCTCGAGCCAGCCGCGATCATGGCGACCTTCGCGCGCACGAGTGCCCAGTAGGCCGCATGGAAGGCCAGCAGTGCGTCCTCGCCCGGCGACCCTCCCGCCCGGCGATACTGCTCGAGCAGCAGCCGCGCGGCGCCCGGCTCGCCGTTCGCCTCGAGGTCCATCGCGAGGAAGGCCAGGTCGGCGCCCACGTCCAGCTGGCGCAGCCGCGGGTCGAACTCGATCCGGTCGACGATCTGCACGCCGTCCGCGAGCAGCACGTGCTCGCAGCGCAGGTCGCCGTGGCCGTCGCGCACGCGGCCTTCGCGCAGGCGCTCGTTGAGCTTCGCCACGTGCGCCGCGACGAAGGCGTGGGCGAACTCGCGTACCAGGTGCAGGCGCCAGCGCGCGGGATCGACGATCGCTTCGAGCTCGTGCAGGTTGCGCTGCCAGCGCTCGAGCACCTGCGCCGGCTCCGCGTCCCTCGTGACCGGGGCGCGTTCGTGAAAGCGGGCAAGCCGGCGCGCAGTCTCGCGAATGTCCCGGTCGCGCAGCTTGCCCGCCTCGATAAGACCCTGCAGCGTGCGCGACTCCTCGAAGCGGCGCATCTGCACGACGTACTCCAGCGCCCGCGGGTCATCCTCCTCGCCGAGCACGAGGCCGGCCGGCGTGCGCACGATCGCGCGCACGCCGAGGTAGGTCGCGCCGGCCAGCTCGCGATTGATCCTGACCTCCTCGAGACAGGCGGCGCGACGCAGCGCGGGCGTCGAGTAGTCGAGGAACTCGAGCTTGACCGGCTTCTTGATCTTGTAGGCGTCGCGTCCGGCCAGGAACACCCACGAGGCGTGCGTCTCGCGCTGCTCGAGCGGCCCCGCGCCGAAGACCGCCGAGGCTCTCAGATCGCGCAGCAGCTCGGTCGACGCCGACGCCGGCGCCGGCGCGTGCTTCTGCTGATTGGGGTCGTCGTTCACGTCAGTCACGCAAGCTAGCCGTAGGCGTCCGTCGGCGTGCAATGATCCATCTGCGGGGAGCGCTTGGCCGAGAGCGTCGACGTGAGCCGGGTCGCTCGCTACAGCTAGGAGCAAGCAAGCAGTGGATCGCGCAACGCAGGGGATACTCGATGTGGCCCGTGGCGTGCTCTCGGAGCTCGATCTCGACGTCGTGCTCGATCGGGTGCTGCAGTCGGCTCAGGAGCTGACCGAGGCGCGCTACGCGGCGCTCGGCGTGCTCAACGAGTCGCGCACCGAACTCGTCCGCTTCCTCACGAGGGGGATCGACGATGCAACGCACGCCATGATCGGCAGCCTGCCGCGGGGGCGCGGCGTGCTGGGTGCGCTGATCGAGGATCCGGCGCCGCTGCGCATCGCCGACGTCGGCGAGCATCCGCGCTCCTACGGCTTTCCCCACGCGCACCCGCCGATGCACTCCTTCCTCGGCGTGCCGATCCTCGTCGACGGCGTGCCCTTCGGCAACCTCTATCTGACCGAGAAGACCGGCGAGGACGAGTTCACCGAGGCCGACGAGCACTCGGTCGCCGTACTCGCCGAGTTCGCCGGCGTGGCGATCGACCACGCGCGCAGGTACACCGGCACGCGCGAGCACCGCGACGAGCTGCAGCGGACCGTCGATGCGCTCGAGGCGACGACGCAGATCGCGCGGGCGGTGGGCGGGGAGACCGACCCCGACGTGGTGCTGGAGCTGGTCGCCAAGCGAGGGCGCGCGCTGGTCTCGGCGCGGGCGCTGCTGATCGAGCTCGAGCGCGGCGACGAGCTGGAAGTCGCCGCCGGCGCCGGCGAGATCCCGGCGGGCTTGATCGGCCGCTGCATTCCGCTGACCGACACAGTCGCCGCCCACGCGATCCGCACCAAACGCGTCCAACGCCTGGAGGACGAGCTCAACCGCACGCGCTTCGACGAGCACGGCC
Organism: Solirubrobacteraceae bacterium; assembly: GCA_035473995.1. GTDB lineage: Bacteria > Actinomycetota > Thermoleophilia > Solirubrobacterales > Solirubrobacteraceae > Palsa-744. The sequence goes on from DATINR010000113.1 coordinate 25,065, forward strand.
TCGGCCAGGTCGGCGTCGAAGCTCGCGGAGGGCTCGTCGTGCCACTGATCTTCCGCGGACACAGTCACGGCGTGCTGCTCGCCGTCGACCGGCTCGAGGACGGCCCGAGCTTCTCCGCCGAGGACGAGCACCTGCTCGAATCCTTCGCGACGAGCGCCGCGACCGCGGTCGCCACGGCCCAGTCCGTCGCCGCCGAGCGCCAGCGCCAGCGCGTCGCCGCCGCCGAGGCAGAGCGCCATCGCTGGGCGCGCGAGTTGCACGACGACACCCTGCAGAGCCTCAGCGCGCTGCGCTTCGGGCTTTCCGCCGCGCGACGCTCCGGGCGCGAGGGAGGGCTGGATCAGGCCGTCGTGCAGGCGATCGAGCAGATCGAGGAATCGATCGCCAACCTGCGCGCGCTGATCACCGACCTGCGTCCCGCCGCGCTCGACGAACTGGGCGTGAAGGCGGCGATCGAAGCGCTCGCCGAGCGAAATGCGCGTCACGGGCTCGAAGTCGACGTGAGCATCGAGCTCGCCGCCGCGCAGGACGGCGAGACCGAGCGCCTGTCGAGCGAACTCGAGAGCGCGCTCTACCGGATCATTCAGGAGGCTTTGACGAACGCGGCCAAGCACGGCAAGGCCTCCCGCGCTGTCGTCGAGATCCGCGAGCACGCGAACGAGGTGCGGCTGCTCGTTCGCGACGACGGCGGCGGCTTCGACCCGAACGCTAAGAGCGAGGGGTTCGGGCTGCTCGGGATGCACGAGCGTGTAGCGCTGCTCGGCGGAGAGCTACGAGTTGAGTCCTCGCTTGCCGGCGGTACGACCATCCGTGCGCAGTTGCCCGCACAGCGGAGGCAGTCAGGCACCGACGGTCGAGCAGCCGCCGGCGCTCGCTCCTAGCTGTGGCCGCCTGATCCGCCGCACCTCGCCTCAGGCGCGGATCGCGTTCAGGTTCCATCGATATCACGAGCTGTTCGGTGCATTTCGCTTCCTGCGATCGAGAGCGCTTGTCCGAGCTTCACCAGCAGCGTCGCGCGAACGAGGGCCGCTCGCATCGGGCAGAACTACGTAGGCCGCTACGGCCAATTGCCGATGTGACGAGCGGCGTGGGCTCGTAGCTTCGAGGCCTCACCGCCCGATCCGGAGATCGCGACCTTCCAAGGAGATTCAGATGCCCAAGGCTGCAGTGGTACACGACTTCAAGGCTCCGCTGACGATCGAGGAGCGCCCGATCCCCACGCCGGAGGAGGGCCAGGTGCTCGTGCGCTTGGAGGCATCCGGCCTGTGTCACACCGACATCCACGCCGCACACGGCGATTGGCCGGTCAAACCGACGCTGCCGCTGGTCCCCGGCCACGAGGGCGTGGGCAGGGTCCAGGCGCTGGGCGCCGGCGTTCATGGGTCGATCGGCGAAGGCGACAGGGTGGCCATTCCCTGGCTCGGCTATGCATGCGGCGAATGTCGCTACTGCAACGACGGGCGCGAGACGCTGTGCGAAAGCCAATTGAACACCGGCTATGGCGTCGACGGCGCCTATGCCGAGTACGCCACGGGCTTTGCCCGCCACGTCGTGACGGTGCCCGACGGCGTGCCATCGCTCGTCGCCGCGCCGCTGACATGCGCCGGCGTCACCACGTACAAGGCCGTGAAGGTCTCCGGCGCACGGCCGTCGATGCTGGCCGCCGTGTTCGGCGTCGGCGGGCTCGGGCATCTGGCGGTGCAGTACGCGCGGATCGCCGGTTGCGCCGTGGTCGCCGTCGACATCCACCAGGACAAACTCGACTTCGCCCGCGAGCTGGGCGCCGAGCACACGGTCAACGCGGCGGAGGAAGACCCCGTCGCCGCGATCAAGGCGCTCGGCGGGGCGGACGTCGCGATCGCGACGGCGGTCTCGCCCGCGGCCTTCGAGCAGGCCTATGCGGCGATGGCGCGCGGCGGCACGCTCGTCTTCGTCGGCCTGCCGGCGGACAACTTCGTCAAGCTGCCGATCTTCGAGACCGTGCTGAACGGGATCACGATCAGGGGCTCGATCGTCGGCACCCACCACGACCTCGAGGAGGTCTTCGCGCTGCACCAGGACGGGCGCACGCGCGTGCTGTACGAGACGCGGCGCCTGGATCAGGTCAACGAGGCGTTTCGCGAAGTCGAGGACGGCAGCGCCGGCACGGCGCGGCTGGTGTTCGAGTTCTAGAGAGGACGGGTCGAGGGCCGGCGAGCGACGCCGGCCCGCCCCTCGCGCGCGAGTTTCGCGGAGAGCACGCGCTGCGTGGACGCGGAGGCCCTTGCGCGGCTGTTGGCTTGCGTGCGCCGCAGCTGCTCGGTGAGCTTGCGGTTCTCCACACGCAGCTGCGCGGCCTGGCGGCGGGCGGCTGCGAGCTCTGTGGCGAGCACCGGCACGATCGTGCGCAGGTTCTGCAGGCGATCGAGCAGGTGATCGTGGTCGGAGCGCGCCGTCCAACCTTCAGCACCCGCCGGCCGGGCACCCGGGACAGACGCGCTCGCGGCAGCCGGGATCGACGCGCGCGCGCTCATCGGGACTGTGCGCCCGCGGCCGCGTGGATCGCGAAGCCCCGTTCGGCGGGGTAGAAGAGAGAATCGTGCTGCTCGTCCCAGCGCACGCGGAAGCGCTCGTGCGGACCGCTGCCGAGCACCTCGAGGATCACGCCCCGCCTCGGCGAGGCGCCGCCCGTGCCGTCGACCTCGATCCAGTCGCCGGCGACCGCCTCCGCAGGCGATCGATGATCGTCGCCGCGAGAGCTGGGCTGCGCAGTCTGGCTCGTGAGTCTCGCTTCGCTCATCTCGATCCGAGGCTACGTTCGGCGCGTCCGCCGCGCGACGGGGAAATCCCGCGATCGCGCCGTGGCCAACTACGGGTGCTCACGTGCTACTCGGCTGCATCTGCAGCCTCGGAGAGCGCGAAACAGGCCTCGTGGTAGCGGCGAGCGTCGTGCGGGAGGTCCCGATCCGCGACCGCTCGCGAGGTCAGCAGCGCTTCGCCGTCGAGCAGCACGACCATCGGCTCGTACACGCCGATCACGTCGCGGCAGCGCCGGCACTTCGCACCCTCGTGCGAGTGAGCGGCAGAGTTCAAGACTCGAGGAGGCCACAGCGCAGCGCGTAACGCACCAGCTCGGCGCGGGTGCGCAGGCCGAGCTTGCCGTGGATGTTGGCTCTGTGTGTCTCGACGGTGCGCGCCGAGACCCCGAGCTGGCGGGCAACCTCGACGTTGGTGTGGCCGAGCGCGATCAGGCGCAGCACCTCGGTCTCGCGTACCGTCAGCCGCCCGTCGGTACGCGCCTGACGGAGCGCCGCCAGGCGAGTGGCAACCGGCGCGCTGAGGTACTCGTCGCCCTGGGCGGCCGCGTATATCGCTCCGGCCAGGTCCTCGTCGGCGAGCTCCTTCAGCACAAAGCCGCTCGCCCCGGCCGCGAGCGCTCGCTGCGCGAAGCCCGGCGCGTCCTCCATGCTGACGATGACGATCTGCGTCCGTGGCGAGTTCGCCCTCAGCTCGTCCAGCAGCTCCATCGCCGATCCGTCGGGCAACGTCAGGTCGAGCACGAGCACGTCGGGCTGGTGCTCGCTGACGGCCTGCGCCGTCGACTCCAAGTCGATCGCTTCGCCGGCCAGCGTGATGCCCTGCTCGCCTTCGAGCAGCTGGCGCAACCCACGCCGCATCATCGCGTGATCGTCGGCGACGACGACGCTCAAGGTCTCGGCGTCGGCCGACGTTTCGGGGAGAACCGCGGCTAGCTTTGGGCGGGTCGATTCCATGACGATCACGCTACGCCCGGCCGGCGTCGCCGCCGAGGGGGTAAACAGCCCCTTCGCCTTCGGCAAAGGACTGATCGGGCGTGGGTGGGAGACTCGCCGGCGCGTGCATCGTCAACGCTCCGCAGACGCAGGGGCGGCGGCGCTCGGGACCGCGCCGGGCACCTCTACGCCGCGCGGCACGACGAGCACGGGGCAGTGTGCACCGCGCATCACCGCGGCTGAGACGCCTCCGAGCAACGCATGACGGATCGGCCCGTAGGCGCGCGAGCCGAGCACGAGCAGGTCCAAGCGCTCGCTGGCCTCGAGCAGCAGCCGGCAGGCGTCGCCGCGGCGCACGTCGAACTCGCACTCCCCGCCGGCCAGCTGCTCGGCGGCGACGCGCTCGGCGGCGGCCTTCGTCTCGGCGTAGATTTCGGCTTCGGCCTCGGGCAGGGCAGGCGAGCCGGCCGCGTAGCTGAGCAGCTCCGGACTGAGTCCCGCGCCGGCGATCAGCTGAACGCGCCCGCCTGCGCGTTGAGCCACGTCCCGCGCGAGGGCGACTGCCGCGTGGCCCTCGTTGGTGTCGGCAAAGCCGACTCCGATCGAGCCAAGCTGGTGGGCGGCGCCGTCGGCGTAGCCTGCCGGAGCCAGCGCGACCGCGCACGGCGCGCCGTGGACCATGCGCTCCATCACGCTCACGTGGCGGCGCTCGAGCCGGACCGGTGCGGCGCCGAACACGATCAGGTCCGCCCCTTCCCAGTCGGCGAGCTCGTGCAGCGCGCGGATCGGCCACGACGAGTTGGCCCAGTGGTAGCTGGCGTCCGCCAGGATCGGGCTGTCGCCGAGCAGCGAACGTAGTTCGTCGCGCACGCGCTGCTCGCTGACTTCGCCGGGGACGGTCGCGAGCATCGGGTGATACGGGAACGCGACGCTCAGCTTGCTGCCGCAAAGCCGGGCGAGCTGCTCGGCCAACACGGCCGCATCACGGCCGGCACGATCGCCAGCGTAGCCGAAGAGGATTCGTTTGAACATGCGTTCACCCTACGTTTCGCGGCAGTCTCGGCAATCGGCAGTTGGCCGTCGCCGTAATGCGGGGGACTACTGAGCGCAAGCCGATGTGGCGATGCACGCTCGATCTCCGGGAAAACCCCGGATGGCGCCTGCCGCGCTCGCCTCGATCCTTGGCTCATGGCCACGACTGGCGTGCATGCCCCTTCGTCGACGACCTCTCCCGGCGTATCGCGCGCCCGCCCGATCGAGACGCACTGTCTCGGCAAGCGCTACGGCGAGACGGCCGCGCTCGAGGACCTCACGCTGTCGGTGGCGGCCGGGGAGGTGTACGGATATCTCGGCCCCAACGGCTCCGGTAAGACGACGACGATCCGGCTGCTGCTCGGCCTGCACCGCCCGAGCGCGGGGCGCGCGGAGCTGTTCGGCCTCGACGCCTGGCGCGATCCCGTCTCGGCGCACCGGCGCGTGGCCTACGTGGCCGGCGAGCCGTTCCTTTGGCCCGCGCTGACCAGTGCCGAGACATTCGCGTTCCTTGCACGCCTTCGCGGGGGCATCGACGAGCGCTACCAGGACCTCCTGATCGAGCGCTTCCAGCTCGACGCCTCGAAGAAGATCCGCGCGCTGTCGAAGGGCAACCGCCAGAAGGTGCAGCTCGTGGCCGCCTTCGCCAGTCGCGCCGAGCTGCTGATCCTCGACGAGCCCACCAGCGGACTGGACCCGCTGATGGAGGTGGCCTTCCGCGAGACCGTGCACGAAGCCAAGCAGCGCGGGCAGACGGTCTTCCTCTCCTCGCACATCCTCAGCGAGGTCGAGGCGCTGTGCGACCGGGTCGGAATTCTGCGCAATGGGCGCTTGGTCGACGAGGGGACGCTTGCCGAGCTGCGCCACCTCGGCGCGCAGACCGTCGAGGTGACGTTCGCCGGCCCCGCCCCCGAGTTGCCGTCCTTACCTGGGGTCAGCGTCGTGCAGGCGGGCAGCAACGCGTTGCGCTGCGAGGTCACCGGTAGCGTGGGTCCCCTGATCGCTGCGCTCGCGCCCCATCCAGTGGTCGCGCTCACGAGTCGTGAGCCTTCGCTGGAGGAGATCTTCCTACACCACTACGCGATCTCGGGCGCCGATGTCGGCAACTAGCGCGGCCCCCCCGGTGGCCGGCTCGCGCAGCGCCGGCGCGAGCGTGGGCTCGGGGCCGGCGCGCGCGATCGCGCTGCGCGCGCTGCACGACGCACGCGTGCGCACGATCTCCTTCGCCTCTCTGTTCGCGCTGTACGCCTACATCCAACCCGTCGGCTACCGCCACGCCTATCCGACTCTCTCCGAGCGGCTGGCCTTCGTGCACAGCTTCGCCGGCAACGCCGCGCTGCGCCTGTTCTACGGCTACCCATACGACCCGGTCACGCCGGGCGGCTACAGCGCGTGGCGAGTGGGCGGGACGCTCGCGATCGCCGCCGCCGTCTTCGGCGTGCTCGCGGCCGTCCGTGCGCTGCGCGCTGAGGAGGAGGCCGGTAGGACGGAGCTCGTGCTGGCCGGCGTGCTCGGGCGCCGGACAGCCTTCTTCTCGCCGATCGCCGCGATCGCGATCGGAGCCTTTGCGCTCGGCGTCGCCGAGACGCTCGGCTTCCTTGCCGGTGGACTCTCGGTCGGTGGCTCGGCCTACCTCGCGCTTGCTACCGCGTCGGTCGTGCCCGTATACGTCGGCGTCGGCGCGATCTGCAGCCAGCTGGCGCCCACGCGGCGGATGGCGCTCGAGCTCGGCACCGCGGTCGTCGCGCTCTCGCTGCTGCTCCGTGTGATCGCCGACACGTCGAGTGGAGCCGACTGGTTGCGCTGGACGACGCCGCTTGGCTGGGCCGAGCAGCTTCGACCGTTCGCCGGCGCCCGGCCGGCCGTGCTGCTGCTGCCGGCTACGGCGAGCGTCGTCCTGCTCGCGCTCGCCGCGCGGATTGCGGCGGCGCGGGATGTCGGCAGTGGCCTGCTCGCCTCGCGCGACGCCGCCCCGGCTCGAATGCGCCTGCTCTCCTCGCCGTTCGCCCGGGCGCTTCGCGGCGAGCGGGCCAGCTTGACGGTCTGGCTCGCGAGCGTCGGCGCGTTCGCCTTCATCCTCGGCATGGTCTCCAACAGCGTCTCCTCGGCCAACATCTCGCCGAGCCTGAAGCGCGAGATCGCGAGGCTCGGCGCAGGCTCGATCGAGACGCCCAGCGGCTACCTGTCGTTCGTATTCATCTTCTTCGTACTCGCCGTGAGCCTGTTCGCGTGCGCCCAGGTCGGCGCCGCCCGCCACGAAGAGGCCGACGAGCAGCTCGAGACGCTGCTCTCATTGCCGGTCTCTCGGGTGCGCTGGCTCGGCGGGAGGCTGCTGCTGGCGAGCTGCGCGGGCGCGACGATCGCGATCGCGGCGGGGCTGCTCGCGTGGGCCGGCGCGCGCACCCAGGGAGCCGACGTCTCGCTGGCGAAGCTGATCGAGGCGGGGGCGAACTGCCTGCCGACGGCGCTCTTGTTCCTGGGCATCGCGGCGCTTGCCTACGCGCTCGTGCCCCGTGCCAGCGCGGGCATCGGCTACGCCGTGGTGACCGTCGCCTTTCTCTGGCAGCTCACGAGCTCGCTGCTAGGCGCTCCCGGCTGGCTCGTCGACCTGACGCCGTTCGCCCACATCGGGCTCGTGCCGGCGCAGCCCTTCAAAGCCGGCGCGGCGCTCGTGATGCTGGCGCTGGCGATGCTTGCGACGATCGCCGCGCTCGGTGTGTTCGCGCGTCGCGACCTCGTGGGAGGCTGAACCGTGCTGCAACCTGTCTCGGTCGGAAGGTGGTCGCTCGACGCTTACGAGGGAATCGTCCCGGAGGCGATCCTGCAGGCGCTGCGCGAGCAGGCGAAGAAGCTGGCGGGCGCGCGCATCCTGCACGTCAACGCGACGCCATACGGCGGCGGCGTCTCCGAGCTGCTGCGCTCCTCGGTGCCACTGCTGCGCGACCTCGGCCTGCACGTCGACTGGCAGGTCCTCGGCGGCAGCCCCGAGTTCTTCCGCGCGACGAAGGTCCTGCACAACGCGCTGCAGGGCGCTCCGCAGAGCCTCACCGCAGAGGAGCGCCAGGCCTACCTCGACTGCACGCGCGAGAACGCGCCGAAGCTCGACCACGGCTACGACTTCGTCGTGATCCACGACCCCCAGCCCGCCGCGCTGCTGAGCATCCACGGGGCGGGGGACGCGCGCACGGTGTGGCGCTGTCACATCGACACCTCCGAGCCCAACCCCGACGCCTGGCGCTTCCTGCGCCCGTTCGTCGCGGACTTCGACGCGGCCGTCTTCACGATGCCCGAGTTCGTGCCCCCCGACCTGCCCGTGGCGCGGGTTCGCACGATCGCGCCGGCGATCGACCCGCTGAGCCCGAAGAACATCGAGATCCCGACGCAGACGGCCAGCCAGATCCTCGACTGGATCGGCATCGACCGCCCGGGTCCGCTCATCACGCAGGTCTCGCGCTTCGACCCCTGGAAGGACCCGTTCGGCGTGATCGCCGCCTACCGGCTCGTGCGCGAGGAGATCCCCGACCTGCAGCTCGCGCTGGTCGGCTCGATGGCGCTCGACGACCCCGAGGGTTGGGACATCTACCGGCAGCTGACCGAGCACGCCGAACGCGATCCGATGATCCACATCTACACGAACCTGACCGGCGCGAGCAACGTCGAGGTGAACGCCTTCCAGCGCCTCTCCGACGTGGTCGTGCAGAAGTCGATCCGCGAGGGATTCGGCCTCGTCGTCTCGGAGTCGCTGTGGAAGGGCACGCCGGTCGTCGCCGGGCGCGCCGGCGGGATCCCGATGCAGATGCCCGAGGGGGTCGGCGGCCTGCTCGTCGACTCGGTCGAGCAATGCGCGACGGCGCTGCTGAAGCTGCTGGGCGATCGTGCGCTGGCCGAGCAGCTCGGCGAGGCGGGACGCGCGCACGTGCGTGAGCACTTCCTGCTGCCGCGGCTGCTGAGCGAGGAGCTGCAACTGCTGACGACGCTCGACGGAGCTCGGCGGTCGCACCTGCCCGGGGACCGCGATCGGCGAGGCGAGGATCTCCCGCCCGACGCCACCCAGGTACGCGGATGAGCGCTCCGACGATCGAAGACGCAGGTGCCGGCGGTGCGTCCCGTCCCGCCGCCGCTGCCGAGATCGACGCGGAGGAGGCCGTCGAGCTGCTGCTGCGCGACCTGCGCAGCTCTCGTCAGGGTCTCTCCACGCGCGAGGCCCAGCGTCGCCTCGTGCAATACGGACCCAACGCGCTGAGCCGGCGCGGGGGCCCGCGCTGGCCGAGGGAGCTCGCGCGCCAGTTCACCCACCCGCTCGCGCTGCTGCTGTGGGCGGCGGCCCTGCTGGCCTGGCTCGTCGGCATCCATGCCGTGGCGATCGCGATCGTCGTCGTGATCGTGGTCAACGCGATCTTCGCCTTCATTCAGGAGGCTCAGGCCGAGCGCGCCGTCGAGGCGCTCGCCGCCTTCCTACCCGAGCAGGCGAAGGTGATGCGCGACGGCCGAACGGTCGCGACGGCTGCGGCCGAGCTCGTTCCCGGCGACGTGCTCGTGCTCGAAGAAGGCGATCGTGTCTCCGCCGACGCACGCCTCTTGACGGGCGCCGTCGAGGTCGACCTCTCGATGCTCACCGGCGAGTCCGCGCCGGTGCTCCGCTCGGCCGAGCTGCTCGACGCCCACGTGCCGCTCGACCAGGCGCGCGACCTGGTGTTGAGCGGAACGAGCTGTACCGAGGGAGAAGCCCAGGCGCTGGTCTTCGCCACCGGCATGCGCACCGAGCTCGGACGGATCGCCGCGCTCTCCGAGCGGGTCGAGGCGGAGGAGAGCCCACTCGAAATGCAGGTCCGCCGCGTGGCCTGGCTGATCGCCGCGATCGCGGTCACTTTGGGCATCGCCTTCATGCCGATCGCGATCCTGGGCGCGGGCCTGCCGTTCAAGGACGCCGTCGTGTTCGCCGTCGGCCTGCTCGTCGGCAATGTGCCGGAGGGGTTGCTGCCCGTGATCACGCTGGCGCTGGCGGTCGGCGTGCGCGGGCTCGTGCGCGACGGTGCCGTCGTCAAGCGGCTGAGCGCCGTGGAGACGCTCGGGTCGACCGACGTGATCTGCACCGACAAGACCGGCACGCTGACCGAGAACCGGATGCGCGCCACGTCGATCTGGATGCTAGGCGCCGAGCATCGCCTCGATTCCGCGCACGAGGGGCAGCGCGAGGCGTACGAGCACGACCGGCGCCTGGACGCTCTCGCCGAGGCGATGGCGGCTTGCAACAACGCCGAGCTCGACGGCGACAGGGAGCCGGCGGGAGATCCGACCGAGATCGCGCTGCTGCGGGCCGCAGCCTCACTCGGCGCGGCGTTCTCCAAGCGTGAGCGAGCCGGGCTGCGCCGGCGCGAGTTCCGCTTCGATCCGACGCTGAAGCTGATGTCGACGATCGAGGAGCTGCCGAGCGGTCTGTGGCTGGACGCGAAGGGCGCGCCCGAGGCGATCGTCGGGCGCTGCACGACGGCGCTGGGCCCGAGCGGCGAGGAATCCCGGCTGAGCGCCGCCGACCGCGAGGCTGTGAGCGCCACCGTCGAGCGCTACGCAGGCGAAGGGCTGCGCGTGCTGGCGCTGGCACGTCGCCGCCTCGCGACGAGCGACGAGCTGCCTGCACGCCGCGAGCAGGCCGAGCGAGAGCTGTGCTTCCTCGGGCTCGCCGCGCTGATCGATCCGCCGCGCCCGGAGGTGGCAGCCGCCGTCGAAAGCTGCCACAGGGCCGGAATTCGCGTGATCGTGATCACCGGCGACCATGGCCTGACGGCCGCCGCCGTCGCCCGCCAGGTCGGCATCGGGACGGACGCTTCGGCGATCGTCACGGGTGAGCGGCTCGATCGCATGAGCGACGCCGAGCTCGACCGGGTGCTGGACGGGGACCGGGAGCTGATCTTTGCGCGCAGCTCGCCCGAGGCGAAGCTGCGAATCGCCGATGCGTTGCGGGCGAGCGGGCACGTGGTGGCGATGACCGGCGACGGCGTCAACGACGCTCCTGCGCTGAGGCGCGCCGACATCGGCGTGGCGATGGGACGCTCCGGAACCGACGTCGCGCGCGAGGCGGCGACGATGATCCTCACCGACGACAACTTCGCGACGATCGCCGCCGCCGTCCAGGCCGGGCGGCGCGTCTACGACAACATCCGCAAGTTCATCCTCTACATCTTCGCCCACGCGACGCCCGAGGTCACACCGTTCCTCGTGTACGCGCTCAGCGGCGGTGCGATCCCGCTGCCGCTGACGGTTCTGCAGCTGCTGGCCTTCGACGTCGGCACCGAGACGCTGCCGGCGCTCGCGCTCGGCCGCGAGCCGGCGGAGCCGGGGTTGATGGAGCGCCCGCCGCGCCCGCGCAGCGAGAGCGTGATCCAGACGCCGATGCTGCTGCGCGCGTGGCTGTTCCTCGGCGTGATCTCGGCGGCACTGGAGATGGGCGGATTCTTCTTCGTCCTGATCAAAGGGGGTTGGTCGCTCGGCGCGGCGACGGGCAACGGTCACGCCCTGCACCACGTCTACCGGGAGGCCACGACGATGACGTTCTTCTCGATGGTCGCCTGCCAGGTCGGGACCGCCTTCGCGGCGCGCACCGAGCGGGCCTCGCTGCGCTCGGTCGGCGTCTTCTCCAATCCGCTGCTGCTGTGGGGGATCGGCTTCGAGCTGGCGCTGGCCGCGGCGATCATCTACCTGCCGCCGCTGCAGTCGCTGCTCGGCACGGCCGCGCTCGGCCCGGACGCGCTCGCGCTGACGCTGCCGTTCCCGTTCATCGTCTGGGGGGCGGACGAGCTGCGACGGTTCTTGATCCGCCGGCGTGCGCAGTCCCTCGAGCCGGCGTCGGCGGTGCCGCCGGGCGGCCTGCCGGTCGCCTGAACCGCTTCGGCGACACGTAGTTTCCACGGAGTGACGGCGCGGGAACTGACCGATCCAGGTGCCGAGCACGGCCCATAGATTGGCCCGCGTGAACACGCTTGAACTCGCCCGGATGCAGTTCGGGATCACGACCCTCTTCCACTTCATCTTCGTGCCGATGTCGATCGGCCTGGCCGCTTGGGTGGCCTACTGCCAGACCCGCTGGTACCGCTCCAAAGAGGAGGTCTGGCTGCGCGCGACGCGCTTCTGGGGCAAGTTCATGCTGCTGTCGATCGCGATCGGCGTGGTCACGGGGATCGTGCAGGAGTTCCAGTTCGGGATGAACTGGTCGCAGTACTCGCGCTACGTCGGCGACATCTTCGGCGCGCCCCTGGCGATGGAGGGTCTCGCGGCGTTCTTCCTCGAGTCCACCTTCGTCGGGCTGTGGATCTTCGGCTGGAACAAGCTCTCCCCGCGCGTTCACCTGGCGACGATCTGGCTCACCGCGTTCGGCACGGTGCTCTCGGCTTACTTCATCCTCGCCGCCAACTCGTGGATGCAGCACCCGGTCGGCTACGCGATCAACCACGTCACGCACCGCGCCGAGCTGAAGGACATCTTCTCGGTGCTGACCAACTCGACCGTGCTGCTCGCCTTCCCGCACACCGTGCTCGGCGCACTCGTCACGGCGGGGATGCTCGTGCTCGCGATCTGCGCCTTCGGCATGCTGCGGGGGCGTGGCAACGCCGTCTACGCGCGCTCGGCCAAGGCCGTGCTGCCGCTGACGCTGGCCGCCGCGATCGCCACCGGCCTGTTCGGGCACGCCCAGGGCACGCTGATGGAGGAACAGCAGCCGATGAAGATGGCCGCCGCCGAGGCGCTGTACAACACGAGCAAGGGCGCGAGCCTCTCGCTGTTCGCCGTCGGGCCGTTCGAACGCCACCCGCAGCGTCTGAACACGGACGTCCGCATCCCGCATCTGCTGTCGATCATCGGCACGGCCTCTTGGAACGGCGAGGTCAAGGGCATCAACCAGATAAACGCCGAAGAGCAGGCCAAGTACGGGCCCGGCGACTACGTCCCGATCGTCGGCGTCACCTACTGGACGTTCCGCCTGATGGCCGGCGCCGGCATCCTGCTCGTGCTGCTGCCACTGCTCGGCCTCCGGCTGATCCGCCGCGGCACGCTCGAGCGCACGCGCTGGTTCCTGCGCGCGGCGGTCGCCGGCTCGCTGCTTCCGGTCGTTGCCAACCTGACCGGCTGGGTCTTCACCGAGATGGGCCGCCAGCCGTGGGTCGTCTACGGCCTCTTGAAGACCAGCGATGCACGCTCGCCGCTCGTCGGCACGAGCTCGGTGCTGATCACGCTGATCGGCTACACGCTGATCTACGGCGTGCTGCTCGTGATCGGCGGGCGCCTGTTCCTGCGCGAGATCGGGCACGGACCGCAGGACGAGCCCCCCGAGGGACCGGCGCCCGAGCGCGAGGGCCCGCCCCGCGAAGACCTCGTCCTGGCCTACTGAAGGAGAGCCCGACCGTGCACGACCCCAACTTCCTGCAGACGCTCTGGTTCCTCTTGATCGGCGTGCTCTGGATCGGCTACTTCGTGCTCGAGGGCTTCGACTTCGGCGTCGGCATGCTGCTGCGCGCGCTCGGTCGCGACGAGACCGACAAGCGCATGATCATCCACACGATCGGCCCCGTCTGGGACGGCAACGAGGTGTGGCTGCTGACCGCCGGCGGGGCGACGTTCGCGGCGTTCCCGGGCTGGTATGCGAGCCTCTTCTCGGGCTTCTACCTGGCGTTGTTCTTGATCCTCGCCGCGCTGATCGTGCGCGGCGTCTCCTTCGAGTTCTGGGGGAAGGACGACTCGCCGCGCTGGCGTGCGACTTGGGAGTGGGCGGCCGTGATCGGCAGCTTCCTCGCCGCGCTGCTGTGGGGCGTGGGCTGGGCGGACATCGTCCACGGCGTGCCGATGAACGCCCAGCACAACGTGACGGCATCGCTGTGGGACCTGCTGCACCCCTACGCGCTGCTCGGCGGGTTGACGACGCTGTCGCTGTTCCTCGCGCACGGCGCGATCTTCCTCGCGCTGCGCACGAGCGGTGAGATGGTGCAGCGCGCACGCGCCGTCGCGCGCGTCGCCTCGCCGCTCGCCGCCGCGCTGATGGGCGGCTTCCTGCTCTGGACGCTGCTCGACCAGAACGCCGGCGGCGTGAAGCTCTCTGAGCTCGTGATCTCGGTCGGCGCCTTCGCGCTCGCCGCCGCCGTGCCTGTGCTGCTCGCACGCGAGCGGGAGGGCCGGGCGTTCGCGCTGAGCGCCGGTGCGATCGCGCTGCTGTTCGCGAGCCTGTTCGTCGGGCTGTTCCCCAACGCGCTGCCCTCGACCACCACGCACGTCAACGACCTCACGCTGGTGGCGGCCTCCTCGACGCACTACACGCAGACCGTGATGACGGTCGTCGCCGTGATCTTCGTGCCGATCGTGCTGCTCTACCAGGGCTGGGCCTACTGGGTCTTCCGCCATCGTCTCGGCCGCGACGACTTCGAGGGGCCGCTGACTCCTGTCGCCGTGCTCGGTCAGCTCGGCGGCGGCGGCGACGGGCGTGGCGCGAGCTCGAGCGAGGACGGCGCGGGCCGCCCGCCGCACCCCGTCGAGCCCCCTTCGCCGGCCTGAGCCGTGCCGGCACCGCTCGATCGGCGGCTGCTGCGCGAGAGTCGCGCCGCGCGTGCGCACCTGGCGAGCGTCGGCCTGCTCTCGCTGCTCTCGGCCGCGACGATCCTGGCGCAGGCGACGCTGCTCGCGCGGATCGTCGATCGCGCCGCGTTTCACCACGCGACGCTCGCCGAGCTGCGAGGGTCGATGCTGCTGCTGGCGATCGCGCTGCTCGCGCGGGCGGCGATCGGCGGCGCCTTCGAGCTCGCCGCCCGGCTCGGCGCGGTCGGCGTGATCTCGGATCTGCGCAGGCGCCTGGCGCGTCACCTGCTGCGCGACGGCGCTGTGAGCGGCGGGCGCGGCCCACGTACGGGCGAGCTCGCCGAGGCCGCCGTGCAGGGCGTCGACGCTTTGCAGGCCTACTTCGCCGGATACCTGCCGCAGCTCGTGCTCGCGAGCGTCGTGCCGATCGCCGTGCTCTGCTACGCCGCGACCGTCGATCCGCTGGCCGCCGGCATCGTCGCGCTGAGCGTTCCCGTGCTGATCCTCTTCATGGTGCTGATCGGCAGGGGAGCGCGCGAGCAGGCGCGCGGGCGCTGGCGGGCGCTGGCGCTGCTCAGCTCGCACTTCCTCGACGTGGTCAAGGGGCTCACGACGCTGCGCGCCTATCGCCGCGAGCAGGCCCAGGCGCAGACGCTCGCGCGCGTGGGTGAGCGCTACCGCGCGGAGACGATGTCAACGCTGCGGGTCGCCTTTCTCTCGGCATTCGTACTCGAGCTGTGCGCGATGATCGGCACGGCGATGGCCGCCGCGGCGATCGGGGTGCAGCTCGCCGGCGGCCACCTCGAGCTGCAGGCCGGGCTCACCGTGCTGCTGCTCGCCCCCGAGCTCTACGGCCCGCTGCGCGGCGTCGGCCAGCAGTTCCACGCGGCCACCGACGGCACCAGCTCGGCCGAGCGGATCTTCGCCGTGCTCGACCGGCCGCCGGCGCTCACGAGCGCGCCGCCGACGGGAAGTCGCCGCGGGCGCACGTCACGAGTGCCCGACCCGGCGCGCGAGCCGCTCTCCCTGCACGGCGTCAGCTTCGCCTACCCCGATCGCCCGCAGAGCGTGCTGAGCGGGATCGACCTCGAGCTCGCGCCGGGCGAGCTGACCGCGCTGGTCGGTCCGAGCGGCGCCGGCAAGAGCACGATTGCGCGTCTCTTGATGCGCCTGGCCGATCCGCTCGAGGGCGTCGTCTCGTGCGGGGGCATCGACCTGCGCGAGATCGACGCCGAGCGCTGGCGTGAGCAAGTGGCGTGGGTGCCGCAGCGACCGCAGCTGTTCACGGGCACGGTCGCGCAGAACATCCGCCTCGGCGCGCCGCACGCCACCGACGTGGACGTCGAGCGGGCCAGCCGCGCCGCCGGTGCGGCTGAGTTCATCGAGCGCCTGCCGCACGGCCTGCAGACGCGCGTGGGGGAGGATGGACGCCGGCTCTCGATCGGGCAGCGCCAGCGTCTGGCGCTCGCGCGCGCCCTCATGCGAGACGCTCCGTTGCTCGTGCTCGACGAGCCGACGGCGCACCTCGACGATGCGAGCACGGCCGGAATCGCCGATGCGCTGCCGCTGCTCGCGGCCGGGCGCACGGTGCTGCTGATCGTCCACGATCCCACGCTGGCGGAGCATGCCCAGCGGATCGTGCGCATCTCGGCTGGGACGGTCGTGCCCGACGGCGCGGCCCCGCTCGCGCCCGCGCCGTCCACGGCGGAGCTGGTCGCATGAGCGGCTCCGCCCCGACGAGCGTCGGCAGCCTCCTGCGGCTGGTCAAGCTGCCCGTCGGGGAGCGACCCAGGCTCGTGCTCGCGATCGTGCTCGCCGCGGGCGCGGCGGCGGCGGCGATCGCGCTGCTGGCGACCTCCGGCTATCTGATCTCGCGCGCCGCCCAGCGCCCCCAGATCCTGGCGCTGATGGTTGCGATCGTCGCCGTGCGCGCCTTCGGGCTCGGCCGTGCGGCGCTGCGCTACGGCGAGCGGCTGAGCTCACACGATCTCGCGCTGCGCCAGCTCGCGCGCATGCGCACGCGCTTCTTCGCGCTTCTGGCTCCGCTGGTCCCCGGAGAGATGCGCCGGCGCAAGGGCGATCTGCTGGGACGCTTCGTCGCCGACGTGGACACACTGTCGGATCTCTACCTGCGTGCGCTGATCCCGGTCGTGGTCGCCGCCGTCGTGATCGTCGGGACGAGCGCGGCGGCATGGGTGATGCTGCCCGCCGCCGGCCCCGTGGTGCTCGCGTCGCTGCTGCTCTCGGCGACGGTCGTGCCGTGGACGGCGGCCTCGCTCGCGGCACGCGCCGATCGCCGGCAGGGCGCGCTGCGCGAGCGGCTGCTCGGTGAGCTCGTCGAGAGCATCGAAGGCGCCGAGGAGCTGCTCGTCTGCGGCCACGGCGCCTCGCGGATCGCCACGCTCGACGAGCTCGACGCCGAGCTCTCACGCCACGGCCGTCGCGATGCGCTGGCGGCGGGGCTCGCGGGCACGCTCGGTGGAGCGCTCTCGGCGGCCGGACTGCTGGCGGTGCTGGCCGTCGGCGTGAGCGCGGTGCACGCGAGCACGCTGGCCGGAGTGCTGCTGGCGGCGCTCGCGTTCCTGCTGCTCGGCGCCTACGAATCGCTCACGCCGCTGCCGGCCGCGGCGCGCAGCCTGCGAACGTGCGCCGCCGCGGGTGCACGCCTGCAGGAGCTCGATCGCCGGCCGCCGGCGGTGCGCGATCCCCCGGCGATCCGGTCGGCGCCGCAGGCGGGCGCGTTGCGCGCGGAAGGCGTGAGCTACGGCTACGAGCAGGACGGCCGATCGGTTCTCGACGGCGTCGAGCTCGAGCTCGAGCCAGGCCGATCGCTGGCGCTGCTCGGCCCCAGCGGCGCCGGCAAGAGCACGCTCGCCGAGCTGCTCGTGCGCTTTCGCGACCCCGATGAGGGCCGCGTGACGCTCGGCGGCGTCGACCTGCGCGAGCTGCGCGAGGATGACGTGCGCGCCGTCGTGCTGCTGTGCGGCCAGGATGCCCACCTGTTCCACACCTCGATCCGCGAGAACCTCCGCCTCGCACGCCAGGACGCCGCGGACGCGGAGATCGTCGAGGCGCTCGCCGGCGTGCAGCTCGCGGACTGGGTCGCGGGCCTGCCGCAGGGACTCGACACGATCGTCGGCGGCGAGGGCGATGGGCTGTCGGGTGGGCAGCGTCAGCGGCTCGCGCTCGCCCGGGCGCTGCTCTCGAACGCTCGCTTCGTGATCTTCGACGAGCCGACCGCGCATTTGGAGCCGCAGTTGGCGCGACGCGTCGTGCGTCGCCTGCTCGACGGGAGGGACGGGAAGGGCGTGTTGCTGATCACGCACGATCGCTCGCTCGCGGAGCTTTGCGAAGCTTCGGTCTGCCTTGCCCAGCGCTGATCCGCTGAACCGCGTTAATCCAACAGTCGGTATTACGGGTTAGTACGGTACCCGGCGGCCATCCAACCATCGATGCTCTGGTCATGCTCGAAAGGACTCGGGAGCTAGGACTCAAGTGCAAGGAAGCGCTTCGGCTCGACGGGCTTCGCCGGCGCGCGACGCCGGTGGCCTTCGCGATCCTCCTGACCGGTGTGATCGTCTCGGTGGCGGGCGGGCTGTGGTGGCGCTCCAGCGTGCAGGGAGAGCACAGGCGGGCCTTCGAGCGCACCGCCTCGGACGTGACGACGACGCTCGGGGCGATGCTCCGCCGCGACGCCGATTTCGTGACGACGCTTCGCGCGATCATGTCGATGCAGCCGCAGATGAGCGCGTCTCGCTTCGACCGCTGGTTCACCGAGCTCAACGGCCATCAGCGGCAGGTTGGCGGCCTCGGCACGTCGATCGTCGCTCGCGTGCCGGCCGGCGAGCTCTCGAGCTTTCTCGCGCGTCGCGACGCCGACCCGGCATTCCGCGCGCTGATCGGGGGCAGGCCCGAGCGCGTCCGCCCCGGCGCCGCCCCGGCGTGCCTGCTGGCGGCCGGCGTATCCGAGGCCGGAGGCCTTGGCCCCGCGGTCGCGCACACGCTGCAGGGCGACTGGTGCGAGCCGTCCTCGCCGATCGGCATCTCGCAGGCCGTCGCGATGCGTGCGCAGGCTGAAACGGGCGAGATGCTGGTTCTGCCGGTGACGGCTCAGGGCATCGAGACGATGTTCTTCCAGAGCGCCTTCTACCGCAGCGACGCGCCACTGGGCAGCGCCGCGCAACGCCGCCGGGCGCTCGGCGGCTGGATCTCGAGCTCGTTCGACGTCCCCGCGGTCGTCCGGGCGGCGATGAACAGGCACAGGGGTTTGAGCCTGGCGCTCTACCACGCCAACCCGGGAGAGCCGGTCGCGCTGATCGACCGCGTGGGCGTGGTCACGCGCACGGATGCTCCGCACTACCGCGCGAGCTTCCAGATCGGCGGTCCGTGGGGGCTCGTCGTCGCTCAGAGTGCAACCGCGGGCGGTCTCTCGCCCGAGCTCCAGGGACTGCTCGTGGCGCTCGTCGGGATCGCGGTGAGCGGATTGCTCTTCGCGCTGGTGCTCGTGCTCGCACGCTCACGCGAGCAAGCGCTCGGGATGGTCCAGGCGAAGACGGGCGAACTGCGCCACCAGGCGCTGCACGATGCGCTGACGGGACTGCCGAATCGCCTGCTGGCGCTCGACCGAGCCGGGCAGATGCTCGCACGCGCCGCGCGTGCGCAGCGACCGATGGCCGCGCTCTATGTCGACCTCGACGGCTTCAAGCACGTGAACGACACGTTCGGTCATGCCGCCGGGGATGAGCTGCTACGCGCCGTCGCCGCCCGGCTGAAGACGATCCTCCGCGACGGCGACACCGCCGCGCGACTGGGTGGCGACGAGTTCGTCGTGCTGCTCGAGCCCGGCGATCTCGACGCCGGCCCCGAGCTCGTCGCCGAACGGCTGCTCGAGCTGCTGCGCCGCCCCTACGAGGTGCGTCACGCTCACGGAAGGCGCCTGTCGCTGACGGCCAGCATCGGGATTGCGCTCGCCCTCGACGGCACGGCCGACGAGCTGCTGCACGCGGCCGACCTCGCGCTCTACCGCGCCAAGACCGGCGGCCGCGACCAGAGCGTCGTGTTCCGCTCGGAGATGGAGACCGCCTCGCGCGATCGCCTGACGCTGGAGATGGACCTCGCGGACGCGCTCGAGGGCGAGCGCCAGCTGTTCCTGGAGTACCAGCCGATCGTCGACCTGCACAGCGAGCGGATCGTCGGCGTCGAGGCGCTGATCCGCTGGTGGCACCCCACCAGGGGCGTGCTCTCGCCGTGCGAGTTCATCCCGCTCGCCGAGGAAACCGGGCAGATCGTCGCGATCGGGCGGTGGGCTCTGCGCGAGGCGACGCGACAGGCCGCGCAATGGGCACGCGAGGGGCACGAGCTCGGCGTGGCTGTCAACGTCTCGGCACGGCAGCTCGACGCGGACGAGCTGCTCGGCGACGTGCGCCGGGCGCTCGGCGAGAGTGGGCTTCGCCCGGGCGCTCTCACGCTCGAGATAACCGAGACAGCGTTGATGCGCGACGCGCGCGCCGCGGTGCAGCGCTTGCGCAGCCTCAAGCGCCTCGGCGTGCGCATCGCGATCGACGACTTCGGCACGGGCTACAGCTCGCTCGCCTACCTGCGCCAGTTCCCGGCCGACTCGTTGAAGATCGACCGCTCGTTCGTCGCCGGCGTGGCAAGCAGCCGCGACTCGGCGGCGCTGATCGAGACGCTCGTCCAGCTCGGCTCCTCGCTCGGGATCAAGACGCTCGCCGAGGGGATCGAGGACACCGCGCAGCTACGTGCGCTGCAGCGGGCCGGCTGCGACCTGGGCCAGGGCTTCCTCTTCTCCCGGCCGGTCGGCGCGGAGACGGTCACGGGGCTTCTCCGCGAGGGGCATGGACGTCAGGTGGCCGACGAGGCCGGTTCAGACGCGGCGCTGGCGCTGTCCTCGCACTAGCTCGCGGCGAGCGCCGCACGTGTCTGGCGGGCGATCTCGAGATCCTCGCGGGCGCTGATCACGGTCACGCGCACCTCCGCTCCGGGCGGTGAGATCTCGCGGTCGGGGCCGTCCTGCTCGTTGGCGTCCTCGGCGAGCTCCACGCCGAGGAAGCCAAGCCCGGCGCAGGCCCGGCGGCGCAGCTCGGCCGAGCGCTCGCCGACGCCTCCGGTGAACGACAGCACGTCGAGCCCGCCCAGCGCTGCCGCCATCGCCGCGATGTGCGCGCGCAGCGAGCGCAGGTAGACGGCGAGAGCCAGCGCCGCAGCGGCATCGCCTTCCTGCTCGCGTGCGAGCACCTCGCGCATGTCGGGCGTGCCCGCCAGGCCGAGCAGGCCGGAGCCGTGCTCGAGCGTGTCGGCCAGCTCGTCGACCGAGATCCGCTCGTGCTGGGTCAGCCACAGCAGCACCCCCGGATCGACGCTACCCGAGCGCGTCGCCATCACCAGGCCCTCAAGTGGCGTGAAGCCCATCGTCGTGTCGATCGAGCGGCCGTCGCGGATCGCGCAAAGCGAGGCGCCCGCGCCGAGGTGGCAGCTGACGATCCGCAGGCCGGCCGGCTCGTGCAGCCCGAGCAGCTCGGGCGTGCGACGCGCGACATAGCCGTGTGAGAGCCCGTGGAAGCCGAAGCGGCGTACGCCAAGGCGCTCGCGCCATGCCGCCGGCAGCGCGTAGGTGCTCGCGGACGACGGCAGCGTCGCATGGAAGGCCGTGTCGAAGCACGCGACGGCCGGCAGCTGCGGCAAACGCCGGCCGACGGCGTCCAGCGCGGCGAGCGACTTCGGCTGATGCAACGGCGCCAGATCGCTCAGCTCGCGCAGCGCGCGCTCGACCGAAGCGTCGACGCGGACCGCCTCGCGGAAGCGCTCGCCGCCGTGCACGATGCGGTGCCCGACCGCGTCGGCGCCGGCCAGCGGCGAGCGCAGCGCTTCGGAGAGCTCGTTCGCGTCGATCTGCGCGCGGGGCGCTTGCAGCTCGCGCTCGGCGAGCTGCTCGTCGTCGTCGCCGAGCAGCGTCAGCTTCAGGCTGCTCGACCCCGCGTTGACGACGAGCACACGCATGGCGCTCAGCCGGCGTCGTCCGCGCCCGATCGCTCGCCCGGCGCGGGCCGCGCCTCGGCCGGTTCCGGCCATACCCAGTCGCGCAGCTCGGGCGGGTCGTCGCCGTGCTCGCGCGTGTAGGCGCGATGGCGCAGGCGCTCGTCCTCCATCTGCTGGCGCAGGTGCGCCGCGCGCTCGCGCAGGTCCGGCACGCGGTCGATCACGTCGATCACGAGGTGGAAGCGATCGAGGTCGTTGAGCATGACCATGTCGAACGGCGTCGTGGTCGTGCCCTCCTCCTTGTAGCCGCGTACGTGGATGTTGTCGTGGTTGGCGCGCCGGTAGGTCAGGCGGTGGATCAACAGCGGGTAGCCGTGGTAGGCGAAGATCACCGGCTGTCCGGTCGTGAACAGCGTGTCGAACTCCTCCTCGGAGAGCCCGTGGGGATGCTCTGAGTCGGGCTGCAGGCGCATCAGGTCGACGACGTTGACGACGCGCACCTTCAGCTCGGGCAGCTCGCGCCTGAGGATCGCCGTCGCGCCGAGCGTCTCGAGCGTCAGCACGTCGCCGGCGCACGCGAGCACGACGTCGGGCTCGGCGCCGTCGTCGTTGCTCGCCCAATCCCACACGCCGATCCCGCGCGTGCAGTGCGCGATCGCCTGCTCGATCGTCAGGTAGTCGAGCGCCGGCTGCTTGCCCG
>DATINR010000114.1:0-6159 GCA_035473995.1 Solirubrobacteraceae bacterium
GGGATCGCCTCGCAGCGCACCTGCGCGCCCTCGTCGCCCATGCGCATGACCGTGCCCTTGCCAAACTCGCGCTCGATCTGCGTCAGCGCGCCCTGAAGAGCGGCGTCGCGCGCCTTCGCTGCCTTCTCGTCGTCGGTCACGGGCATGGTCTTACTCCTCCGGGTTGGGTGAATCGACAAAGGTAGAGATCGCTTCGGACGGAACGTCTGTTCGCTTTGCGGCCGTTCCGAACCGAGTTCTCAGGCCTTTCGCGGACCTCCTTTCGTCCACGCCAGATGCCGTCCTTTCACGCGCGTACCGTGCAATGACGATGTGGAAGGCAGGCATGATCGGCTCCGCCTCCATCCCCCGTCCGGCGAAGCTCGCGCTTGCGCTTGCGCTGCTGCTCGCGGCGCTCGCCGTGCTGCTGTGCCGCCCCGCCCCCTCCTCCGCCACGAGCGCCACCGGCGCCTGCGCCTCAGCGCACGCCAAGCAGCACGTGCGCGCCTGTGCCGGGCGCAACCGCGCCGGCCACGCACGCGGCAGGGCCAAGGGCCGCCACTCCGGTCGTCATCATCGAATCAACAAGAAGAAGAAGGCGGCCCAGCACGGCTCGGTCAACACGCCGAGCGCGGTCGCACCGCCGGCCACCTGCGAAGACGGCTCCAAGCCGCAGAGCGAAGGCGCCGGGTCCTTCTCTTGCGCCGACGGCTCCGAACCGGTCTGCGCCGGGGGCGCCGAACCGGCGCCCGCCAAGAACGGCGCCAAGCTCGTGTGTCCCGCCACGCCGAGCGCCGGCGTCGAATGGAGCGAAGCCGAATGCGAAGACGGCGGCGCGCCCGAACGCTCCGACGCCGGCTCCTACGTCTGCGAAGACGGCTCGCGCCCGGCCTGCCTCGACGGCTCGCGCCCGATCCTCTCAGACGACGGCTCGATGCTCGTCTGCATCCAGGGCACCCCCGCCCCGTCCTCGCCGGCGCCGGCGCCGGCCGAAGAAGACGGCGAAGACGAATCCGAAGGCTAGTCGGCCAGCTCGCGCGTCGCGAGCGCCTCGTAGCTCGCGCCCTGCGGCTCCAGCCACGAGCGATACAGCACGACCGCGCCCGGCGTGAACGACAGCTGCGGCGTCGGCGGCAGGAACGGCCGGCGCGCGTCCGCCTCTTCCCCGCCGCCGGCCCTGCCCGCCCTGGCCCTGCGGCCGCCCGGGCCGCCTGCCCTGCCCGAGCTGCTCGACCTGCTCGGCTTGCCGCGCCCGATCCGCGCCACCGTCACGTGCGCGCGAAAGCGCCTGCGGTCCGGCTCCCACGCGATCGCCCCCGCGAACGCCTCGACGATCGCCCGCTGCAGGCGCTCGAGCCAGCCGTCGCCGTCGCCGATCTCGAGCGCCAGCGAGCGCGGGTTTCGTGGCGGCAGCCACAGCGGCGCCCCCAGCGACAGCTCGCCCGCCTCGGGGATCTCGCACTGTTCGAGCGCCGCCGCCAGCGCGTCGATCTCGGCCACCGGGCGAGCGCCGAGGAAGCACAGCGTCACGTGCATCGTCTCCGGCGCCGGCAGGCGCAGCTTTGCCTCCTGCGCCGGGCCGGCTTGCGCTCGCATCGCGCCCGAGACCTCGCGCGCCCAGGCGGCCAGCTGCTCGCGCACCGGCGGCGGCGGGTCGACCGCCGCGAACAGCCGCGCCGTCGCTGCTCGGGGTGACACGGTGGCCTTCAGCTCCAGGTTGCGATAGCCATGGTATCTACGCCGTATATACCGTTGCTATCAATGCTGGCGAAACGACACTCGCCCGCGCCGACGAAGCGCCGACCGCCCACCGCTCCCACCGCTAATCCCCGTCAGCGTCGAGCGCGCGCAGCAGCATGTGCATCGCCACCGTGCCTGCCCGGTCGCGCACGTCGGCCCTGCCGCCCGGCAGGTTGACCGAGCGCGTCATCGGCGCATCGTCGCCGGGGCCGGCGATACTGAGCCAGACGAGCCCGACCGGCTTCTCCTCGCTGCCGCCGCCCGGCCCGGCGATGCCTGTGATGCCGACACCGATCTCGGCCTGCAGGCGCTCGCGTGCACCTGCCGCCAGCGCCTCGGCGACCTCCTGGGAGACGGCGCCGTGGCGCTCGATCAGCGAAGGCTCGACGCCGGCCAGCGCCGTCTTGGCCTCGTTGCCGTAGACGACGAAGCCGCCCTTCACATACGCCGAGGATCCGGCGCGGTCGGTCAGGCGCGCCGCGAGCAGCCCGCCGGTGCACGACTCGGCCGTCGCGATCGTGTGCCCGCCGCCGGCGAGCGCCTTCGCGACGAGCTCGTCGATCGTGCTGCCGTCGCGCGAGAACAACGTGTCGGCGTGGCGCTCCGAGATCAGGCCGGCAAGCGCGTCGTATGCGTCTTGCGCATCCGGCTCGTAGCGCGTGACGACCTCGATCTCGCCCCGTTTGAGGCACGTCGTCACCTCGAGGCTCGCGAGGTCGATCCCGTCGCGCTCGGCCACGCGCAGCGTCTCGGCGATCTCGGACTCGGGCATGCCGAACAGCCGCAGTGTGCGCTGCTCGTACGTCGTCGCGCCGCTCAGCGCCGCTTTCAGCGCGTCGGTGGCCACCGCCTGCTGCCACATCGGCTGAAGCTCGCGCGGCGGTCCCGGCAGCACGACGATCGTCGGTCCCTCGCCGGAGCGTCCGTCAGGTCCCTCGCGCGGGGCCACGACGAGGCCGGGGGCCGTGCCGACCGGCTCGAGCACGGTCGCGCCGGCCGGGATCGTCGCCTGCTTGCGCGTGCCCGCTTCGATCGCCTGCAGATCGAGGTTCGGCCAGCGTTTGAGCAGCGGCTCGACGATCTTCGCGATGCGGGCCTCGAGCGCCTCGTCGAGCACCATCTCACGCCCCTGGAAGCGCCCCACGACCTCCGCCGTCAGGTCGTCCGCCGTCGGGCCGAGCCCGCCGCTCGTCAGCACCGCGTCCATCCCCTGCGCAGCCATGAAGCCGAGCGCCGCCTCCATGTCCTGCGGCCGGTCGCCGACGATCGCGATGTGCGCGAGGTCGACGCCCAGCTCGCGCAGGCGGTCCGACAGCCACGGGCCGTTGCGGTCGCTCACGCGTCCCGTCAGCACCTCCGTGCCCGTCACCACGATTCCCGCCCGCGCGCTCACAGGCAGACCCTAGATCACACGCGCAGCCTCGTCAGCGAGGCGCTATTTGCACGTCGGCAGGTTGCCCAGCTTCAGCCGCGTGCGCCCGGCCTTCGTGATCGAGTAGCCGACCGCCTGGCTGGAAGACGCCACGGGACGTTCATGCCCATCGACGAACATCTTCACCGAGCTGTTGCCGAGCGTGATCAAGAAGTGGCGCGAGTGATAGGTCGAGGTGCTCGCGCCCGCCTGCAGTTCTTCGCCCGGAATCCGCACATGCCCCTTGTCGCCGATCAGGCACACGTAGACGGGCGCCGTGGCACGGAGCGAGAGCGCCACGACGGAGCTCTGCGAGCTGTTGCCCGACGTCCCTTTCGCATGTTTGCCGGCACGCTTTTTCGACGTTTTCTTTATTGATTTAGGAGAAGATTGACCGGCCGTTTTCGACGACGAGCCCGATCCGCCGCCTTTGCCGATCAGCCCGACGACGAGCAGCACGATCAGCACGACGACGACGCCGACGATCGCCAGGTAGCCGCGTGAAGGCCCGCCGCCGGGGCCCGCACGGCCTCCGCCGGCGCGACCGCCGCCGCCGGAGCGCCCGCGTCCAGGCCGCTCGGGCCGCGAGACGATCGGCTCGAGCAGCGCGTCGCTCGGGTTTTCGTTGTTCAGGCGGTACTCCTCGACGAGCGCCTTGCCGTCGAGCCCGAGCGCCTCGGCGTACGTGCGCAGGAAGCTCTTGACGAACGTCGGGCCCGGCAGCAGGCCCCACTCTTCGTTCTCCAGCGCGCGCAGGTACTTCGCGCGGATCTTCGTCTTCGCCTCGATCTCCGAGACGTCGATACGGGCGCGCATACGCGCGTCGCGTAGCGTTTCACCGATCTCGGGCATCTCGTTTAGAGGCTAGTCGCTCGGTGGGCCGGCGGCCGACTCCGCCGGCTCGGGAGTGCCGCTGAGCGCGGCCAGCACGCGCGGCAGGTCGGCCTCGGTGACGAGCACCTGCCGGGGCTTCGATCCCTCATAGCCGGAGATCACGCCGCGGCGCTCGAGCATGTCGATCACGCGACCGGCGCGCGTGTAGCCGAGGCGCAGGCGGCGCTGCAGCATCGAAGTCGAGGCGGTCTGCATTTCGGCGACCAGGCGGATCGCGTCGCCGAGCAGCGGGTCCTCGTCGGGGTCGAACTCGTCCGGGCCGGACTCGGGCTCGGCCGGCTCGACCTCCTCGAGCAGCTCCTCGCGCAGTTCCGGTTCGCCCTGCTTGCGCCACATCGAGGTCAGCTTCTCGATCTGGCGCTCGTCGATGTAGGCGCCCTGGATGCGCTGCAGGCGCGAGCTGCCGATCGGGCTGAACAGCATGTCGCCCTGGCCGAGCAGCGACTCGGCGCCGTTCTGGTCGAGGATCACGCGCGAGTCGGTCTGGCTCGAGACGGAGAAGGCGATCCGCGAGGGCACGTTGGCCTTGATCATTCCCGTGATCACGTCCACGCGCGGGCTCTGCGTGGCGAGCACCAGGTGGATCCCGACCGCGCGTGCCTTCTGCGCGAGGCGGATGATCGAGTCCTCGACGTCGGCCGGCGCGACCATCATCAGGTCGGCGAGCTCGTCGATCACGCAGAGGATGTAGGGCAGTGGCGCTTCTGAGCGCTTGGCGCGCGATTTGTTCAGCTCGATCAGGCTGCGCGTGCGCGCCATCGACATGATCCCGTAGCGGGTCTCCATCTCCTTGACGAGGTTCTGCAGCGCGTTGGCGGCCATCCGCGGGCTCGTGATCACGGGCGTCAAGAGGTGCGGGATCGACTCGTAGTGGTTGAGCTCGACCTGCTTGGGGTCGACCAGCACGAGGCGCACCTCGTGCGGGCTCGCGCGCAACAGCACGCTGGAGAGCATCGCGTTGATCGCGCCCGACTTGCCGGCGCCCGTCGTGCCGGCGACGAGCAGGTGCGGCATCTTCGCGAGGTCCGCGCCGATCGCCTTGCCGGCGACGTCCTTGCCGAGCCACACCGTCAGCGGCGACCAGTCCTTCGGCGGCTCCTGGAAGACGTCGCCGAGGCGCACGATCCGCCGGTGCAGGTTGGGGACCTCGACGCCGACGGCCTGCTTGCCGGGGATCGGCGCGAGGATGCGGATGTCGGTGGCGGCCAGCGCGTAGGCGAGGTCGTCCTTCAGCTGCGCGACCTTGGCGACCTTCGTGCCCGGCGCCAGTCGCAGCTCGTAGCGCGTGATGTGCGGCCCGGCGACCGTGCCGATCACCTTCGCCTGCACGCCGAAGTGCCCGAGCGCCTCGACCAGGCTGCTCGCCGTCTGCGCCTGCCCGGCCGTGTCGGGGCGCGTCTGCTCGCCGGTCGAGCGCGTCAACAGCTTGCTCGCGTCGGGCATGTGCCAGACGAAGTCGGGGTCGTCGGTGACGACGTCGCGCAGGCGACCCTGCGGCGTCAGCGTCTCGGCGTCGGTGCGCGCCACGCCGCTGAGGTGCTCGTCGAGGTCGCTCGCGTCGGCCGGCGCGAGTTCCTGCTCGGAGACGAGGCTCTGCCGCGCGCCCGGCTCCCCCGGGGCGTCGCCGTCGCCCGAAGCGGCTGCGCCTGCGCTGTCGGCTGCGTCGAGCTCGTCGGGGCGCTCCTGCGCGGGCCCCTCGACGTGCGTCGCGCGCACGACCAGCTCGTGCCCCTGCGGGTCGGGCGGCTGCATGAAGGCGCCGTCGGCGAACTCGTTCAGGTCGAAGCCTTCCGGTGAAGTGTCCTGGTCGTCCCGCTCGCCCGCTTCGCCCTCGGCGCCGTGACCGAGCCGGCGCTCTGAGAGCGAGCGCATCATCCGCGTCGTTTCGGTCACGCCGCTGCCTGTCGCGCGCAGCGTGCCGCCGAGCGAGGCGCCCGTGACGAGGATCGTCCCGACGAGCAACAGGAAGACGACGAGGATGTCGACGCCGACGTCCTGCACGAGGCGGTGGGCGAGCTGGAACAGCGCGGCGCCGAGCACGCCGCCGTGCGACTGCATGAAGGCCGAGCTCCAGGCGGTTTCGGTCGTGTGCGCGCTCGAGCTGATGCCGAACGTGCCGGCGGCGAGCGCGAGCG
>DATINR010000115.1:0-31727 GCA_035473995.1 Solirubrobacteraceae bacterium
GTGTACGTGCCGTGCGAGCAGTGCAACGGCAAGCGCTACAACCGCGAGACGCTCGAAATCCGCTTCAAGGGCAAGAGCATCGCCGACGTGCTGAACATGCCGATCGAGGAGGCGCTGCAGTTCTTCGAGCACATCCCGAAGGTCCGCCGCCGGCTCGAGACGCTCAACGCGGTCGGGCTCAGCTATGTGCGTCTGGGCCAGCCGGCGACGACGCTGTCGGGCGGCGAGGCGCAGCGCGTGAAGCTCGCGACAGAGCTCTCGAAGGTCGCCACGGGCCGCACGCTGTACATCCTCGACGAGCCGACGACGGGGCTGCACTTCGCCGACGTGCAGCGGCTGCTGGAGGTGCTCCGGCGGCTCGTCGACGCCGGCAACAGCGTCGTGGTGATCGAGCACAACCTCGACGTGATCAAGTCTGCCGACCGTTTGATCGACATGGGCCCGGAGGGCGGGGAGGAGGGCGGCATGGCGATCGCCGCGGGAACGCCCGAGGAGGTCGCCGCCGAGCCGGGCTCGCACACCGGGCAGTTCCTCGCCGAGCTCTTGACGCCGGTGCTCTCGCGCGGTGCGGGGCGAGGCGGCGGCAAGGCTGCTCGCCGCAAGCGTGCGGACCAGGTAGCCGCCTGAGCGGGTCACCGCTCTCACGAGTGAGAGCCGACGTGAACCAAGCAGTTGAGTAGTGCCAATAAGTGGACTGTGCTACCTTGGGCGAACTGTAAAGCGAATCGTTCAGCTTTCGCGTAGCGGCTGAAACGCTTTGTTTGCAGAACGCCGGACGCGGTGGGAGGCACACAGTGACTGCACTCCGCGGACCGCCCAAGGGAATGGGTAGTTCGTCCAAGGAGGTCACATGTTCCGGCAGAGCGCAAACGTATTGGTGTTCGAGCCAAGCGTTGGAGGCGGGTCCGCACGGGCGAAGCGGCGAGCGCTTCGTCAGGCCAGGCGAGGGGTCGATGCGACGGCGATTCTGGAGTCCCTGGAACCAGCGGTAGTGGGGCAGGGCGTGGACGGCGTGATCGGCATGTGGACGTCCGGCGCGGAGAGGCTCTACGGATACTCGGCCGATGAAATGCTCGGACACACGCTCGAGGCCGTCGTCCCGAGCACGAGACGCAGCTGGGAGGCCGAGATGCTCAGAGTGGCCGTGCGGGCCGGGCTGAGCGACAGCTATGAGACGGTGCGCCTGTGCAAGGACGGCAGCACGATGCCGGTCAGGGTGCAGTTCTCTCCGATCCGCGACGCGGAGCGTGCGATCGTCGGGGTCTCGAGGATCGAGTCGGCCGTCGCCGATAACGAGCGCCGTTCGACACCGATCGGCGAGGGGCTGCTGCGCAGCTCGTTCGAGGACGCGCCGATCGGCATTGCGCTCGTCAGCATCGAGGCGAGCTCCGAGGGATGCGTGCTTCGGGCCAATCGGGCGCTCTGCGAGCTGACGGGCCATTCACCCAAGGAGCTGGCGACGGCCAACGTGCACGAGCTGATACATCCGGACGACGCGGCGACCGACCGCGCGGCGATGGCACGCCTGCACGCGGCAGAGATCGACCACTTCCATCTGGAGCAGCGCATGCTGCACTCCGAACGCCACGTCGTGTGGGTCGCAGTCGATGTGTCGCTGGGACGCGACGCGGCGGGCCGGCCGCTCTATTGCATCCGCCAGCTGCAGGACATCGAAGAGCGCAAGCGCTACGAGGCCGAACTCGGATATCTCGTCGAGCACGATCCGCTCACGGGACTGCTGAATCGGAGCGGCTTCATCCGCGAGTTGACCCACGAGATGGCCTACGCGCATCGCTATGGCGGTGACGGTGCGGTTCTGCTGCTCGACCTCGACGACTTCAAGTTCGTGAACGACACGCG
Source organism: Solirubrobacteraceae bacterium (assembly GCA_035473995.1). Taxonomy (GTDB): domain Bacteria; phylum Actinomycetota; class Thermoleophilia; order Solirubrobacterales; family Solirubrobacteraceae; genus Palsa-744. Next base: position 1,861 of record DATINR010000115.1, read on the forward strand.
GGGACACGCCGCGGGTGACGAGGTGCTGAGCGAGGTCGGTCGGATAATCGGCGAACGTCTGCGTGAGACGGACGTGTTCGCTCGGTTGAGCGGAGATGAGTTCGCCGTGCTGCTTCCGCGTACGGCGCCGCGCGATGCGCAGCGCTTGGCCGAAGGTCTGCTGGACGCCGTGCGCGATGAATGCCGGCTGACACCGGCGGGTGAGGGAGGCATTTCGCTGAGTATCGGTGTCGGCGGCTTCGAGGAGCGCGGCATGGGTCAGAACGCGGAGGACATCCTCGTCGAAGCCGACGATGCGATGTACCTGGCGAAGGAGGCCGGCAAGGGCCGAGTCGCCGTCGCGAGCGCCGCGACGCGGCGAACCAAGGCACGGGTGACCTGGGCTGAGCGCGTCGCGCAGGCCGTCCATGAGGGGCTCTTCGAGCTCTACTGCCAACCGATCGTCGACTTCGCGAGCGACGCCGTTGCGAGGTGGGAGTTGCTGCTGCGGCTCCCGGGCGACAACGGTGAACTGATCCTGCCCTCGCAGTTCCTCTACACGGCGGAGCGTTCCGGATTGATCCTGGAGATCGACCGCTGGGTCTTGGGCGAGGCCTTGGTCCTGATCGCTGCACAGACGGCCGCGGGGCGGGAGATCTGCTTGGAGGTGAACATCTCAGGCCGCTCGGTAGGCGATCCTCAACTGCTGTCGCTGATCGAAGAGGCGCTCGATCGGACGGCAATCGACCCGGCGAGCCTGATCTTCGAGGTCACCGAGACCGCCGCAATAGCGAACATGGACCGCGCCCGGGGATTCGCGACCACGCTCCAGTCGCTTGGATGCGGCTTCGCGCTCGATGACTTCGGTGCGGGGTTCGGCTCGTTCTACTACCTCAAGCACATCCCGTTCGATTACGTGAAGATCGACGGGGAGTTCATCCGCAACCTCCCGGCCAGCAGCACTGACCGGCTGATCGTCGACTCGATCGTGCAGATGTCAAAGGGTCTCGGTAAGCACACGATCGCCGAGTTCGTCGGCAATCAGGAGACGGTTGAAGTGCTGAAGGAGCACGGCGTCGATTTCGGACAGGGCTACCACCTCGGCAGGCCGATACCGATGTCTGAGGCGCTGGCGGTCTGAGCGAAGTCCCGGTAGTTCAGACCGCGCCGGGCCACGCGACGAACGGCGCGAGGCAAAGAAGGTGCGCGGGGACGCCGGGGGAGGCGTCCCCGCGCCTGCCTCAGCGCGAGGGTGTGGATGGAGCACCTTCGCGCTGTCGTGGACGGCGATGTGGGGGCGCCGTCCAAGCTGGTTCGAGCGTCGGCCCCGACGCTCCAGGCGATTGCTCAGGTTGAAGGGCGCGCAGGGCTCGACCCGATCGATCGATGCGGTCCTCGCCTCGCGCGCTCGCGCGGCACACAGCCACGACGAACACGGCGAGCGCAAGCCACGCAGCTGTGGCCAGAAAGAGCAGCAGCGCGGTCACGAGCGGCCTCCGCCCGGTCGAGTGCGCACGTCGAGTATGTCTGGCGCCAGCATCTCGTACCCCTTCTCACGAGTCTGCACGGGCCAGAATGGGCGGCCAGCTTGTGACCGCGACGTCGGCTCCGTCTTTCCTGAAAGCAGTCCAACGTGCGATCGGTGATCTCACGATGAGGGCCGCTTTCACCAAATCATAGCGCGCAAACGCTTCTCCAGGTGCTCGGTGTGCTTGCCCCAACTGTTGTATCAAAATCCGAGAAACAGAATTACACGACTAAATGGAGTTGACGATCAGGCGCTTGCAAGCTAGGATTTTGTCGATTTTTGATTCCGGGAGTCCCGCGTGTCGCGGGCCGGATCGGGGGCGTATGTAGAACCGAACATGGGCCGGGCTCGAGCCCCGCCCGAGTGAGGAGTGCCAGTGGATTCCAACCCTGCCGGCGGCGCTCCGCTCGCCGGAGGACAGCTGTTAGCGGCGATCTCGACGAGCATCGTCGGCATGCTGCACGAGCACTATGGCCGAGGCCCGATGAAGGCCAAGACGTATGCGCTCGATGACATCATCGTCGTCGTCATGCGAGGAAGCGGCTTCACCCCGTTGGAGCAGACGATCATGGACAGCGGGGAGCCCGATCGCGTCATCGCCATGCGCGAGGACTTCCAACGAGTGATGGCCGGCAGGTACAAGCAGACGATCGAAGAGCTCACCGGCCGCGTGGTGCTCGCGTTCCTCAGCCAAGCGCACGTCGAGCCGGACATCACGATGGAGATCTTCTTCGTCGATCGCCCGCTGGATGGATATGGGGCGGTCGAGATCATTCGGCCCGACTGACGGCTCGCCGTGCAGTCGGGCGGGTTGTCCGCCGCATCGCGAGCGTACGCCGATGCAGGCTCGATCATGTCGATCGTGGCATCGATGAAGCCCACTGAGACCGGATCGCCCGCCACTTGAGCGCCCTGGCCAAGCAGGCTCGCCTGTGGGCGCAGAAGTGGCGCTGGTATGAGCGCAACTCGCTGCCGTGGAACCGTGCGCAGATCCACTGGGAGCTGATGCGCCGGGGCGCGTTCGCGCGCTGGCCGCTGCACGGCAACGTGCTCGAGGCGATGCGCGAGCTGCGCCTGGAGGTGGGCCCGGAAGTGCTGTTCGAGCCCGGCGTTTGGATCACGGCGCCCGGGCAGGCGCGCGTGCGCATCGGCGCCGGCAGCTTTCTCAACCAGGGCGTGATGGTCGCCTCCGAGCAGCTCGTCGAGATCGGCGCGCACTGCATGCTGGCCAACGGCTGCTTCGTCTCCGACGCCAACCACCGCTTCGACGATCCTGAGAAGCCGATCACCTGGCAGGGGTTTCAGAGCAAGGGCCCGACGCGGATCGGCGACAATTGCTGGCTCGGGGCCAATGTGGTCGTGACCAGCGGCGTCAGCATCGGCGAGCGCTGCGTGGTTGGCGCCAACAGCGTCGTCACGCACGACCTCGAGCCGTTCTCGATCGCCGCCGGGATGCCGGCGCGCGTGATCAAGCGCGTCGAGTACAGCTGAGCCAGGCGCGCCGAGGGCGCCACGCCGCGTAGGCCGTCGAGGCCCCGGCTCTCGCTAGTAGGCTGGCCCAATGGACCTGTACGAGGCGATGCGCTGCACGCCGACGAGCCGGCGCTTCACCGATGAGCCGGTTGCGCCCGAGACGCTGCGCCGCGCGCTCGACAGCGCCCGCTTTGCGCCGAGTGGCGGCAACCGGCAGGGCTGGCGCGTCGTCGTCGTGCGCGATCCCGAGCGCCGTCGGGCGATTCGCGACCTCTACCTGCCGCACTGGCGCGCCTACATGGAGGAGACCGGCGGCGCGCGCATGCTCAGCTCGCCCGACGAGTTCGACGCGGCGCGCGTGCGAATGCTGCGCGGCGCCGACGAATATGCCGAGCGCCTTCACGAGCTGCCGCTGCACCTGATCGTCTGCGTGCGCCTGGACGACCTCGCGGTGACCGATGCGGCGCTACCGCGGCAGAGCATCGTCGGCGGCGCCTCGGTCTATCCGTTCGTGCAGAACCTGCTGCTCGCCCTGCGCAGCGAGGATCTCGGCGCGGCGATGACGACGCTGCTCGTGCCGGCAGAGGCCGAGGTCAAGCAGCTGCTCGCGCTGCCCGACGATCTGGCGCTGGCAGCGCACATCGGCGTCGGCCATCGGGCTGACCCGTGGCCCAAACGGCTCGCGCGAAAGCCCGTCGAGGAGTTCGCCTTCGCCGAGCGCTACGGCGAGCCGCTCGCCTGACCGCGCACGTTCCCGCCGGCGAGCGACCGCTGCAGAACCAGGTCGGCCGAGCTTCGCTAGCCGCTGACCGGAATCGGATTGAACGGCGAGGTGCCCGGCGCGACTTTCAGGCCGAGGCCGGTCGCCGCGTTGGCGTACGCGAGCTCCTTCGCCAGCGTGCCGACGCCGTTGGCCGCCGGCAGCGGCGCGAACTCGACCGTCGAGAGCACGCCGAGTGCGTTGCCGGCAGAGTCCATGAAGCCGCTGCCCGAGTCACCCGGGATGCCCGGCGTGACCGTGTAGAGCTGCCGGCTCCAGCCGCCCGATTCTTCCTGGTCGCCGAGGCTCACGCCGGTCTTCGGGCTGAGTGCGCTGACACCGAGACGGAGGATCGAGTTGCCGTAGCTGAAGACCTGTTCGCCCTGCGGTGAGACGCCCGGCGCGAGACCTTCGGGACCGCCCCAGAAGGGCACCGTCGGATTGACTTTCGCGACCTGCGAGGGAGCGATCTTGATCAGCGCGAGGTCGTTGTACGCGCACGTGTTCGCGTCTTTCTCTTTGTTTTTCTGCATCGTCAGCCACGAGTTGTAGGCGAGCGTGCCGATCAGCGTTCCGTCCTGAACGCCGCCGTTGACGAGGTCGCCCGAGTAGATCGAGGTGCCGAGCGGCAGCGATTTCGTCGAGCAGCCGTCCGTTTCCGTGTCTTCGCCGGTCGAGGAGCAGTGCGCCGCCTGGCCGAGGTAGACGTTGCCCGTCGAATCCGTGAAGACGAAGTTGCCGGTGCACTGCGACGCTCCGTTCAGGAACGACGAGGCGTTCGTGAAGGTCATCACGCCCGGGTGGATCGTGGCGCTTTCCTGCGGCGCCCAGGCGAAAGCGCTCGAGGCGCCGCTGAGCATGGCGAGCAGGAATGAGACGAGCAGTAGCGGCAGGAGCATGCGCGGTTTCATGACTTCCTTTCGGAGGATCAGCTGATCTATCCCGCGCTCACGTGGGGCGGGATGCGTATCTCGGTCACGGAACCGGCGGCAAGCCGGCGCCAGCGGCGGGTTTACCCGCGCCGGCGGTGCTCAAACACGTCCCGGACGATCGGTCAAGCGGCGGGCCCGAGCTGTGCCTGCAGCTCGGCCAGCTCGGCTGGGTCGATCTTGTAGGTGTGCTCCGGGCCGGGGTAGCGGCGCATGCGCACGTCCTCGGCGTAGGCCGAGACGCCGGCGTTCATCTCCTCCTGGATGTTCGCGTAGCGCTTGACGAAGCGCGGCCCCAGGCCGTCGCGGATGCCGAGTAGGTCGTGGAACACGAGCACTTGGCCGTCGGTCGCCGGGCCTGCGCCGATGCCGATCACGGGGATCTCGATCAGCGGCATCAGCTGCTCGGTGACGGCGCTCGGGATCGCCTCGAACACGAGCGCGAAGCAGCCGGCCTCCTGCAGCGCCTGCGCCTCGGCGCCGATCCGTGCGGCAGCACGCGCGGTACGCCCCTGGGCCTTCCAGCCGCCGAGCGCCGTCGAGGTCTGCGGCGTCAGGCCGACGTGGCCCATCACCGGGATGCCCGCATTGACGATCGCGCGGGCGCGCTTGACCGAGGCCTCGCCGCCGCCCTCGAGCTTGACCGCCTCGCAGCCCGCCTCCTTGACCATCCGCATCGCCGTCGTGATCGCCTGCTCGTCTGAGACCTCGTAGGAGCCGAACGGCAGATCGCCGATCATCAGCGGCGTGCGCAGGCCGCGGCGCACGGCACGCGCCAGCACGAGCATGTCGTCGAGCTCGACCGGCGTCGTCGCGTTGTAGCCGAGCACCGTCGTCGCCGCCGAGTCGCCGACGAGCACGAGGTCGACGCCGGCGAACTCCGCCGAGCGGGCGCTTGGGTAGTCATATGCCGTGACCATCACGATCGGGTCGGCCAGGCGCTTCTTCTCCGCCAGCAGCGGCAGCGTCATCGGCAACCGGCCGGGATCGGAGGGGGCTTGTATGTCGGGGTGGCTTGACATGCGTGGGTGCTTCCTCTCTGACGTCAGTTGACGCTCTGCGTGAGCAGAGTCGCCACCGCGTCGTCGACGGTGATGATCCGGTTGGTCTGCGCCTCGACGTGCACCACGCGCGGCTCGTAGCGCTCGATGTCGGCCTCGTCGTAGGTGCCGTATGAGACGACGATGATCGTGTCGCCGCGCTGCACCAGGCGCGCGGCGGCGCCGTTGATCGTCATCACGCCGGAGCCGCGCGGGCCGGCGATCGTGTACGTCTCGAAGCGTGCTCCGTTGTCGATGTCGAGCACGTGCACCTGCTCGTGCTCGAGGATGTCGGCTGCCTCCAGCAGGTCCGGGTCGATCGTGATCGAGCCGACGTAGTGCAGGTCGCAGTCGGTGATCGTCGCCCGGTGGATCTTGGACTTCAGCATTACGCGTTGCATCAGGCGATCGCCTTTCTCGGGAGCCGTTCGTCGTGTGGGTTTCCGCTCTTCTGCGCAGATTCGGTCGATGCGGCCGACGGGCGCAGGATCGCGTTGTCGATCAGCCGTGTGTCGCCGACGCGGGCCGCCACCACCAGCAGCGCCTCGCGCGTGAGCTCCTCGCACGGCTGCAGCGTCTCTGGGTCGACCAGCTCGAGGTACTCCGGCTGGACCTCGCGCGCGAGCATCGCCGCGCAGGCCACGTCGAGCAGGGCCTCGGGCGAGCACTCGCCTTCGGCGACACGCTGCGCGGCCGCGCGCAGCCCCTCCGAGAGTGCCACGGCTCTGGAGCGCTCGGCCGCCCCCAGCCGGGCATTGCGGCTCGACATCGCCAAGCCGTCGCGCTCGCGCACGGTCGGGCAGGCCTGCACGCGCACCGGCAGGTTGAGGTCGGCCACGAGCCGGCGGATCACGACCAGCTGCTGCGCGTCCTTCTGGCCGAAGTACGCGACATTGGGCTGCGCCATGCCGAGCAGCTTCGTCACGACCGTGCTGACGCCGCGGAAGTGCTCGGCGCCCCGCGAGACGCCCTCTAGGCGCTCGGTCAGGCCGAGCACTTCGACCGACGTGGCGAAGCCCGCCGGGTACATCTCCTCGACCGTCGGTGCGAACAGGATGTCCGCACCCGCCTGCGAGGCCAGCTCGCCGTCGCGGCGCTCGTCGCGCGGGTAGCGCTCGAGGTCTGAGTGCTCGTCGAACTGGGCCGGGTTGACGAACAGCGAGACGACCACCACGTCGCACTCGCGACGCGCGCGGCGGATCAACGAGACGTGGCCGTCGTGCAGTGCGCCCATCGTCGGCACGAGGCCGATCCTGCGACCCTCGCGGCGGGCGGGGGCGAGCGCGGAGCGCAGCTCCTCGACGGCGCGCACGGTCCTCATGCGCAGGCGAAGGGTCGGGTGACTGTGATCATCGGTTTCGGTCCAGTTCCTCTCGGATACCGGCGCGACAAGAGCTCTTGGTGCAGTTCGCTTCGGGTCCGGCCCGGGCGTGCCCGGTGACGGCCTGACACGAATGATACAGCCGCCCCGGTCGCTCGCAAGGGGCCGGCCTGGGCGCCGGTTCCGGCGAGGTCGCGTCGGGGGTGCGGCGGGCGGGCGGCGGCTACCAGGCGTCGACGTACGGGCGCGTCTTGCCCGCTCGCTGCCACCACTGCTGGCGGCCCTCGTCGAACAGCATCGCGATCCAGCGCCGCGAATCGGCCGGGTCGATCACATCGTCGATCTCGCCGTAGGCAGCCATGTTCAGGCCGCGGCCGCGCTCGTAGGCGATCGCCACGAACGACTCGAACAGGCGGTCGCGCTCCGGCGCATCCTCGACTGCATCGAGCTCGCGGCGCATGCCCAGGCGCACGGCGCCCTCCAGTCCCATCCCGCCAAACTCCGAGGTCGGCCAGCCGACCGTGAACAGCGGCGCCTTGAAGCCGCCGCCGGCCATCGCCTGCGCGCCGAGCCCGTAGCCCTTGCGCAGCACGATCGTGCCGCACGGCACGCTCAGGTTGGCGCCGCCGAGGAACATGCGCGCGAAGTGGCGCACTGTCGCCGTGCGCTCCGCCGACGGTCCGACCATGAAGCCGGGCGTGTCGCAGAGGAACAGGACCGGCAGCCCGAATGCGTCGCACATGCCGGCGAAGCGGGCCGCCTTGTCCGCCGCGTCGGCGTCGATCGCGCCGCCGAGGTGCGTCGGCACGTTGGCCACGACGCCCAGCGGCCTGCCGTCGACCTTGGCCAGCGCCGTGACCATGCCCGCGCCGAAGCCGCCGCGCAGCTCGAGCACCGAGCCCTCGTCGAACAGCCCGTCGATCACCGTGCGCACGTCGTACACGCGCTTTCGCTGCTCCGGGATCAGCCCGCGCAGCAGCGTCTGGTCGGGAACCACCCCCGGCTCCGTCGCTCCGCGGAAGTAGGAGAGGTAGCGCTTTGCCGCCGCCACCGCCGCTGCGTCGTCGGCCACGCGCAGGTCGACGACGCCGTTTGCGTCCTGCACGTCGATCGGGCCCACCTCGCCCGGCTCGAACACGCCCAGGCCGCCGCCCTCGATCATCGCCGGGCCGCCCATGCCGATGCTCGAGTCCTCGCTCGCGATCACCACGTCGCAGCAGCCGAGCAGCGCCGCGTTGCCGGCGAAGCAGTAGCCCGAGGCGATGCCGACGAGCGGCACGAGGCCGCTGAGCTGGGCGAACAGCGCGAACGCGCGGCAGTCCAGACCCGCGACGATCGGCATGTCGACGTCGCCCGGGCGCCCGCCGCCGCCCTCGGCGAACAGCACCAGCGGCAACCTGCGCCGCTCGGCGATCTCGAACAGGCGGTCCTTCTTGGCGTGGTTGCGAAAGCCCTGCGTGCCCGCCAGCACCGTGTAGTCGTAGGACATCGCCACGCACGGTCGCCCGTCGATCTCCGCCACGCCCGCCACGAGGCCGTCGGCGGGCGTGCGCTCGATCAGCTCCTCGCGCGAGCGGCGCTGCTCCTGCGCCGCGAACAGCAGCGGCCCGTACTCGACGTAGCTGCCCTCGTCGACCAGATCGTCGAGGTTCTCGCGCGCCGTGCGCCGTCCGCGCTTGCGCCGCCTCGCCACCGCCTCCGGGCGCGCCGCGTCGAGTCCGATCGCGTGGCGCTCGCGCACCGCCTCCAGATCTGCGCGGAAGCCGGTGGCGCTTGGCTCGCCCATGCTCGCGGAGCTCGCGGCCTGCGTCTGCTCGCCCGCGCTCATCACGAGCAGCGTCTGTCCCTGCTCGACCGCCTCGCCCACCGCCACGTCGATGCGGCGCACGACTCCGCCCATCTCCGCCAGCACCTCGTGCTCCATCTTCATCGCCTCCAGTACGAGCAGCGCCGTGCCCGCGCCGACTGGCTGCTCCGGTTGGTAGGCGAGCGAGACGACCACGCCCGCGAACGGGGCCTTCACGGCGATCTCCGGGCTCGACGACACGGCCAGATCATTGCGCAGGCGGGACGCCCGACCGCTCCAGGCCCCTGCAGTGACACGCATACGGCTTTGCGCAAACTGCGGGTTCGTCCTCCTGACCGGACTCGTCTCGCTTCCCAGGCAGCAATTACCATCGGCCGATGGCCACCACGACGAGCGAGCTGCCCGCCGCCGAGCGGCGCGAGCTGCTCAAGGAGGTCTACGCGCAGGCGAAGACGTGCACGCGCTGTCCTGAGCTCGCTGCCACGCGCAAGACCGTCGTGTTCGGCGCCGGCAACGCCAATGCCCACTTGATGTTCGTGGGGGAGGCGCCGGGGGCGAGCGAGGACGAGCAGGGCGTGCCGTTCGTCGGACGCGCCGGGAAACTGCTCGAGACGCTGCTCGGGGAGATCGGGATCGAGCGCAAGGATGTGTGGATCTGCAATGTCTTGAAGTGCAGACCCCCCGGCAACCGCGACCCGCTGCCCGTCGAGATCGACAACTGCCAGGGCTACCTGCGCCGCCAGGTCGAGCTGATCCAGCCGACCGTGATCTGCACGCTCGGCAACTTCTCCACGAAGCTGCTGCGCGGCGACCCGACCGGGATCACACGCCTGCACGGCCAGCCTGAGGTGCTCACGCTCGGCCGGCGCGCCGTGCGTCTGTACCCGATCTTCCACCCCGCCGCCGCGCTGTACACGCCGCGCATGCTCGAGACCCTGCGCGAGGACTTCATGCGCCTGCCCGACCTGCTTGCGCTCGGCGCGCCGGAGCAGCCGTTGCTCGAGGAGATCCCCGAGATCGATGAGCCCGAGGCCGGCGAGGCGCCCGAGGCCGAGTCCTCGAAGGCGGTGCAGGCTGGTGCCGGAACGGACAATGGCGTGGCTGGCCCTGCCGAACCGCTCGACGAGCCCGATCAGCTCGGCCTGTTCTGACCGGCCGAGAGCCGGGCGGCTCGGGGCCTCGCATCGGCCGGCCGCTTGGGCGGCACGCGCCTGGATTTTGGCGGGTGTCCAGGCGCTCTGGACACTTTCTGGACGCTTTTCTGGGTCGCTTTTCCCTGCAAAGAGGGTATTTTTGCGAAATGGCGAAGATTTCTAGCCCTAGGCCTAAAGTCGGTTTCGTTCCCCGCCGATACAGGCCATGTCTCCATCCCTCCAGGAGTATCGATCGGCCCGCGACCCTTTCTCCCGCGGGTCGATCGCTTTAACGGCCCGCGTGCGCTTCGCTCTACAGTCTCGTCGTGGCTGCGCGCATCGTCGACACCGCCGACCCCGCCGAGACGGAAGCCTTCGGAGCCGAGCTGGCCGAGGACCTGAAAGACGGCGACATCGTGCTCGTGCGTGGCGAGCTCGGCGCCGGCAAGACGACGCTCGTGCGCGGCGCCGCCCGTGCGCTCGGCGTCAGCGACCCCGTCACCAGTCCGAGCTTCAGCATCGGCCACCGCTACCGCGCCGGCGAGCGCCTGGTCGTGTCGCACCTCGACCTCTATCGCCTTGCCGGGCTCGAGCACGAGGACCCCGATCTGCTCGCCGACTACCTCGGCGAGGGGCGGATCGCCTTCGTCGAGTGGCCGCCCGACGCCGAGCGAGAGCTCGCCGGCGCGCGTGTGCTCGTCTCGCTCTCGCATCGCGGCGCCGACCGCCGCCGGATCGAGGTGCGCGAGCAATGATCGTGCTCGGCTTCGACACCGCCACCCAGGCCACCGCCGCCGGGCTGCGCCTGGGCGACGGCCGGACGCTGCACCTGCGCGACGATCCTGCACCCGACGCGCACCCGGGGCACGCCACCCGCCTGCTTTCGATGGCCGCCGAGCTGCTCGCTCAGGCCGGGCTCGGCTGGGGCGAGGTGCAGCGGATCGCCGTCGGCGTCGGTCCCGGCCGCTTCACCGGCCTGCGCGTCGGGATCGCCACCGCGCGTGGACTCGCCCAGTCCCTCTCGGTCGAGCTCGTCGGCGTGTCGAGCCTGCATGCCCTTGCTCTCCCAGCGATGCAAGCGCGGAACGGCACCGAGGCGTCGGCGGACCGCGATGCGCCGAGCGCCGACGCCGCTTCGCTCACCACGATCGCCGTGATCGATGCCCGCCGCGGCGAGGCCTTCGCCGGCGGCTATGCCGGCGAGGCCGAGATCGTGCTGCCGCATGCCTTGCGTCCCGCCGAGCTCGAACGCATCGTCACGCAGCTCGAAGGCCACGGCGCCCCCGCCGGGCAGCGCTGGCGTGCCGTCGGCGACGGCGCCGTGCTCTATGCCGAGCAGCTGCGCGCCGGCGGCGTCGAGGTGCCGGAGCCCAGCTCGTCGCTGCACCTGCTCGACGGCGAGGCCGTCTGCGAGCTCGGGGTCCTGGCCGCGCCCTCGCCTGCCGGCGACGCTGCGCTGGCCGCCGTCCTGCCCGACTATCGGCGCTCGCCCGATGCCAAGCTCGCGCGCGGGGACCGGCCGCCCGCACTGGGGGTATCGCGAGCGTGAGCGAGCCATCCTCATCTCAACTTCATCCCGGCCGGGACGCTCCCGTGATCGAGATCCGCCCGCTCGCCTATCCCGATCTGCCCGAAGTGCTCGCGATCGAGCGTCGTGTCTTTCCCACTCCCTGGTCGCTCGCCATGTTCGTGCTCGAGCTCTCCAAGCAGACCGGTATCTGCCTGGCCGCCTGCGAGCGGGTGTCCGCCGAGGACGGCGGCGCCCGGGTCGAGCGGCTCGCCGGCTACCTGATCTGCTCGCGCTACGACACCGTCTGGCACGTGATGAACGTCGCCGTCGACCTGCCCCGCCAGCGCATGGGCCTCGCCTCGCGCCTGCTCGCCGAGCTGTACGCGCGCGTCGGCGATCAGAACGCTCGTTTCACGCTCGAGGTGCGCCGCTCCAACGCCGTCGCCATCCACCTCTACGAGCGCGAGGGCTTCCGCGCCGCCGGCACCCGCCGTCGCTACTACCAAGACAACGGCGAGGACGCGCTCGTGATGTGGCGCACGCCCGCCACGCGCCTCGGCTCGCTCGAGGACGTGCCCAACCCCGGGCCCGTGTGAGCCTTCCGCAGCGATGAGCAGCCCGCCCGCATGATCCTCGCGCTCGAGACCAGTTGCGACGACACCTGCGCCGCCGTGATCGACGCCGACGGGCGCATGCGCGCCAACGTGATCTCCTCGCAGACCGCGCACGAGGACTTCGGCGGCGTCGTGCCCGAGATCGCCTCGCGCCATCATCTCGAGATCGTCAACGCGATCGTGCAGCGGGCGCTCGACGACGCCTCCGTCGGCCTCGACGAGCTCGAGCTGATCGCCGCCACACAGGGCCCCGGCCTCGTCGGTGCGCTGCTCGTGGGTCTGTCCACCGCCAAGGGGCTCGCCGCCGCGCGCGGGCTGCCGTTCGCGCCCGTCGATCACCTGCAGGGTCACGTCGCCGCCAACTTCCTGCGCGGCGGCGGCGATCCCGCCGCCGGCTCGGGCGAGGACCCCTTCGAGCCGCCCTTCATCTGCCTGATCGCAAGCGGCGGGCACACGCTGCTCGCCCACGTCGAGGCTCACGACGGCTTCCACGTGCTCGGGCGCACGCTCGACGACGCTGCCGGCGAGGCCTTCGACAAGGGCGCGCGCATGCTCGGGCTCGGCTACCCCGGCGGCGCCGCCCTGGAGGGCCTCGCGCGCGACGGCGATCCCGAGGCTTTCGTCTTCCCCGGCTCTCGCGCCGAGCGCTCGCGCGGCGGGCGCGGCGCGCACCGCCAAGCCTTCGCCGAGGGGCTCGACTTCTCCTTCGCCGGCCTGAAGACGGCGCTTCTGTACAAGCTGCGCGAGCTGGGCGAGGACGAGGCCCGCGCGCGCGCCGCCGACCTCGCCGCCTCATATCAGGCCGCAATCGTCGACAGCCTGATCGAGCGCGCCGAGCGGGCGCTGCAGCGCACCGGCTCGGACCGGCTCGCCGTCGGCGGCGGCGTCGCCGCCAATGGGCCGCTGCGCGAGCGTCTCGCCGGGCTCGGCGTCACTTTGCACGTGCCCGCGCGCGTGCTCTGCACGGACAACGCCGCGATGATCGCCAGCGCCGCGCGCTACGGCGCGCGGCTCGACTACCCCGACTACCTCGCCCTCGACGCCTACGCCACCGGCGAACGCGCGCGCTGAGCCGATGAACCCCGCGCGACTCCTCCGAGCGAGGCCGTCCTCAGCCGCCCCATGACCGCCGAGATCACCGTCTACTCGCGCCCCGACTGCCATCTCTGCGCCGAGGCGATGGCCGCGCTGCGCGCGCTGCAGGGCGAGCTCCACTTCAGCCTCAGCGAGCGCGACATCGACGAGGACGAGGCGCTGCAGCGCGCCTACTTCGAGCGCATTCCCGTGATCGCGCTCGACGGCGAGGAGCTGTTCGACTACTTCATCGACGAGGCGCTTCTGCGCGAGCGACTAGAGTCACGAGCATGAGCTACGGCGAGACGAGCACGCGCCCGCGGGAGCTTCAAGTCGACGGCACAGGCGTCTCCGGCGAGCGCCTGTCGCTCGGCGTCGCGGCGCGCCTGTCGCGCTATCTGCAGGTGCTCACGCAGGCCAAGAAGATGGGTAAGGAGACGATCTCCTCGCAGGAGCTCTCCGACTACACGCACGTCAACTCCACGCAGATTCGCCGTGATCTGTCCGGCTTCGGCAAGTTCGGCAAGCGCGGCGTCGGCTACAACGTCGAGGCGCTCGTCTCGCAGATCCGCAAGATCCTGCGCACCGCCGGCCAGCACAACATCGCGCTGCTCGGCGCCGGCCACCTGGGCCAGGCGATCGCCTCCTCCGACATCTTCGCCGACCACGGCTTTCGCGTCGTCGCGATCTTCGACGTCGACGAGCGCAAGGTCGGCACCAACGTCGGCAACCAGGTCGTTCGCCACACCTCCGAGCTGCGCCAGATGGTCGAGGACGAGGACATCGTCGTCGGCGTGCTCGCCGTGCCCACGCAGGCCGCTCAGGGGCTCGCCGACGAGCTCGTCGAAGCCGGCGTGAAGATCATCTTCAACTACTCCGAGTCGCTGCTCTTGGTGCCGCCCGAGGTGACCGTGCACACCTCCAGCCCCGCCGTCGATCTGCTCTACGCGCTGTACTTCTACCTGACCTGACCGGACCGATTTCACACGACTGCAGGCCCCCGCGCGCTATCACTCAGGGGGCGAAGCTCCGAGCGCCCACCGCACGCGGACCCCGACGCCAAACGCCATGACCAGCCTGGACCTAGACCGAGCGGCCGAGACGTTTGCCACGGCCACCGACTTCACCGTCGGTATCGAGGAGGAGTTCTCGATCCTCGACCCACGCACGCTCGACATGCTGCCCCGCTTCGAGCAGCTGTGCGCCGTCGCGGCGCAGACCGACCCGCTGCTGCACGAGCACATCACCGGCGAGCTGATCTCCTCCGAGATCGAGATCATCTCGGGCGTCGGCGGCGACGTGCAGCACGCGCTCGCGCGCCAGCGCGAGCACCGCAAGCGCCTGTTCGCGCTCGCCGACGCTCAGGGCGTCGCCCTCGGCGCGACCGCCACCCACCCCTGGGCCGACTACCGCGAGCAGCCGATCATCGACACCGAGCACTACCGCCGCGTCGAGGAGGGGCTGAAGTACGTCGCCTGGCGCAACAACACCTTCAGCCTGCACGTGCACCTCGGCGTGCGCGACCTCGACCGCGCGATCCGCGTGTGCGACCGCCTGCGCCCCGTGCTGCCGCTGCTGCTGGCGATCTCCGCCAACTCGCCCTACCTCGACGGGCGCGACAGCGGCCTGCACTCGGCCCGCACGCAGAGCTTCACCAAGAGCTTTCCGCGCTGCGGCGTGCCCGACGCCTTCGGCGGCTGGGCCGCCTACCGCGAGTACATCGAGTTCCTCGTGCGCACGCAGTCGATCGTCGAGTTCACGCAGGTCTGGTGGTCCGTGCGCCCGCACTTCAGCTTCGGCACCGTCGAGGTGCGGATCTGCGACGTGCAGGCCACCGCGCAGGAGTCCGACGCGCTCGCCTCGCTGATCGCCGCCTGCATCGCGCAGGCTGCGCGCGACATCGACGAGGACGTGCCCTTCGAGCACCCCGCGCCGCGGCTGATCGAGGAGAACATGTGGCGGGCGATCCGCTTCGGCCTCGACGGCAGGCTGATCGAGCTCGCAGACGGCGAGCAGTACCCGGCCCGCGAGGCGATCGAGCGGCTCGCCGCCTGGACCGCGCCGATCCGTGGCGAGCTCGGCATCGAGCTCGCCTTCCCCGAGCGCAACGGCGCCCAGCGCCAGCGTCAGCTGATCGAGGCCGGCGCCTCGCGCGAGGAGGTCTTCGCGGCCTCCGTCGCCGAGACACGGCAGACCTACTCCCAGGAGGTGACGGTGTGAGCACCGATCCCGACGCACCGCAGGACCCCGCTACCGGCGCACCCGCAGGCGATCCCGCCGCACCCGGACCGGGGGCCGGTCCCGGCCCGGCCGGAGCTGGACCCGGAGCGCAGCCGAGCGAAGAGGAGCTGCGCGCCGCCTACGAAGCCGAGCTCGCACGGATCACGAGCACCGACATGATCCTGCAGGCCGCCGTCTCGCTGCTGAACGTCGGCAGCTACCGGCTGATGCCGGCGCCCGCCGCGGCGCAGGCCGGCGCGCCCCCCGGCTCCGGGCGCGACCTCGAGCAGGTGCGCGACGCGATCGACGGCGTGCGCGCGCTGCTCGAGATCCTCGAGCGACGCGTGCCCAGCGAGGTTCGCCCGCTGCGCGACGCGCTCTCGCAGCTGCAGATGGCCTATGCGCGCGAAGTGCAGGCGAGTGGCGCAGAGCCCGCCCCGGAGAGCGGCGGCGCGCCCGGGCGAGGTGGGGGCCAGGAGCCGCCCGCAGGCGGTGGCCCGGGCTCTTCCGGAGGGACTCCCGGCGGTCCTGGTGGCCCGGCTCCCGGGCAGGGCCCCGGGCAGGAGCCGGCCCCGGGCGATCAGGGCCAGCCCGGCCCGGGCCCGGCCGAGTCGAGCGGGAGGCTGTGGGTGCCCGGCCGCTGAGCGGCACGGGCGCCTGTTGAGCCGGCGCGGGCCGCGCTCGGGGCCGTCGCCGGACGTGGATTGGCGCGCCGGTCGCAATCCGGGGCGACCCGGCATCGCGCCGCGTGACGCGGTAGACTGCCCGCGCGTTTGCACCGGGCTGTCGCTTTACCGAGCGCCCGGTTAGACAAATGTGCGCGCGACGATCCTCGCGCGGCACGCCAATCAGACCGCGGAGGATTTTCAGTTGAGCAGCTTTCTGACGAACCATGGGGTCGTCGTCGCCCTTGTTTGCGCCGCATGCGCGGTTGTCTACGGCCTCGTGACAACCCGTTCGCTGCTGGCGCTTTCGCCCGGCAACGAGAAGATGCAGGGCATCTCGCTGGCCGTCCAGCAGGGCGCTCGCGCTTACCTGAATCGCCAGTACGCGACGATCGCGGTCGTCGGCGTCGTCTTGTTCGTCGCTTTGATCTTCATCCAGAACATCGCCGTCGCCGGCGGCTTCGCGATCGGTGGCCTTTTGTCCGGCTCGACCGGCTACATCGGCATGAACGTCTCCGTGCGCTCCAACGCGCGCGTCGCCGAGGCGGCCCGCAGCGGCGTCTCGCCGGCGCTGAGCGTCGCCTTCCGCGGCGGCGCGATCACCGGCATGCTCGTCGTCGGCCTCGCGCTGATCGGCGTCGCCGGCTACTACGGACTGCTGACCGCCGTCTTCGACGACAGCCCGAAGACGACCGTCGACGCGCTGATCGGACTCGGCTTCGGCGGCTCGCTGATCTCCGTCTTCGCCCGACTCGGCGGCGGCATCTTCACGAAGGCGGCAGACGTCGGCGCGGACCTCGTCGGCAAGGTCGAGGCCGGCATCCCGGAGGACGACCCGCGCAACCCGGCGACGATCGCCGACAACGTCGGCGACAACGTCGGCGACTGCGCCGGCATGGCGGCCGACCTGTTCGAGACCTACGCCGTCACCGCCGTCGCCGTGATCCTGCTCGGCGTGCTCACGTTCCACGAGGAGACGAAAGTCGCGATGTATCCGCTCGTGATCGGCGGCGTGGCGATCATCGCCTCGATCCTCGGTACGTTCGCGGTGCGGACGAAAACCGACAACGTCGAGCGCGCGCTGCTGCAGGGGCTGCTCGTCTCCGGTGTGATCGCGGCGGCTGCCTTTGCGCCTATCACCTACTGGCTGATGCACACCCTGAGCTTCAAGGCCACGAGCGGCCCCGTGAACCCACCTGAGTGGTGGAAATTCTACCTGTGCTCGCTGATCGGCATCGGCGTCACGGCGCTGCTGTTCGGGCTGACGGAATACTACACCTCGACCCGTTTCTCGCCCGTCAGAAAGACTGCAAGGGCGTCCGAGACAGGGCACGCGACGAACATCATCCAGGGCTTCTCCTCCGGCCTGCAGGCGACGGCGCTGCCGGCGATCGTGATCGTGCTCGGCATCCTCGGCGCGTGGAAGCTCGCCGGTGGCGGCGTAGAGGGGATCTACGGGATTGGCGTCGCCGTGATGGGGCTGCTCTCGCTGACCGGCCTGATCGTTGCGCTCGACGCGTTCGGTCCGATCACCGACAACGCAGGCGGCATCGCCGAGATGGCCGAGCTGCCGGAGGACGTGCGTAAAGTCACGGATCGCCTCGACGCCGTCGGCAACACGACGAAGGCCGTCACCAAGGGTTATGCGATCGGCTCTGCCGTGCTCGCCGCCGTCGTGCTGTTCGCCGGCTTTCAGAAAGAAATCGAGGACAAGGTCGGCCACGCGATCTCCTTCGGCATCAACGAACCGCCGGTGCTGATCGGCCTGCTGCTCGGTGGGCTGATGGTCTGCCTGTTCGCCTCGCTCTCGATCGAGGCCGTGGGCCGCGCCGGCGGCGCGGTCGTCGAGGAGGTGCGCCGCCAGTTCCGCGAGCACCCGGGGATCATGGACTACACCGAAGAGCCCGACTACGCGACGTGCGTCGACATCGTCACGAAGACGGCGCAGCGCGAGATGATCCTGCCCTCGCTGCTGCCGATCCTGCTGACGCTGATCGTCGGCCTGATCGACGAGCAGGCGCTCGGCGGCCTCTTGATCGGCGTGATCGTCGTCGGCTTCTTCTTCGCCGTGATGATGACCGCCGGCGGTGGCGCCTGGGACAACGCGAAGAAGCTGATCGAGGACGGCGCGTTCGGCGGCAAGGGCTCAGAAGCCCATGCCGCGTCGGTCACCGGCGACACCGTCGGCGATCCGTTCAAGGACACTGCCGGGCCGGCGATCAACCCGATGATCAAGGTCGCCAACATCGTGGCGATCCTGATCATCCCGATCATCACTTGAGAAGGCCGGCCTGGATGGCCGGCCCGGCTGACTGCCGGTGCGCGCGGAGCGGCACAGGTTGTGAGGAGAAGCAGAGCGCGCACCGGCCCAAAAGGCCGGATGCCGGTCTCATTCGTCGCCGCTCACGCTGCCGGTCGGGCCCAGGGCGCCTAAGCTCACCATGAGATGAACGGCCGAACCGTGCACCGCTCCGGCACGCTCGTGCTGTCGCTGCTGATGGCCGCGATCGGGCTTGCGCTGATCGGTCAGGTGATCGCGGGCGACGGCGGCGTGCTCTCGGCGCGCCTGCTGCTCGGTGTGCTGTTCCTCGCGGGCGGCGTGGCGCGCCTGTGGCTCGAGTACAAGCGCGGCGGCGGGCGCGAGGGGTCGTCGTAGATGAGCGACCGCGAGGGCGCGGGGGAGTCTGCCGAGGGTAAGGGCGGCGCGGGCGGCACGGGCGGCGCGCCGGCGGATAGCGTCGATCCAAGCGGCGTGAAGCCGCAGGCCGAGCTCGGCCGCGCCGAGGCCGAGCGGATCGCGCTGCAGATCTCCGCACGCTCGCTCTCCACGGCGCGGCGCAGCGTCGGCTCGCCGACGCTGTTCGCGATCGTCTACACGCCGCTGGCGAGCGCGCTCTACTTCTCGCTCGGCGTGATCTCCGGGCACGCGCTCGGGCTCACGCCGGTCGTCTTCCTGATCTCGGCGCTGCTGTTCGCGCTGACCGCAATGACCTACGCCGAGGGGGCTTCGCTGCACCAGGAGCGCAGCGGCTCGACGGTGTTCGCGCGCTACGCCTACAACGAGCTCGTCAGCTTCGTCGCCGGCTGGGCGATCCTGCTCGACTACGTGATCCTGATCGCCGTCACGTGCTACTCGGCGACGCAGTACCTGCGGGTGTTCTGGAGCCCGCTCGGCCACAGCGCCGAGGCGCTGGGGCTGGCGCTCGTGTTCATCCTGCTCGTCGTGCTCGGCAACATCCGCGGCTTCGGCTGGCGACGCTCGCGGCGCGTGGCGATGATCGTCGTCGCCGACCTCGGCCTGCAGGGGCTGATCGTCGTGCTCGGGCTCGTGCTGTTCTTCAACCCGCACACGCTCCTCGACCCGATCCACCTTGGCAGCGCGCCGAGCTGGTCGGATCTGATCTTCGCCCTGACGGTCGCCGCGATCTCCTTCACCGGCCTCGAGTCGGCGGCGGGGCTGGCCGGCGAGGTGCGCATCTCCAAAGGCCAGCTCAAGCGGCTCGTCGGCACGGGCACGGCGACGGTCGTGATCATCTACGTCGGCATCGCGCTCGTCGCGGTCACAGCGCTGCCGGTCCACAACGGGCACACGCAGCTGGCCACGCGCTTCCTCGACGACCCGGTCGTCGGCATCGTCGGCCAGATGAAACCCCATTGGCTGGCCGAAACGCTGCGCTACGTCGTCGCCGGGCTCGGTGCGCTGACGCTCGTGGCGGCGGCCAACTCGGCGATGCTCGGGCTCTCGCGCCTGGCCTATTCGCTCTCGACCAACCGCCAGATCCCGAGTGGCCTCGGACGTTTGCACCCACAGCGCTCGACGCCGTACGTGCTGATCATCCTTGCCGGGATCGTCGCCGCCGGCCTGGTCGTGCCGGAGAACCTCGACTTCCTCGTCGGCATCTACGCGTTCGGCGCGCTGCTGGCGTTCACGATCGCGCACGTCTCGGTCGTCAAGCTGCGCTACTCCGAGGCCGAGGGCGCGCGCGGCTACCGCGTCCCGCTGTCGGTCTCCTGGCGCGGTGGCAGCCTGCCGCTGCCGGCCGTGTTCGGCGCCGTGATCTCGGCCTTCGGATGGCTCGCGGTGATGGTCGTGCACGATCCGGCCCGCTACGTCGGGCTCGGCTGGATGGCAGTCGGCATCGCCATGTACGTGATCTACCGCCGCGCCGACGAGGCGCCGCTGCTGCGCCGCGTGACGGTCGCCCCGGAGGTGCTGCGCGCCGAGCCGCCGCGCGAACGCGACTACGGCTCGATCCTCGTGCCGCTGTTCGGCACGCGTTTGGACGAGGACATCGTGCAGACGGCCGCGCTGCTCGTCGCCGGCGAGCAGACCGACGAGGCGGCGATCGACGAGGCCACGATCGAGGCCGTGTGGATCTTCGTGATCCCGATGTCGCTGCCGCTCGACGCGCGCCTGCCGGAGGCGCAGGTCAAGCAGGCGCGGCAGGCGCTCGCGCGGGCGAAGGCCGTGGGGGAGGAGTACACGGGCGTGCAGGTCGCCACGGCGACCGTGCGCACGCGCCGCGCCGGCTACGCGATCGTCGATGAGGCCAAGCGCCGTGGTGTGGAGGCGATCGTGCTCGGCGCCGAGGAGCCCTCGCTGATCCGCGGCGGCGCGCGCCTGGGCGGCCGTGGGGGGCCGCTCGAGAACTTCGTCGGCGACGTGACCAAGTACGTGATCGACAAGGCGCGCTGCCGCGTGATCGTCACCGCGCCGGCCGCCGGCGATTCGCTGGCCGAGCGCCGCTCGCGCCTGGCTGAGGCCGGCGCGGCCGAGACCGGCTCCTGAGGCTGGAGCCGCAGCTTGCGCCAAGCCCCGCATCGACTAATCTGCGGCGCATGTTCGTGTTGATCGTGGGAGCCGGACGCGTGGGCTCGGCTGTCGCCAAGTCGGCGATCGCCTCGGGTCACGAAGTCTCGGTGCTCGACGAGGATCCGCTCTCGCACGAGCGGCTCGACGCCGGGCAGACCGTCAGCTGGGAGGACGCCGGCGGTCAGTTCACCGTCGGCACGGCGCTC
This sequence comes from Solirubrobacteraceae bacterium, assembly GCA_035473995.1. Taxonomy (GTDB): domain Bacteria; phylum Actinomycetota; class Thermoleophilia; order Solirubrobacterales; family Solirubrobacteraceae; genus Palsa-744. The sequence continues at coordinate 22,933 of DATINR010000115.1, forward strand.
GAGATAGACGCGCTGATCCAAGCGGGCATCGAGCGCGCAGAGGTGTTCATAGCCTCCACCGACGGCGACAACACCAACCTGATCATCGCCCAGATCGCCCAGCGCCGCTTCGGCGTGGAGCGGGTGATCGTGCGCGTGATGGACCCGGCCCGTGCGAGCTGGTACGGCGAACAGGGCCTGCATACGATCTCCCCGACCAAGCACGCGATCGAGATGTTCGAGCGCGCGCTGGCGCCAGAGCCGGCCTAGCGCATGTACGCGATCATCGTCGGCGCCGGCAAGGTCGGACGCAACCTCGCGCGGGAGCTGATCGGCAAGGGCCACGAGGTCACGATCATCGAGTCCTCGCGACCTCGCTACCTGGCGATGGAGGAGGAATTCGAGCACGCCGCGCAGTACGGCGACGCGACCGAGCTGTGGGTGCTCGAGCGCTCCGGCATCCAGCGCGCCGACCTCGTCATCGCGGTGACCGGCGACGACGAGGACAACATGCTCGTTTGCCAGGTCGCCAAGGAGAAGTACCTCTGCGACCGCATCATCGCGCGCGTCAACAACCCGCGCAACCACGACCACTTCCGCCTGCTCGGGATCCAGCCGGCCGTCTCCGCCACCGATCTGATCCTGCGCCTGATCGAGCACGAGGTGCCGCGCTACGGCCTCGTGCACCTGCTCGCGCTCGAAGAGGAGCGCCTGGAGATCATTGAGCTCGAGGTCGCCGAGGACGCGCCGACCGTCGGACAGTCCGTCTCCGACATCGCCCTGCCCGAGGGCAGCCTGATCATCTCCGTGCTGCGCGGCGGCACCGGCTTCGTGCCCAAGGCCGACACCGTGATCGAGGCCGGCGATGAAGTGCTGCTCGTGCTCGACCCCGGGCTCGAGGAAGCGATCACCGCTTATTTTGCGCCCAACGGGCACGAGCTCGCGAATTAGCTTCATCCGGGGCTGCTGACTGGGTCTCGCAGGCGGCCACGAACATGTGTTCCCGACGTTTCCGGCCCCTCGCCGGGGGCTCGGCTGCCGTCCGACAGTTGGCTATCCTTTTCGCCTGAGACGCCCTTCCGGGATAGTCCAATTGGCAGTGACGCCCGGTTCTGGTCCGGGAGATTGGGGTTCGAGTCCCTGTCCCGGAGCCTTCAGGAAGTCCTGCAAATCGTAGGGTTCGTCGTTCTAGGGGCCGTGATGCACGTCGCGTCCGAGCGGTTCCGTCCGGTGTCCGGGCAAACCTCAAGCCGTGCCCGAGACGACCGTCATCCTCCCACCGACATGATCGCCGCCGGAAAGGCGGTTGCGACCGAACACCCGGCTCTCTGGCCCACGATCCTTGCGACCGGGTTTGCAGCCGTTGCCGCCGCGGCCTCATGGGCGTCGGTATCGCTGAACTGGCGCGAGCGCAAGGCGTCGCGGACGCCGGACATGCACATTGAGCCCCAGGTCATCGACGATACGCAGGAAGTGAGGCTCTTCATCACTGCAAACGGCGGCCCGGCCCGGATGGTGCACTTTAACTTCGTCCAGGGAAGCGAAGGCGTCCAGGGGCATCCACTCCCAACCGCGATGTTCCGCCCCGGGGAGACCCGTCTGCTGGAGACGACCCTAAAAGTGACGGCCGACAAACCGAAAGGCTTCGTTTCCTGCTTCGATATGGCGGGGAAGCGGCAATATGCCTGCTCGGTCCAAGGTCAGCGTGCCGTCTTCCGTCTTCGCGGCAAGAGGAAGAAGAAGGGGCAAGGGGCGACTGACGAAAAGATCATGCGCCGCTTCTATCCGGACTATGACTTCGGTGCGCCGAGCGTGAGGGAGGGCTTTAAAACGATCGAACGCAACCTCTGAGCAAAGGTTGAAGCCGAGCGAACCTCAACCGATGCCGACCACGACCGTCATCCGCACCGCAAAGACCGCCCCGCAGCTCAACTCGAACTTGAGCTCGATCCGCACGCTGACATGCGTCTTCCCGATGGCCCGCGCGTCGCGGACGATCCCGACGAACGTGCGTTCGCCGTCGCCGAACTCCCGACGAGCACCGGCGGCTCGTGTTCGGGAGCTGAGGACGTGACGCTTGCCCTTGAGTTCAACGACGCCTTCGATCTAACGGCGATAGGCACGCTCGCGCTGGCGCTCGTCACCGCCGTCTCGCTCGCCTTCGGCTGGAAATCGCTCAGGCAGGGGCAGAAGGAGGTGGAAGAAGCCCACCGCCCGGTGCTCATTCCGCTCGCGGACACCGTCAAGCGGATTCAGCGTGCCCATTTCAGCCCGGTCACGGCCAAGCCTTACGTGCTCCCCGAAGAAGGCTTGTTGATCGTCCCTATCCAGAACATCGGGTCTGGCCCCGCTCTTCACGTTGAGGCAGGCGTCAGCCTGCTCAACCCGTCGGGCGGGTGGACGGGCGCAACTGGCGGGGAGCAGACTCCCGGAACGATCACCGGCGTAGGCGTTCTAGAGGTGGTCCCTCTGGAGCTTGGCCTAAGCCGCCTCAGCGATGTGCCGGGGTACGAGCTGACCGTCCGATATGAGGACGTGGCGGGGAAGCCGTGGGAGACAGTCGGCCGCTGGATTCCCGAGCACAAGCGTTACGAGGGCGTTGCGATTCGGAAAGGACGCAGCCGCTAGCCGCGTCACCCGCGCGGCGTATCGTTGTCCGCCGTGACCGAGCGGCCCGACTTCGAGACTGTGCGGGCGATCCTCGCCCGTAAGCGCCGCACCGGTGTGAGCTTCGAGCAGGTGTGGCAGGTCGCCGGAAAAGTTGATGGCCCGTACACCGCTCTTGGTGAGCGTTCCTGAGCGTTGTCGGGTAATCCCGCGATCCCGCCGCACTAGGAAGCCAAGAGGGGAGCCTGCGAAGCCCTCCCGGCACGGGGGTTTCGTCGTTCTACTCCGCCAGCCCCACGGCTTTGAGGGCATCGGCGGGGTCGGAATACGAGACGACACTGATCGCCTTGCCGTCGCGCAGGGTCCACACGGAGCCGTGTCGCCAGTCGGTGACGACGCCGGACGCCTTACCGCGCCCCCGCCAGTAGCCGTTGATGGCCACTTGATCTCCAGCGTCGATGAACCGCTCGGCAATCAGCCTGACGTGGTCCCAGGATTGCATCCAGTCCAGCACGACGCGCCCCATTTCGGCAAGGCCGACGGTCTCCTCGTCCCCACCAATCGCAGGCAGCCACACGATGCGGACGTCCGGATCGAAAACCTCGGGGACCCAGAAGTTGCCGCGCTCGAACTCGGCGTGAGCGCGCCGCACGATCTCCACGTTCTCCTGCGACATCGCCTACCCCCGTTCCTCGGGGAGGCGTTCGGCGGCGGCACGGACCTGCCTTCGCCGCGCGGCGCCGCGCCGGATGCGCCACCGTCGCGCACGCCGTCGGCCTGCCGCTGGGCTTGTGGCATCGCGTGTGCGTCGACGCCTCACTCCGTCGATCCCACCGCCTTCAGCGCCTCCGCCGGCGCAACGTCGGTTTCCATCCGAACGACCTGGCCCGAGCGAAGCGTCCAGACAGTGCTGGAGCGTTGCTCGACCTCGATGCCGCTGGTTCGCCCGCGGCCGCGACGGGTCTCGATCACGATCACGCGGTCGCCGGCGTCGATGACTCTCTCGGGCGTGAGCGTGAACGCGCTCCAGGCGGAGCTCGTCTCCCGGCCGAGGCGGAGCAGACCCTCGTGACCGTCGTACGTGTCGGGATTGAAGACACGGCGGGACATGTCGACGTGCACGTCGGCGGCGAACAGCTCACGCAGGCGCTCGGTCGCCGCCGGCCCGGGTTCGCTGAACAGCCTCATCACCTCGCGGACGATCTCGACGTTCTCCTGCGACATCGCGGCAGTATCGCGCAGCGGTATGCGCTGAGCGAGCGGCGCTAACCGAGCGCTTTGACCTCGAGCGCTTCTTTGCTCGTCGAGGTGATCGGCACGGCGAGCGAGGCCGGTACGGCTTTGCCTTCGCCGATCCTCGCCAGCAGCGGATTGGCCGCGGCGCCTTCGAAGGCGGACGGTTTCTGTTTGCCTTTGCTGCCGGCGAGCTTGAGTTTGACCGTGCGCGACATTTTGTCGAGCGGGGTGAGCACGGCGATCGCAGAGCCTTCGAGCGTGATCGGCACGGCGCCGGGCCCGACGCCGCATTCGAAGTTGCCGAGCTGCGTCTGCCCGCTGCCCGCGTGCAGCGCGCTGCCGATTTGAGGGGGTTTGCCCGCGGCGCCGGCTTTGATCACGCCGAGTTCGCCTTCGAGCGGGCTGAGCGCGACTTCGCCGGTGGTCGTCTTTTCGTTCTGGCACGTGCCCTGCCCGGGCTGTTCACAGCCGCTCAGCGTGATGTGCAGGACTTCGGTTTTCGGGCCCGTGTATTCGCCCGTGCCGGTGAGCGCGGCGCAGGAGATCGAGATGCCGGCGGTTTCGAGCACGAGCGCGCCCCCCTGCACGGTGAAGGCGCCCGCGGCGGGGCCTGTCAGCCATTCGTAGGTGCCTTTGCCGGGTTCGCTCGGTTTGGTGCAGGTCGACTCGCTGTAGCTGTCCGGGCCGCCGCGGCTGGTCAGGCAGCGACCGCGTTCGGGCAGGCTCTCGCTGGTCTGGAAGGTCTCGTCCTCGCCGACGGAGGTGCCGCCGGCGTTGCTCGCGGAGATGCGGAAGTGGTAGGTGGTGGCCGGTTTCAGACCGCTCACCTGTGCGGTGACGGCGACCGCTTCTTCACCTGAGCCCGGCGAGGGCGTGCAGGGCGCGCTCGCGCCGTATGGCAGGGAGCTGCCGTATTCCAGGCGGCAGTCGGTGACCGGTTCGCCGTTGGGATTCACCGTGGCGGTGAGCGTGGCCGAGCTCGACCCGACGGGCTGGGCGACCATCGTCACGACGCTCGGCGGGTCCGGTCCCGGGGGATTGGAGGCCGGGCCGGGTTCGGGGTGCGTCGGCAGCAGCACGGGCGGTTTGGGCGACTGGTTGAAGTCGAAGTCGTTCGCGATGTCGCCCAGGCCGGGCGCTTCTTCGCGCACGTCGGGACGCTTGTCCGGGCGCCCGTCGGTTTTCGGGTCCAGGCGTTTGCTCGAGAGGAAGTCGTCCTCGATGAACTTCAGGTAGGCGTCGTGGCTGAGGCGCTGGTGGTCGATGTAGCCGCTCTTGGCGTAGGGGCTGATCACCAGTCCTGGCACGCGCAGGCCGTAGCCGTTGACGTCGACGTTGGGCGGGTTGACGTGGTCGTAGAAGCCGCCGGGATCGTCCCACGAGAGGAAGATCGCCGTGCTGCCCCAGCACGCGCTCTTCATGATCGTGTTGATCAGCGTCGTCACGTAGGCCTGGCCTGTGGAGACCAGCGACGGGCGGTGTTCTGAGACTTTCAGGTTCGGCACGACCCAGGAGACGCTGGGAAGACCACATTCGCTGCTGTTGTGGACGGCGTCGTAGAAGCGGCCGAGCCCCTGGATGTTCTGCGTCTGCCCGTCTTCCTCGACGTCGGTGAAGTCCTCGAGCGGGTTCCAGATGCCCGGCGTCGTCGGGCTCTGGGTGACCTGTTCGCAGCTGAGCTCTTCGTCGTCCTCGCAGTCGGGCTCGTTGCCTTCGGTGACGTAGTAGCGCCAGCTCACGCCGGCCTTGTCCATCAGGTAGGTGATGTCGGTCCAGGCGTAGGTGACCTTGCCGGGCACGGTCGGCCCGTCCCAGGTTTTCGACGGCGTTTTCGGGTTGAGCGAGCTTTTGCAGTGGAGCGGGTTCGGGTCTTCTTTGGGGCAGGTCGCCGACCATGCCGAGACGAGGAAGAGGTGCTCGGGCAGGCTCCACGATCTGGCCGCCTCGAACAGGTTGTCCTGCAGCGTGAAGTTTTTCGCGTAGGTCCAGTAGTTGGGGATCTCACGTGCGTCGTGGTAGCCCATCACGTCGTTGCATTTCGGCGTTCCCGTCGCGGCGCGCGCTTCCGCTTCGCTCCGGACCGGACAGGGCGCGCATTCCGGATCGGTGCTCCCGCGGCATTTCTGGGTCGTCTCGGCCTGGCCGACGAAGCCGTCCATCAAGCCGCCGTCGATGTCGCCTTCGAATGCCGCCTGACCGTGCGGGCCGCCCGTGTTTTCGTCGCGCGGGTCGTGATAGGGCTTGACGCAGCCGCCGTTGAGCGGGTCCGGCACGCACACGCCGCCCGGTATCCCGTTCGCGCCGGGGTACGTGCCGAAGTACTCGTCGAACGAGCGGTTCTCCTGCATCAGCATCACGACGTGCTTGATGTTGTGGATGCCTTCGGCCGGCGTCGCCTGGGCGGTGGCGGGAAGCCCGGCGCCGCCCAGCGCGAGGGCGGTCAGCGACAGGACCAGCAGTCGCCGTAGGACCGTTGCCGGGGGGACGCGCAGGCGACCGCGCGGACGCGCGATCGAGCGCCCACCCTTGCGCCCGCCTCCGCATCCCTGCCCCGCGCCCTCCTTGCACGAATCCCTACGCACGATTGACGGAACTGTACAGCTTGTTGCCGGCGCCACATCGAGACGTATCGGGACCGGTCGAGCTGCGCGAATCAGGGCGCGTGGGCGCGAGCGCGCGCGTAGAGCAGCGCCAACAGACGCCGCTCGAGCGCGAGCGGTGCGACGGCGGTCGGTCGAAGGACCACCAGCGTGACCTCGGAGCGGCCATAGGCAAAGCCCAGCAGATCGGTCGTGAAGCGGGACCGATGCAAGTGAAATCGTTTGTCCGCCCGTTCGAGCACGGACAATGCACCTGAAGGCTGGGCGCGCTGGTACAGGCCACGCTCAGCGACGCTGAAAGCGAAGCCGCCCGGCGGCGGTCGCAGCGCCAACTCGGAGATGCTCACTCGCGGACGCACGAGCGGACCGCGCTCGCCGCCGGCTGTCAGCGGGTAGCGGCCGGCGCATTCCTGCACGCGGCGCTCGCGGTCGGCTGCCAGCTCACGCGCCGCGCGGTCGGCGCTCGCCGCCAGGTACACCTTTGAGAGCACGATCGTCGACGGCAAGCTGACACCCAGTCGCGGAGCTTCGTACTTGACGAATTGCGCCGAGTGGATCGTCGTGCTCCGTGTGACGATGCCACCACCGCAGCGAAACGGGACGACGATCCGTTCGCTCGGATATGCCTGCGCTTCGCGCCCTTCGGCTGTGAGACCAGGTAGGTCGGCGGCCTGGATGTTGACCGCATGCGCGTAGGCCGCCGTGGCATGCGCGCGCGCCACGGCGCCGGTGCCGTGCGCAACTGAGCCGCCCGTGCCACCGCAGCCGATCGCGAGCAGCCCGATCGGCACGGCGAGCAGTCCGATCGAGACGGAGCGCTTCATGGTAGGGATGCTCTCAGGAGCCGCGGCCGCGCGTCCGAACGCTCAGGGCGACGCGCCGAATCGAGCCGGCGCTCAGGCGGCGGCGGCCTGCGCGGCCCAGTCGCGATACAGCTCGTAGTAGCGCCCCTCGGCGGCGATCAGCTCGTCGTGGGTGCCCTGCTCGGCGATCCGGCCGTGCTCGAGCACGACGATGCGCCCGGCCTGGCGGATCGTCGAGAGGCGGTGGGCGATCACGATCGAGGTGCGCCCGGCGAGCAGCCGGCGCAGACCCTGCTCGATGCGCGCCTCGGAGTGCAGGTCGACGTTGGAGGTGGCCTCGTCGAGCACGAGGATGCGCGGGTCGGCGATCAGCGCGCGGGCGAAGGCGATCAGCTGGCGCTGGCCGGCCGACAGCTGCGTGCCGCGCTCGCCGATTTCGGTGTCATAGCCGTTGGGCAGCTCTGAGATGAACTCCTCGGCGCCGACGGCCGCCGCGGCGGCGCGGATCTGATCGGCGTCGGCGTCGGGGCGCCCGAAGGCGATGTTCTCGGCGACGGTGCCGGAGAAGAGGAAGGCCTCCTGCGGCACGATCCCCATCTGCGAGCGCAGCGAGCTCGAGGCGACTTCGCGCAGGTCGTGCCCATCGACGAGCACGGCGCCGGAGGTCGGGTCGTAGAAGCGCGCGATCAGCTTGGCCATCGTCGACTTGCCGGCGCCGGTGGCGCCGACGAGCGCGACGGTCTGCCCGGGCGGTATCTGCAAATTGACGTGGTCGAGCGCGAGCACCTGCTCGGTGGAGTCGTCGCCGCGCCGCTTCTTGTAGGCGAAGGAGACGTCGTCGAAGTCGACCTCGCCGGCGATCCGCCCCAGCTCGACGGCGTCGGCGCGGTCCTGCAGGTCCGGCTTCTCGTCGAGCAGCTGGAAGATCTTCTCGAGCGCGGCCATGCCCGACTGGTAGGTCGCGTACAGCTGGGAGAGCTGCTGGATCGGTTCGAACAGGTTCGCCAGCGCGGCGACGAAGGCGACGATCGTGCCGATCGAGATGTGCCCTTCGATCGCCTGCAGCCCGCCGTAGAGGACGATCGCGGCGACGGCCAGCCCGGAGAGCATTTCGACGGAGGGGAAGTAGGCGGCGTTGAGCTTGACGGTCGTCATGTTGGCGTCGCGGTTGTCCTGGTTGAGCTCGACGAACTGCTGCTCGTGCACGGGCTCCTGGGCGAAGGTGCGCACGACGCGGATGCCCGAGAGCGTCTCCTGCAGGTAGCCGGTGATCGAGCCGATCGTCTCTCGCGTGCGGCGGAAGGCGCCGGCGGAGATGATCCGGAACCAGAGCGAGCCGGCGAGCACGATCGGCAGCACGCAGAAGGTGATCAGCGCGAGCTTGACGTCGAGGTAGAGCAGGATGCCGACGGTGCCGATCAGCGTCAGGCCGGCCTGGAACAGGGTCACGACGGAGTCGGTGACGAGCGAGTCGAGCGCCTCGACGTCGTTGGTGATGCGCGAGATCAAGACACCGGCGGGGCGGCTCTCGTAGAAGCCGACGGGTAGCGTCTGCAGGTGCGTGAAGATG
>DATINR010000116.1:0-14404 GCA_035473995.1 Solirubrobacteraceae bacterium
GAAGACATGGGCGAGGGTGCGGGGAGCCGCACCGACGTGCTCCGCGCGTCGCCGCCGATGTTCGAGTCGCGCGTGCTCGATGCGCTCTCGCGCGTGCACCCGATCGTGCCGGTGCTGATCTTCGTGCCCGGGATCGCCTACCTGGAGGGCTGGAGCCTCGCCAGCGTCAACGTGCTCGTCTCGCTGGCACTGCTGATCGGCGGCTACGCCCTGTGGACGCTGTTCGAGTACTGGCTGCACCGGATCGTCTTCCACTTCGAGCCGGAGGCGGGGCTCGGCGCGCGCATGCACTGGATCATCCACGGCGTCCACCACGACCACCCGAACGACCCGATGCGCTTGGTGATGCCGCCGGCCGTCAGCGTGCCGCTGGGCGCAGCGGTGTTCGGCCTGCTCTACCTGGCCTTCGGGGAGGACTACGCGCCGGGAATCGGCGCGGGCTTCTTCGTCGGCTACCTGGTGTACGACATGATGCACTACTACCTGCACCACTTCCGCGCACGCGGGCCCGTCGGGCGGATGCTGCGCGAACGGCACATGCGCCACCATTTTCAGGACGACACGCGTGGCTTTGGCATATCGGCGCCTTACTGGGACGAGGTGTTCGGCACCTCCCCGCGCGCGCGACGTGCCCCGACCGGCGCCGCGGACGACCGCAATTAGCGGGCTCGAAGCGCGGCGCGCGAGGTTCGCACCCGCAAGCCGGTCTAGACTCGTCCGTTCGTAATTCTGAGAGTCGAGCAGCCCGAGAGAAGGCAAGCTACAAGCCGAAAGGAAGAGGAACCGTGGCCGCCACCAACATCAACAGGGTCGTGATGACCGGCAATCTGACCGCCGATCCAGAGCTGCGCTCGCTGCCGAGCGGCACGTCGGTCTGCAAGCTGCGCATCGCCTGCAACACGCGGCGCAAGGACGGCGCGTCCGGCGAATGGGTCGACAAGCCCAACTACTTCGACGTCACCGTGTGGGGCGCGCAGGGCGAGAACGCGGCGCGCTATCTGTCCAAGGGACGGCCCGTCGCGATCGACGGGCGCCTGGAGTGGCGCGAGTGGGAAGCGCAGGACGGCACAAAGCGCCAGGCAACCGATATCATTGCCGATTCGGTGCAGTTCCTGGGCTCGCGTGAAGACGCCTCCGGCGGAGGCGGACCGATCGGGGCGCGTCAGTCGGGCGGAGCTCCCTCGGGGGGCGAGGTGCCGATCGACGAAGGCGACTTCCAGACTGCGCCCGCCGGCAGCACCGGCGACGACGACATTCCGTTCTGAGCATCACCAGTTACAGAGAGGTTCTTGTGCATTCACCCGTTTCCACGCCCACCTACTGCAGCCGCCTCGGCGGCGGGCTCCGCTGATGGCCAAGGCACGCGGACGCGGCAAGCCGGTTCGCCGGCGCGACAAGAAGGGCGGGGTCGGAAGCGGGCGACGCAAGTCCTGCCAGTACTGCCGCGACAAGGTCGAGCAGGTCGACTACAAGGACGTCGCCTCGCTGCGCAAGTTCATCTCGGAGAAGGGCAAGATCCGCTCGCGCCGGATCACGGGCTCCTGCCGGCGCCACCAGGTGCAGATCGCGCGCGCCGTCAAGCGCGCTCGTGAGCTCGCGCTGCTGCCCTACGTCAACGAGGGCGGGCGCGAGGACAGTCCGCGACGCGACCGCGGCGATCGCGACCGCTAGGACGACGATGCCGGACGCCATCCTTCTGCAGGACGTCGAGACGCTCGGCGAGCAGGGCAACGTCGTAGACGTCTCCAAGGGCTACCTGCGCAATTACCTGATGCCGCGCAAGCTGGCCCAGCCGGCAACGAAGGGCGCGGTCGAGGCGATCCGCCAGCGCCAGGAGGCCGCCGAGCGCGCCGAGCGCAACGCGATCGAGAAAGCCGAGGAGAACGTCAACCTGCTCAACCGCACGGTGCTGACGATCCCTCAGCAGGCGGGGGCAGACGGTCGCCTGTTCGGCTCGGTCACGGCACAGGACATCGCCAACGCGATCAAGGAAGCACGCGGCCTGAAGATCGACAAACGCAACGTGCACCTGCCGGAGCCGATCAAGAACGTCGGCACCTACATGGTCGTCGTCGAGGTCGTCGACGGCGTCCCCGCGACCATCAAGACGATGGTCGTCGCGAAGAAGTAGTTGCTCGCTCGCGCGTCTGCACCGTCGTAGTTCATAGGGCGAGTCACGAACTGTCGGCCTGCCCGGATGGCCGGCCCCGGTAGCGGTCGTGGCGACCGGGGCGTTCTCCTGTTGTAACGAGGAGGCGGAGGTCGGCTCGACGAGGCTGGATGCCGGTCTGATCCATGTCTTGCCCGCCGCCTCAACTGCGAACATGTGTTCGTGAAGGGCCGACTGCATATCCAACGCCTTGATCGGCACGGACCGGCGGACCGCTGCAAATGCGATCCCGCGATTTGCGGGAACAGCCTCCGAGTCGGAATGGCCGCGACCCTAGACTCGCTCAACCCATGAGCGCGGTCGCGACAACCAACGGCACGAACGGAGCCTCGCGGGCGGGCCTCACGCCGCCGCACAACCTCGAGGCCGAGCAGTCTGTGCTGGGGGCGATCCTGCTGTCGGACCGCTCGCTGTACGCGCTGGTGATCGAGGAGGGGCTGCGCGCGGACGACTTCTATCGCGAGCGCCATGGCGCGATCTACGACGCGATGCTGGCGCTCTACAACGAGAGCGAGCCGGTCGACACGCTGACGGTGATCGACCGCTTGCGCCAGTCGGGCAAGCTCGAGGAGATCGGCGGGGCGGCTGCCGTCGACGAGCTCACCGGCGTCGTGCCGTCGGCCGGTCACGCGCGGCGCTACGCGCAGATCGTGCGCGAGAACGCGCTGCTGCGGCGACTGCTGAAGGCCTCCTATGAGATTCAGGAGAGCGTGGCCGGCCACCAGGCGCCACCGCGCGAGCTGGTCGAGCAGGCGGAGAAGGCGATGCTCGAGGTCGCGCGCGACGATCGCCAGCAGGACTTCAGGGCAATCGAGGAGGTGCTGCACGAGGAGCTCGACAAGCTCCACCGCCTGTCGATCGAAGGCACTTCGCTGACGGGCACGCCGTCGGGCTTCAAGGATCTCGACGAGATCACAGGAGGCTTTCAGCCGGGCAACCTGATCATCATCGCGGCGCGCCCGGCGATGGGCAAGAGCGCGCTCGTCTGCAACATCGCCGAGAACGCGGCGGTCGAACACAACAAGCCGGTCGCCCTGTTCTCGCTGGAGATGGCGGAGGCCGAGCTGGCGCAGCGCTTCGTCGCCTCGCAGGCGCGGATCAAGGGCGAGGAGCTGCGCAAGGGCCGCGTGGCCGAGCAGCGCTGGCCGAAGATCCTCAAGGCCTCGCAGGTGCTCGCGGCGGCGCCGTTGTGGGTGGACGACTCGAGCGACGTCGGCATGCTCGAGATCCGCGCCAAGGCCCGCCGGCTGCACAGTCAGTGCGAGGGCGGCCTCGGGCTGATCATCATCGACTACCTGCAGCTGATGCGCACCGACAGCCGCTACGACAGCCGCGTGACGGCGGTCGGCGAGCTGAGCCGTGGTCTGAAGATCCTCGCGCGCGAGCTGGGCGTGCCGGTGATCGCGCTCTCGCAGCTGAGCCGCGCGGTGGAGACGCGCCCGGACAAGAAGCCACAGCTCTCCGATCTGCGCGAGTCGGGGAACCTCGAGCAGGACTCCGACCTCGTGATGTTCATCTACCGCGACGAGTACTACAACGAGGACTCAGAACGCGAGGGCGAGGCCGACCTGATCATCGCCAAGCATCGAAATGGGGCGGTCGGGAAAGTCACGCTGACCTTCCAGAAGGAGTACCCGAAGTTCAACAACTACGCCGGTGAGCGCTACGCGCCGTGAGTGACCTTTCCGACGCGCAGGTACCCGCGAGCTTGCCGGCAGATGGACCGTGCCCCTACGGGCTGTGCGACGGCAGCGGCTTCGTGCTCGATGAGCAGACGAACACGACAAGCGACTGCCGCTGTCGCGCGGGGCGGATCGCCAAGCGACGGATGGCGGGCCTGGAGGGCCGTATGCCAAGGCACTACCGCGGCGTCTCCTTCGAGCGCCCGCCGGTGCCAGAAATCGCGCGTGTGGCGCCAGACGTGGTGCAGGAGGTGCGCCGCTACGTGCGCGAGATCGACGCAAATCTCGACGCGGGGCGGGGACTGTGGCTGATGGGCGACGTCGGCACGGGCAAGACGACGCTCGCGATGATCGTCTCCAAGGCGGCGATCGACGCGGGACGCTCGGTGGCGATCTACTCGCTGCCGCGGCTGCTCAACCTGATCCGCGCGGCAATCGAGACCGAGGCGGGGATGATCGGCTTCCTCGAGCAGCTCGCCGCGGTCGACCTGCTGCACATCGACGACCTCGGGGCGGAGAACACGACCGAGTGGGTGCTCGAGCAGCTCTACTCGATCGTCAACAGCCGCTACGAGGACGAGCGGGCGATGATCGTCACGACCAACCTCCGCTACGACGAGCTGATCGAGCAGCTCGGCGAGCGCACCGTCTCGCGGCTGGTTGCGATCTGCGGCGACGGGCTACCGCTGTTCGGCGAAGACGACCGGCTCAAGCGCAGAGCGCCGGCCGCGCGCCCGGAGCAGGCGAGCAAACGAAGGGTGCGCTTCGCAGAGGCGCCCGACGGCGATGCGGGCGATGGCGAGGAGACCGTGCGGGCGCGCCTGGCCTGAGCGTCCGGTCGTTCGCGGCGACTGGGGCTTGAACGAGGCTCACCCTACGTAGACTGCACCTGACATGCCCGGAATCGTGATCGTAGGCGCCCAGTGGGGCGATGAGGGGAAGGGAAAGATCACCGACCTGCTCGCCGAGCAGGCGGACGCGGTCGTGCGCTTCCAGGGCGGCAACAACGCCGGGCACACGATCGTGCGCGACGGCGAGGAGTGGAAGCTGCACCTGATCCCCTCCGGGATCCTCTATCCGGGCAAGTGCTGCGTAATCGGAAACGGCGTCGTGATCGATCCGAAGGTGCTGATCGGCGAGCTCGATGCGCTGCGCGCGCGGCGCGTGGACGTCGGCGGCCTGCGCATCTCGGCCAACGCCCATCTGATCATGCCCTACCACCTGCTGCTCGACCACGCCGGCGAGGCGAAGCTGGGCAGCCTGCAGATCGGCACCACGCGCCGCGGGATCGGCCCGTGCTACGCGGACAAGGCGGCGCGGCTGGGGATCCGCCTGCAGGACCTGCTCGACGAGAAGATCCTGAAGAAGAAGATCGTCGCCGCGATGGAGCCCAAGCGCCTGTCGCTGCGACCTTTCGAGAAGGACCCGTCGCTGGACCTGCACACGATGACCGAGGAATACCTCACCTTCGGTCACCGCCTCGAGCAGCACATCGCGGACACCTCGAAGCTGATGTGGGATCTGCTCGACGACGGGCAGAAGGTGATCTTCGAGGGCGCGCAGGGGGCGATGCTCGACATCGACCACGGCACCTATCCGTTCGTCACCTCGTCCAACCCGCTGTCGGGGGCGGCCTGCGTGGGCACGGGCGTCGGCCCGAAGGACATCGACGAAGTGTGGGGCATCTCCAAGGCGTATACGACGCGGGTCGGCGCAGGGCCGTTTCCAAGCGAGCTGCACGACGACATGGGCGAGCTGATCCGCTCGCGCGGCGGCGAGTTCGGCACGACGACCGGCAGGCCACGGCGCACCGGCTGGCTCGACCTCGTCGCACTGCGCTACGCGGCGCGGCTGAACACGCTGACTGGGCTAGTCGTGACCAAGCTCGACGTGCTCTCGGGACTCGACCGCATCCAGGTCTGCACGAGCTACCGCGGCGCCGACGACGCCGTGTTCGAGGACTTCCCCTACCACCAGACGGTGCTGCACCATTCAACGGCCGAGCTGACGGAGCTGCGCGGCTGGAGCGAGGACCTCGGCGAATGCCGCACGCTCTCAGATCTACCCGACGGCGCGGGCGAATATCTCGATTACATCGCCGAGCACACCGGGGCACCGGTCACGCTGATCGGCGTCGGCCCGGGCCGCGAGCAGACGATCTGGACTGACGCCGGGCGGGAAACGCTGCTCGGCCAGGGCAGAGCCGCGGCGGACCCGACGAGCGTCTAGCGGGACCGGCTCACGGCGGGGCCGGGCAAGACCGCGGCGGGGCTCTAGCCTGCAAGGCATGAGCTCTCGCCAAGAACAGACCCCTTATCTGGACGCGCTGCTCGATTACGCCGAGCGTGACCCGGCGCGCCTGCACGTGCCCGGCCACAAGGGCGGCCCGGGCGCCGATCCGGGTCTTGCGCACGCGATCGGCGAGCGGGCGCTGAGCCTCGACATCCCGGCGCTCACGCACGGGATCGACGTCGGCCCCGAGCCGACCCCGTTCGAGCTTGCGCAGGAGCTGGCGGCCGAGGCATGGGGAGCGACGCGCGCCTGGTTCCTGGTCAACGGCGCCTCGCAGGGCAACCTCTCGGCCGGGCTCGCGCTGGCTCACTACGGAGATGAGATCGTCGTGCAGCGCAATGCCCACTCGAGTGCGATCGACGCGCTCGTGCTCTCAGGTCTGCGACCGACGTTCGCTGCGGCCGAGGTCGACCCGGAGCTGGGGATCGCCCACTGCCTCTCGCCGCAGACGCTCGACGACGCGCTGGCGCGGACGCCGGGGGCGGTTGCGGCGTGGATCGTCTCGCCGACCTACTTCGGCGCGGTCGCCGACGTGGCCGTCTTGGCTGAGGTGGCACACGCGCGCGGCGTGCCGCTGATCGTCGACGAGGCGTGGGGCGCGCACCTGGCCTTCCACGAGCAGCTGCCCGCGCACGCGCTCTCGCTCGGCGCAGATCTGGTGATCTCGAGCACGCACAAGATCGTCGGCAGCCTGACGCAGTCGGCCATGCTCCACCTAGGCGCCGGCGGACGGATCGGCGCAGACGCAGTCGACCGGGCCGTGACGCTGACCGAGTCGACCAGCCCGAGCGCGCTGCTGACGGCCTCGCTCGACGGTGCCCGCCGACAGGCGGCCGTGCACGGCCGCGCGCTGCTCGACGAAACGATGCGCGGGCTCGTGCAGACGCGCGCGCAGATCAGGGAGATCGAGGGGCTCGACGTGCTCGACGAGCGCTTATGCGGGCGCTCGGGCGTGTTCGCCTACGACCCCCTACGCGTCGCGATCGACGTGCGTGGGATCGCGGCCAACGGCTACGAAATGGCGCCGCTGCTGCGCGAGCTGGGCGACATCAACCTCGAGCTGTACGCCCAGAACGTGATCGTCGCCGTGTTCGGCATGGGCGAGCGTGCGATGCCCGAGGCCGCGCGGCTCGTGCAGGCGCTGCGCGCTGCCGTCGAGCGTGTGGGACTCGACCCGACGGGCGAGAGCGCCAGCTTCGCCGCGCCGCCGCCGTGGGGTGAGCTCGCGATGACTCCGCGCGACGCGTTCCTCGGCAAGCAGGAGGTCGTGCCCGCCGGGCAGGCCGCCGGGCGGATCGCCGCCGAGTCGCTTGCCACCTACCCACCGGGGATTCCCAACGTCCTACCGGGCGAGCGCCTGACCGCCGACACGCTTGCCTACATCCAGAGCACGCTCGAGCAGGGTGGCAGCGTGCGCGGGGCGAGCGACCGGCTGCTGCGCACGGTGCGCGTCGTCGCCGAGCGGTGAGCTCGACGGCGCGCGCGGATTGGATGGGCCGTGCAGGAATCGAACCTGCAACCTTGGGCTTAAGAGGCCCCTGCTCTGCCGGTTGAGCTAACGGCCCGGAAGGGCGCCGGCGCTGGCCGGCTCAGGCAGCGATTCTAGCCGAGGGCGGCTATTTGGTCTTGCCCGTCGACGTCGTGCCGGTCGGCGTCTTCGGCTGCGCCGTCGATTTGACCGCAGTTGCTTCGAATCCGCCTTTTCCGTTGGCCTTACCCGTGTAGACCGTGCCGTTGGTCGTCGTCGTGAGGACTTCGCCTTGCGGGCCCTTCTTGACCGATTCGAGTTCTTTCTTCACACGGTCTCGTTCGGCCGCCGGCGCGAGCGCCACGGCCTTGGTCGTGGCCAAGTCGCCGACCCGCGTGTTCTTGGCTTTGTAGGCGTACTCGGCGAGCGCCGCGTAGTAGGAGGCGTTCTTCGGTTCGGCCGCAACGACGATCTGCAGCACCTGCACGGCGGAGCTCGGCTGGTTGAGCCCTTCGGCGCCGTAGACACGCAGCATCAGCTTGGCCAGTTCCAGGCTCGGCTTGGGCGGATTCAGCGCCAGATAGCTTTCCCACGAGCGCGAAGCCTGCGAGAACAGTTCCTTGCCCTTCGCCGTCGGCGCCCCGGTCTGTGCGTTGACGTACGCTTCGCCGCCCGCTTCGTGCAGTTGCGCGGCAGTCAGTTTTTCCCAGGCGGCAACGTTGGTCGGCTGCTTTTTGACCTGCTTGTCGTACTTCTTGATCTGGCTGGAGAAGCTCGCGCCGCCGGAGCCTTCGTTTTCGGTCGCCGCGTTGAGCAGGCCGCCCCCGCCCGAGCCCGCGCCGACGCCGAACAGGATCAGCCCGCCGCCGACCAGCAGCGCCAGGCCGACATAGATCACCTTGACCGCGCGGCGACGGTGCTTGCCTCTGAGGTCAAAGAGCATCAGCTTGTGTGGTCTGGATCGACGTGGTCGATGATCTGCTGCACGCTTTGCTCCGCTGTCTCTTCCGGATGCGGTGCCGGACTCCCCGTAGAACCCCCGGCACCCTGATCGCGCCTGGCGGCTCTCCGTCCGACAAGCGCGGCCACCAGGATACTCGCCTCATACAGCAGATACAGCGGGACCGTCTCGAGCACCAGCGTGATTGCGTCGCCCGGCAGGAACGCAGCAATCGCCGCGCAGGCGACGATCGCGTAGCGGCGGCTCTTGCGCAGCCGCTCGACCGACACCAGGCCGATTCGCGTGACGCCGAGGATCACGACGGGCACCTGGAACACGAGGCCCATCGCGAGCAGCACCGTGGCGGCGAATTTGTAGAACTGGCTCGCCTGCACGAGCACGTTGAACTCGCTCGCGTTGAAGTTGACGAAGAAGCGCACCGCCGCCGGCAGCACGACGAAGTAGCCGAACAGCACGCCCGCCGCGAACAGGAACGGCACCGCCATCAGCAGCGGTTTCGCCGCGCGTTTCTCATCGGGGCTGAGCGCTGGTACGACGAAGCCGTACACCTCGTAGAGGATCAGCGGCAGCGAGATCACGAGCGCGAACAGCAGCGACACCGTGATCGTCGTCGTGAACGGCTCCCCCACGCCGAGCGTGACCGGGTTGTCGCCGACCGGCTTCTTCGGGATCTTCGCGACGTCGGCCTTCATCGCCGCGATCAGCCCTGGCAACTGCGCGCGCGCCGCCGGCGAGAGGCCGCTGCCGGGACGCTCGAGCGCTTCCAGCGCCGCGCGCGTGTCGCCGGAGAGCTTCAGCACGCCCTGCTGTGCGAGCACCGCCTGACCGACCGTGCCCTGGCCCTTGGCGACCTGCTTCTTCGTCTGCGTCTGCAGCGGTTTGTTGAGGACATGCAGCAGTTCGTGGTTCTGCCACAGGCAGATGCCGAAGACGACCGCCAGCACGATCCCGCTGATGATCAGGCGCGTGCGCAGCTCGTCGAGGTGCTCCACGAGGCTGAGGCGCTCCTCGTGGCCGATCGGGCGGATGGCGGTGGCCATAGGCAACCCCAAGCTACCACCGAGTCGTTGGCGCCCGTGCGCCTGGCAGACCGCTCTCGGACGCCACTGCACGGAGGACCGGGTGCGGGCGCAATGCGCTAAAGCCGTCGCTGCCTGCCGTCGATGAACCTCCTGAGCAGGCATGCAGACCCCAGAAAGCCCCGACATCCACCCCCGCGCACCGAAGCCCCCGCAGGCCGCTGCGAAGACCGCAGCCAAGGGTCAGGAGCGCTCGGGGAACACCGCCGCGCCTTGCACGCCGGATCAGCTGCACGTCTGCTTCAACTGCGGCGGCGAGCTCGTCTATCCGCTCGACTGGTGCGAGGAAGGCGTGCGCCACTGGCGCATCGTGCTGCGCTGCCCCGAGTGCGAGTCCCGCCGCGAGGGCGTCTTCGAGCAAGCCGCCGTCGAGCTGCTCGACGACGAGCTCGACCGCGCCGCAGGAGCATTGCTCGGCGACCTACGCCGCATGACGCACGCAAACATGTCCGAGGAAGTCGACTTCTTCGTGCGGGCGTTGGACGCGGATCTCATCACGCCGTCGGACTTCTGAGCCTCCAGTCGCGAGCAGCGCTTTAGCCGGCCCGGACGGCCACGCGACAGCCTCCGTCGCAAGAACCAGGCGGCCCGGATGGCCGCCCAAGTAACAGTCGTGGCGACCGAAGCGTTCACAAGTAGTAGCGAGGAGCGGAGGTCGGCTCGACTAAGAGGCCGGACGCCGTTTACTGGCTGCGCCAGAGGCCGGGCGCGTGCGGCCCGCCCCACCTCAGCGCGTGCTACCTGTACCGCTCGACCACAGCGTCCGCCACCAGATCCAGCAACCCCGCCCGCCCATCAGGCAAGATCGCCGGCAGCTCGGCCTTCGCCTCCGCGACCACCCCAAGCGCCCGCTCGCGCGCCTCGTCCAGTGCGCCCGTGGCGGCGATCCGCTCACACAGCTCCTCGGCCTGCTGCGGACCGCTCAGGGCTGCAAGGTCGAAGCACGCGAGCTCGGGCTCGCGCTCGCGCGCGAGGATGAACGGCAGCGTGACCGTGCCGTCGAGCAGGTCCGTGCCGCGTGCCTTGCCCGTGCGCTCGACCGGGCCCGAGACGTCGAGCACGTCGTCGAGCATCTGGAAGGCCAGGCCGATGCGCCTGGCGAACGCGCCGAGCGAGTCGGCCAGCTCGGTCGAGCCCTGCGCCGCCGTCAGCGCTCCGAGGCGGCAAGCCGCCTCGAACAGCGCCGCCGTCTTCAGCTCGCAGCGGCGCAGGTAGCGCTCGACCGGCACGTGCGCTGCATAGGCATCCTCGCGCTGGAGCAGCTCGCCGGCCGCGAGCGCCGAGCTCGCGTCCGAGAGCGCGCGCAGCTGGATCGCGCTCTCGTTGCGTGCCAGCTCGGCGAAAGCAAGTGAGAACAGCAAGTCGCCGGTCGCCACCGCGACCTCGCGCCCGGCCTCGGCCGCAACCGTCGGATGCCCACGGCGCAGTTGCGCGCCGTCGATCAGGTCGTCGTGCACGAGCGTCGCCGAGTGCACCAGCTCGACTGCCACCGCCGCGCGCTCGAGGCGCTCCTCGCCTCCCGCCGTCTGCGGCGGCCCGCCCGCCGATTCGGCTGCCAGCACGACCAGCAGCGGGCGCAGGCGCTTGCCGCCCGCGCGCACCGTCGCATTGGCGTGCACCGCCAGCGGCTCTCCCGCCCGCGCCGTGACCAGCTCCAGGTGGCGCTCCACGCGGCCCATGCGCTCGCGCAGCTCCTCGCCGCCGCGGCGCATGATCGCGTCGACGCCCTCCACGCCTTCCTCCTCCGCACTCATCGCCGGGGCACCGTCGAGCGCGCTCACCGTCGCTCACCGTCGCGCATCGCGCCGGCCGGCACCGTGCCCGCGTGGATCGCCACGATCCCGCCCGCCAGCAGCACATAGGAGATCTCCTGCAGTCCCGCACGGTCGAGCTCCGCCGCCAGTGCCGCCGGCGCCGGGAAGCGCTTGACCGAGTTCGGCAGGTACGTGTACGCCGCCGCGATTCCGCTCGGTGCATGGGACGCCCCGTTCGAGCCGTTTTCCATGCCTGAGCCGGCGGTCGAGCGCAGCCCGCTCAGCTCGCGGGCCGCCGCCTGCACGGCGCGCCCGAGCAGCGGCACCACGCGGTCGAACCACAAGGCGTAGAAGGTCGACAGCGGAGGCCTCACGGGCGTCGTGATCTCGAGCACGACCACGCGCCCGCCCGGGCGCACCACGCGGCGCATCTCGGCCAGCCCGCGAGCGAGGTCGGCGAAGTTGCGCGCGCCGAAGCCGACCGTCGCGGCGTCGAAGGAGGCGCTCGGGTACTGGAGCTCGAGCGCATCGCCCCATTCAAAGCGAGGGCGCACGCCGCCTTGCCCCTCGCCGCGCGCCGCCGCCTTCTCGCGCGCCCGTTCGAGCATGCCCTCGGCGAAGTCGCTGCCGATCACCTCGCCGCCCGGGCCGACCCGCCCTGCGAGCTCGAGTGCCAAGTCGCCCGTGCCCGTGGCAACGTCGAGCACGCGATCGCCTGGACCGACGCGAGCCAGATCGGCCGCCCGCGAGCGCCAGCGGTGGTGCAGCCCGGCCGTCATCGCAGTGTTCAGCAGGTCATAGACGCCGGCGATGCCGTCGAACATCGAACGCACCTGCTCGGCCTCCAGACGACCCGACGCGGAGCCCGTGGGGGGACCGGAGCCCATCTGCAGAAGCTACTGCTTGAGCTGCGCGAGGAAGGCTACGACCGCGTTGAACTTCTTCGGCGGCAGGTTCTTGAACGACGGCATCGGCGCCGTCGGGTTCACGAGCGTGCGCGCGATTCCCTGTCGCGGTAGGCGCGAGCCGATGTTCGTCAACTGCGGCCCCGGGCCGTCGTTGCCGTTGTCGCCGATCTTGTGGCACGCAAGGCAACCCGACTGGGCCACCACCTTCTTGCCCGCTTCATATTCCGCCAGCGTCTTACCACCCGCGTTGAGCACCGCCTTCGGAGTCTCCATTTCGATCGCCGTCGGCGAGCCCGCGTTGGCGCCCGAGTAGGTGAGGAAGGCCATCGCGCCGATCACGGCGATTCCCGTGATCGTCGCGATCGGGCGGCGCTCGGGACGGCGCTCGGGGCTGCGGTCGTAGAACGGCAGCAGGAACAGCAGGATCATGCCGATCGTCGGCACGCCGATCGTCGCCAGCGGCACGAGGCTCGGCGGCTTGATCACGCGCAGGACCTCGAAGAGGAAGAAGAAGTACCACTCCGGACGCGGCACGTACGTCGTCGTCGTCGGGTTCGCCTTCGAGCCGAGCTCCGCGCCGAGCACCAGCGACATCGAGATGATCACGATCATCACCACGCACGCCATCGCGCCGTCCTTGGCCACGGCGTACGGGAAGAACGGCTTGCCTTTGGACTTCAGGATCGCGTACTCGCGGAGGTACTCCTCCTTCTCGCGCTGATTCATCTCGCTTAGACCTCGGCCTCGAGCAGCTCGTGGCGCTCCTCGGCTTTCGACCAAGGCGGCGCCGTCGTGCCGAGCTTGGCCACGAGGTACAGGTGAAAGCCGATCAGCGCAGCGAGCAGCCCAGGGACCAGCAGCATGTGGATCGCATAGAAGCGCGACAGCGTCGTCGCCCCGAATTCGCCGCCGCCGCGTAGGAAGTCGCTCAGATATGGCCCGATCAGCGGCCCCGTGCCGTTGATGTTCACGCCGACGATCGTCGCCCAGTACGCGCGCTGGTCGAACGGCAGCAGGTAGCCCGTGAACGACATCGTCATCGTCAGGATCAGCAGCACCACGCCGATCACCCAGTTCAGCTCACGTGGGTACTTGTAGGCCCCGAAGAAGAACGTGCGGCCCATGTGCAGGAAGATCAGGATCACCATCACGCTCGAGCCCCACTTGTGCATGCCGCGCACGAACTGGCCGAGGAACACTTCGTTGGTCACGTGACGGATCGATTCGTACGCGCCGCCCGCCGGGTCCGGGCGGTAGTACATCGCCAGGAACACGCCCGTGACGGCCTGGGAGAGGAAGGCGAACATCGTCGCCGAGCCCAGCGTGTAGAACCAGTTGGTGCCCTTCGGCACCTTCCGGAACAGCAGCCAGCGCCCGGCGCCGCTCAGCGACGTGCGCTCGTCGACCCAGTCGACGACGCTGATCCCCGCCTCCTTGGCGTCCTCCAGCGGGCCGCCCTTGCCGTTGCCCTCGCCCGGCCGCGGTGGCGGTGCCTGCAGCGCTGCCGGCAGCGGAGGGGCGGGGAGCTTGGGGAGCTTGGGCACCGTTCTCGCTCCGCCTACAGCTTCTGCGCGCTCGGGCGCGAGGGGTAGAGGAACTGGCCGACGCCGTCCAGCGGCTCGCCCGGGTCTCGCGGCGAGAAGCGTTTGAGCTCGCTGTTGACGCTGAAGCGCGGCCCGACCTGCACGAATTCGCCCTCCACGCGCGTGTAGAAGCGGTCGAGCGGGCGCACCGGAGGCCCGCCCACGCGCTTGCCCAGCAGGTCGTACACGCCGCCGTGGCACGGGCAGATGAAGCGCTCCGCCGCGTCGACCCAGCGAACGGGGCAGCCCAGGTGCGCGCAACGGCTCGAGATCGCGATGTACGTCGAGTCCTTGTCGCTCGCGTCCGTGTCGATCTTCGGGTTGAACTTGCGCACGTACGCCGTCGTCTTGCCCGCCTCGCCGATCCCCGCCGTCAGCGTGAACGTGACCGGCACGTAGTTGTCTTCGTTGAAGTCCGACTCCTTGCCGACCGTCTCCCAGTGGTGCGGCGTGCTCTTGAAGATCGGCCCCAGCGCGAAGCCGAGCGCCGGCAGCGCGAACGCGCCG
>DATINR010000117.1:0-50395 GCA_035473995.1 Solirubrobacteraceae bacterium
CGAGATCAGCCCGCCCGGCTGCCACTCGGCGTCGTGCTGCCAGTACTCGCGCGTGCCCGCGCCGAGCTTCAGGCTCGAGCGCTTGCCGCCGAGGCGCCAGCGGATCTGCCCGCTGGCGATGTCGACGTCGTACAGCGCCCACGTGTTGCGCGAGGACAGCAGCACGTCGCCGTTCGGGCCCGGCGAGATCGAGTTGATGTGCACGTAGTCCCACGGGTAGCTGTATTTGGGCACCGGGTTGTTCGACTCCGACAGCGGGATGTGCCCGAGCGCGTGCCACTCCCACATCACCAGGCCCGTCTTGATGTCGATCTGCTGGATGATCGAGTCGGTCAGCACGCCGTCCGATTTGCCTCCGACGCCCGACAGATTCATCTTGATCGGGTCGAAGTCGTCGCTCCACGCCGTACCGTCCGGCGTCAGGTGGATCTCGTGCAGGTCGGCGTGGTAGCCGTTGCCCGCCCGGATCGTTCGCACGTGCTGGTAGGAGGTGTTGTAGACCTCGATCGCCCCCTGGCCGAAGCCGACTGCGAGAACCCGCCCCTGCCACCACGTCAGCACCGGCTTGCCTTCGTACTGCTGGACCTGCAGGTTCGTCGCCGTCTCGCCGGCGGGCAGCGGTTTGAACCACACGAGGCTGCCGTCCTGTTCGGCGATCATCGGCCCCGGCGTGCCCTTGCCCTGGTAGGGCGCGAGGAACAGATCGCCGGGAGCGGCGCCCGGCTTGGCCTTGGTCGTGATCCGTACCGTCGAGGGCGTCAGCGACGGTGCCGAGCTGTAGTGCTGAACTGCCTTGGCGTCGCCCGGGTTCAGCGGGAACTGCTTCTGGCTGACCGGCGCCTGGTGGGCGATCGTAAAGCTCGTGCTGACCGCCGCGCCGCCCGCCTGCGCGTGGACGGTCACCTTCTCGCCGGCCCGGAACGGGTGGCTCGGCAGGAAGCTTTCGCCGGTGCCCGTCGAGTAGGCGCGCAGCACGCCCGAGTGGGCGCCGCTCTGCGAGCCCGACACGCGCACGTCGGAGACCTTCGTGCCGGCGGCGCCGAGGAAGCTGATCTGGGTCGTGGCCGACGCGTCCGGCGTGCCCGGCTGCGGCGAGACGGCGACGCCGCCGGTGGCCGCCGCCCTGACCGACGCGCTCAGCGTGGCCGAGGTCGCGGGCGTCGTGCCGCCGCAGGCGCCCAGGCCGGCGGCGATCGAGAGCGAGCCGAGCGCGAGCCCGGCCGAGCGCAGCGCGCGCACGCTATGCCCGCCGCAGAGCGTGGTGGAACGGGCTTGGCGGGCTCGTCATCGCGCTGATCCTAGCGGCACGAACGGCTGCGAGCTGCCGATCACGCGCCCCTGGGCATCGAGCGCCTGCAGCTTGAAGCTGCGGTAGCTCTGCGGCACTTCGATCGCCGTCTCGAAGCCCTCCTTCGCGTGCGTGGCGACGGGCGCGAGCGAGCCGGCGCCGGAGCCCGCGAGCACCCGCCAGGAGGCCAGGCGCGTGGCGCCGTTCCAGCTCGCGTAGACGAACGTCTTGCCGCCCGACCGGCGCGCCGCGCCGGCGGGTGCGCTCAGCGGCTCCCCAACCCACGGCTCGAGCGTCGCGCGGTAGCTCACGTTGGGACCGGGAAACTCGCCTTCGAACAGCAGCCTGCCGGCTTTGTCGTACTCGGAGAAGTACGGTTCCGAGCCCCAGCCGACGAACACGTTGCCGTTGGCCTGCGGCTGGGTGTCGCCCATGTATTCGGAGCGGAAGTCGCCGCGCTCGCCGTACTGGGCGACGAGCGACGCCCTGTGCGCCTGCTGGTCGAGCTTCAGCACGAGGCCGCGCGAGGGCCCGGTCGGGTCGACCGAGGTGCCGCCGCCGGTCAGCCGGCAGCAGTGGTCGTCGAACACGCTGACCGTCGAGTCCGGTTGCAGCACCACGTCGTGCTGCCATTCGAACTTGGCGCCCGGCCCGAACTTGAAGCTCGAGTCCCTGCCCCCGAGCGTCCATTCGATCCGACCGCTCGAGATGTCGACGAGGTAAGCGGCGAACGTGTCGCGCATCGAGACGAGGAACTTGCCTTCGCCGATCAGCTGGATCGAGTTGATGTGGTACGCGTCCCAGGGGAAGCCGTTGGTCGGCAGCGATGCCTGGGACTGGCTCAGCGGGATGTGGTCGATCGCATCCCAGTTGCGCTCGAGCTTGCCCGTCTTCAGGTCGTACTCCTGCACGGCCGAGTCGATCAGCGCGCCGTTGTAGGCGCCGCCGTAGGAGGCGAGGTTCTTCGGGATGTTCTTGTTCGCCGTGACCCAGGCGTGCTCGCCGTCGATCACGATCTCGTGCAGCGTGAGCACCCAGCCGCCGGTCGCCTTCAAGCGCGCCACCTGCCGGTAGTGCTGGTCGACGACCACGTATTCGCCGCTTTCGGTCGCGCCCGTGTTCGTGACCTTGCCCTGCCACCACGCGAGCGCCGGCTTGCCGTGGTAGCTCTGCAGGCTGAGGTTCGCGGCGACGACCTTTTCGGGCACCGGCTGGAACCACACCGGCTGCAGCCGGCGGTCGAGGATCAGCGGCCCGCTCTGGCCGATGATCGGGGGTTCGTTGAGGTCGAGGAAGTTGGCCGTGAAGATGTAGCCCGGCGCGAGCTGCGCGGCCGGCGCTTCCTTGGCGATGCGGATTTCGGGCGGGTGCAGCGTCGGCGCCGACACGTAGCTGTAGGCGCCGTGGGTCGTGTACTGACCGACCGGTGGCGCTTTGTTGCCGGCGAACCCCGCCGCCAGGCCGACGAACAGGGCGAGCACGAGGCCGATCACGAGCGCGAAGCGCCGCACGCCCCTGGCGACCGCCGCGTCCGGCGCCGGCAACGAGAGGAACGTCAAGAGCGCCGCCACGCCGGCGCAGCCGGCGCCGATCCGGTACGCCAGCGCAAAGCCCTGCGTGAGCGCTGCCGGGACCTGCTCGCCGGACCCGATCTGGTGCGTCGTGTGCTGCGTGGCAAGCGTGATCAGCACCGCCAGGCCTAGGCCGCCGCCGACCTGGCGCGAGGTGTTGACGAGGCCGGAGGCGAGCCCCGCCTGGCCCTCCTTCGCGCCGGTCGTCGCCGCGATGGTCGACGGCACGATCGACATCGCGATTCCGGCCGCCACGAGCAGGCCGGGGATCATGATGTAGACGATGCCGCTGCCGCTGGAGCCGATGAAGCTGAGCAGCACGAGCCCGGCGGTCAACATCACCAGGCCGGCGCCGAGCACCGGACGCACGCCGAACAGGTTCACGAGTTTGCCGGCGCGCTGGGCGACGAGCATCAGCACGAGCGTCATCGGCAGGAAGATCAGCCCGGTGTGCAACGGCGAGAGCCCGAGCACCTGCTGCAGGTAGAGCGAGCTCAGCACCCACATCGGGAACAGCGCCGCGCTGAACAGCAGCACGATGTTGTTCGCGGCCTGCAGCGTCTTCGTCAGCGCTTTGAACGGGATCAGCGGGTTCGACGCGAAGCGCACCTCGATCAGGCCGAACACGCCGAGCAGCGCGATCCCGAGGACGATCGGGCCGAGCGCGTCGAACGTGCTCCAGCCCTTCAGGCCCGCTTCGACGACGCCGTAGACGAGGATGATTTGGCCGATCGTCAGCGTCAGCGCACCGGCCAGGTCGAACGTCAGCTCGCGATTGCGCACCCGCTCGGTGACGACCGCCCAGGCGACGATCGCCACGCCGAGCGCGATCGGCGGGTTGATCAACAGCACCCAGCGCCAGCTCAGCGCTTCGACGATGATCCCGCCGAACAGCACGCCGCAGGCACCGCCGAGCCCGTTCATCATCGCCCAGATGCCGATCGCCCGGTGCAGCTTCGGCCCGGGCGGGAACGACGCCGTGATGATCGCCAGCGAGCACGCCGCCATCAGCGCGCCGGCGATCCCCTGCACCGCGCGACCGCCGATCAGCCAGCCCTGGCTCGGCGCGGCGCCGCCGACCAGCGAGGTGACTGCGAACAGCACGAGCGCGATCACGAACGTGCGCCGCTGCCCGTAGTGGTCGGCCGCGCGGCCGCCGAGCATCAGGAAGCCGGCGAACGTGATCGCGTACGCGTCGACGACCCACTGCAGTTCGGGCGAGGAGAATTCGAGGCTCGACTGGATCGAGGGCAGCGCCACGTTGACGATGCTGAGGTCGAGGATGACCATGAACTGCGCCACGCAGCAGACGGCCAGCAGCCAAGCCGAGCCAGAGCCGCGCTTGTTCTCGACCGCCGCCGGCTCGGCGGCTGCGGCGGTCGCGGTGACCTCCACGCTCATGCGCGCCGATCCCTTGTCGAACGCCGGCCGCCGGGCTGCGATCCGCCGAGCGCGACCGGCGAGAGGTGTCGCAAGTGCTTGGTAGGGTGGGCCGCCGAGCCCACGAGCGACGATTGGAGCCCGCCCCATGAGAAGAACGCCACTGACCGCCATCCTAACGGCCCTGGCCGTGCTGGCGAGCACCGTCGCGGTGGCCGGGTGCGGCTCGAGCAGCTCGTCATCGTCGTCCTCGACGAGCTCGACGCCGACGAGCTCGAAGACGCCGACGAGCACGACGACGACGAAGAAGCACAAGTCCAAACCGGCCTACTAGGGCGCCCGCGGGGCGGCCGCCGGGAGGCCCGCCCGACCGCGATCATCCGGAGTTCCGCAGCGAGGCGTCGTAGCTGACAACGGCGGCCGTCTTCGACGTGCCGAGCGCCTGACCGGCGGAGTCGAGCGCCTGCACGGCCGCGTAGGCGTACTTGCGCGGCAGCGTCGCCGAGCTCTCGAAGCCGCTCACCGGGATCACGGCCTGTGACTTGAGCGATCCCGGCTGCTCGCCGGCCAGCAGCCGCCAGGCGGCCACGTCGGTGGCGCCGTTCCAGCTCGCGTGCACGATCGTCTCTTCCTCGGTGTCGTTGAGGCTGGCGAGCACGGCCGGCAGCGTCGCCGGACGGCCGCTCCAGGGGCGGCGATAGGCCCTGTAGAAGGACATGTCGAACGGCTGGTGGGCGTCGAACACGAGTGAGCCGTCGGCGGCGAACTCGCTGATCGCCGGAACGCCGCCGTAGCCGAGCAGCACGTTGCCGTTTGCGAGCGTCTGCATGTTGCCCTGGCTCGCGGCCAGCAGCGGCGGGTTGGCGTGCGTGTAGGACTTCGTCAGGCGCGCTTGGTGGGTCTTCGGATCGAGCGCGATCCGCAGGCCGCGCGACTGGCTGTGGATCGGCGGGTTCGAGCCGTCGTCGAAGAACGTCAGCTCGCCGTCGGCCATCACGCGCCCGTCGTGCTGCCAGGCCATCTTCGTCCCGGGCCCCATCTCGAACGAGCTCTTGTTGCCGCCGAGGCGCCACAGCACCTTGCCGCTGCCCGCCTGCAGCAGGTAGCCGGCCCACGTGCTGCGCGCCGAGATCAGAAGGTCGCCGCTCGGCGTGCGGTCGATCGAGTTGAGGTGGAAGTAGTCCCATGGCGAGGGGCCGCTCGGCGCTTCGACTTCGGACTCCTCGGCGCCGATGTGGTCGAGGCTGTGCCATTCCCAGCGCACGAGGCCCGTGTGCACGTCGATCTGCTGGATCGCCGTGTCGACGATCGTGCCGGCGGCCGATCCCTGCACCGAGCGCAGGTCGCAGCGGATCGGGTTGTAGGCGGTGATGTAGGCGACGTCGTGCGGGGCGATCTGCAGCTCGTGCAGGTCGGCCTTCAGACCGTTGCCGCCGGGGATCCTCGCGACGGTCCGGTAGTGGGAGTCCATCACGACGTCTTCGCCCTGGCCGAAGCCGAGCGAGAGCACGCGCCCCTTCCACCACGTCAGCACGCGCTGCCCGTCGTAGGTCTGAACGTTGAGGTCCTCCGCCGTTTCGCCGCCGCTCAGCTTCTGAAACCAGACGAGCCGCCCCTGCGGGGTGTAGATCAGCGGCCCGTACTGGCCCGGCCCGGGGCCGTTGGTCGTGAGGATCTCGCCGGCGCCCGGATCGCGGTCGGGCACGGTGACGGTCATCACCGGCGCCTGCACGCCGGGCTGCGTGTAGAAGGTCTGGTAGTCCTGCGGCGGCGGCTGCGCGTTGGGGAACGTGCCGGTGTGCGCCGTCGAGTACGGCGTGTCCACGCGGAAGCCGAACGACACCGGCTTGCCCGCGCCGCTGCCGATCGCGGCGCGCACGGTGACGCGCTCGCCGGCCGCGAACGGAGCGTCCGGCTGGAAGCTCGCGCCGTCGCCCTGGGAGTAAGCGCGCAGGTGACCGCCGTGGCTGCCGCTGCGCTCGCCGAGCACCGAGAGCACGTGGATCTCGGCGGCGGGCGCCCCGAGGAAGCTGACCTGCGCGTGCGGGTTGGCCGTGCCCGTGTCGGGCGCCGGCGAGACCTCGACGCTCGTGTCCGCCAGCGTGGCCGTGTGCGCGAGCGTGCCGGGCAGGCACGCCGGCGAGGCGGCGCTGCGCGAGCTCGAGCCCGAGGAGCCGAGCTTCAGGCTCGCCGAACCGAGCGCGAGCGCGAGCACGCCCCACACGAGCACGACGGCGCCCAGGGTGATGAGTACGTTGCGGCGCATGTGCGAGAGCACGGCATCCGACGGGCTCGCCCCCTCCAGCCCGCCGATGTCGAGGTCGGAAGCGTGCCACATCCAACGGTGGTCAATGTAAGAGTTGCTTCAAAACGCCTTAGTTCTGGCGTTGTCAAGCCTCCGAGCGAGCTCCGAAACGGCTCGAATCGCCCGGCGGGCGAGTAGGCTCAGGGTCGATGAGAGGGGCCGTGCTCACGCTGTCGGCGACGCTCGCCGCGCTCGGATCGTGCGCGGCGATGCTGCCTTCGCCCTCGCTCGCGGCCTCCGACGTGACAACGACCGAAGCCTACGTGCGGGCCAACTACGAGCTCGTGTCCACGGGGCACCGGCTGTCGCACACCGCCCGCGCCAAGATCGCGGCGCTGCGCCGGCGCCTGCGCAGCGAATGCGGGCGGGTCGTGGTCGGCTCGCCGCAGGACGAAGACTCCGAAAAGCTCACGTGGGAGGTGATCGGGGCGATGACGATTGTCGGCTATCAACCGGGACTGGCGGCGGCCACGAAGTTCTCGCGCGCCGTCTCGAAGCTGAGCTGGAGCGACGCCGCGCTGACCCGCGCCGTGCACGCATACGCGCGCAAGGGGCTCGCCGAGGTTCGCACGCCGCTGCCCGACGTGTGTGGCGACCTGCGCGCGTGGAAGGCGAGCGGCTACACGGCGCTGCCCGCGACCACGATCCACTTCCGCAAGACGTTCTACGAAAACTACGTCGGCGTCGGCTTCATGCCGAACCAGCTCAAGCGCCTGGTGCCGGCGTCGCTGAAGGCGCTCGTGCAGCGCGCGCGCCACTACGAAGAAGCGATCGCCGAAGTCGAAGCGTTCGAAGTGGAAACGTTCGGCGAAATCATAGATTCACTCGGGCTGAACCAGTAGCACTGGCGGGCGCCTCGGCGCCCCCCGCACCGGCCGCCGCCGAGCGACGCCGCTCGCCGGCGCGCGCAAGCGCCCGCGCGAGGACCTGCGCGAGGATCGCGCCGCACAGCGCGATCAGGAACGCCCCGAGCGCCCCGAGCGGGATCACGAGCACGGCGACGAGGAAGCAGAACGTCGCGAAGCCGTAGGCGCCGCGCAGGAAGCCGCGGAAGAAGTCGTCGAGCTGCACGGGTCCCTCGAGCACGAGCACGAACGCGGCGAGCACCGTGTTGGACACGGGGAACGGCGTGAGCACGCCAGTCAGCCTCGGCCCGAGCCCGGCCGCGGCGCCGGTCAGGCCGAGCACGAGCAGCGCCGTCGCCACGGCGCGCGCCGGCAGGTCCCAGCCGGGCAGCTCGGCGAGCGGCGTGTCCTGCTCGTGCGGGTCGGCCGGCAAGAGCCGCGGCGCGAGCGCGAAGGCGGCGAAGGCGAGGGCCAAGCCGAACCCTGCCGCGATCGACGCCTGCCCGAAGGCGAGCGCGACGGCGATGAAAGCAGCCCACCCGGCGAGCACGGCGCCGAGCCAGCCGGCCCGGCGCGCGACGTGCGCGAAGACGACGACGAACGAGACCAGCGCGACCAGCCCGAGCAGCGATGCCGCGGCGGCGCCCGCGGCGAAGTGCCTGCCGTGCTCGAGCTCGGTGATCAACAGGATCGGCCCGGCCACGAGCGGCAGCGCGACGAGCAGACCGGCCACCTCGTGCCCCCAGCGGCGGCCGGCGAGCGAGGAGCCGACGACGAGCGCGGGCGCGAGCGTCAGCTTGACGAGCAGCAGCGCCACGGAGCGCTCACCACCGGTCCCACCCGGCCCGAGCCTCCTCCTCGCGCTGCGGCCGACGCTGCAGCCGCTTGAGCGTGGCGTTGACGACCCACACGATCAGCGCGCCGCCGACGGTCGACCAGAAGCCACCCACGGTGAAGCCGTCGACGATCTTGCTCGTCAGCCACAGCATCAGCGCGTTGATCGCGAGCAGGGCGAGCCCGAACGAGAGGATCACGGCGGGCAGCGTGAAGAGGATGATCCACGGGCGCACGATGAAGTTGACCACGCCGAGGATCGCGCCGGCGATCAGCAGCGTGCCGAAGTCTTCGCTGTAGCCGATCGCCGGGATCACGGCCGCCGCGACGAGCAGCGCCAGGCAGTTCGAGAACCACGTGATCAACAGGCGAATGGCCATCGCCCCATCCTCGCATGGCCGGCCGTGATGTGGTCGCCGAGCTTCCGGGCGGCGCCGATCGGACGGGTTAGTGCGCGGGTGGGTCCCCGGAATTGGGCGAGCGATAGCAATGGCATCTACGTATATGCCATTGCTATCAATGCCCCAAAGAGATACAGCCCCTACGCCGCGGACCTCGCGGCCTGCGGCTCGCGCACGAACTCGCGAACCGCGCGCGCGAAGGCGGCCGGTTGGTCGCGCATGATCAGCGTGTAGCTGTCTGCGATCTCGACGAGGCGCGCGTCGGGCAGCAGCTCGGCGAAGCGGCGGCCGTGCTCGGGGCGCGCGACTTTGTCCTCCGGCGTCCAGACGATCAGCGCAGGGCGGTCGAACGAGCGCAGCCGCTCGCACACCTCGACCATCTGGCGGCGCCTGGCGCCCGCCCCGTAGCGGCTCAGATCGCGGCGCACGCCGCGCTGGGTCTGCAGTGGCTGCAGCCAGCGGTCGAAAAGCTCGTTCGGCAGCGGGCGCTTGGACATCCAGCCGAACGTGATCGGCAAGCGCCGCAGCGCGCGCACGCGCAGCACGTGCGCCGCGAGCAGCAGGCCACCGGGGATGCTCGCCAGCAGCCTCAGGTTCTTGCCGGCCAGACCGGGCGGGTAGTTCTCGAACGCCTCGCACGAGGAGATCACGAGCCGCGCGACACGCTCGGGATTCTCCCCCGCGAGCACGAGTCCGGCCGCGTGGTCGTTCTGCACGAGCGTCACGTCGTGCAGGTCGAGCCGCGCGAGCAGCTCGCCGACGATCGCCCCGAAGCCGTGCAGCGAAAGATCCGCGTCGCGGCGCATCGCTTTGCGGTGAGCCCCGAGCGGAAGCGTCGGAACGATGCAGCGATGGTCGGCGCGCAGGTCATCCACGACCGGGTCCCACACGCGCGCGTCCATCAGGCCACCGCCCAGCAGCACCAGGACCGGGCCTTCGCCGCCTGTGTCCTCGTACTCGATCGTCCCCGCCGTCAGCTC
Organism: Solirubrobacteraceae bacterium; assembly: GCA_035473995.1. Taxonomy (GTDB): domain Bacteria; phylum Actinomycetota; class Thermoleophilia; order Solirubrobacterales; family Solirubrobacteraceae; genus Palsa-744. The sequence continues at coordinate 9,605 of DATINR010000117.1, forward strand.
GATCTCGGGCATCTGCCGGCTCCTTTTCATCAATTAATCAAAAATAGATAGATCGCTCTAGTGGACGTAACGTATCATGTCCGTATGGCAACGGAGACGAGGGAGCGGATCGTGCAACGCAGCGCCGAGCTGTTCCGCCGGCAGGGCTTCGCCGGCACCGGCGTCAAGCAGATCGTCGCCGAAGCGAGCGCGCCGTTCGGCTCGCTCTACCACTTCTTCCCGGGCGGCAAGGAGCAGCTCGGCGAGGAGGTGATTCGCACCTCCGGAGCGCTCTACGGGCAGCTGATCGACGCCTTCTACGTGCCCGGCGCCGACCCGGTCGCGGCGACGCGCAGCTTCTTCGCCGCCGCCGCCGTGAGCGTGCGCGAATCGGGCTATGCCGACGCCTGCCCGATCGCGACCGTCGCGCTCGAGGTGTCGAGCACGAGCGAGCCGATGCGCCAGGCGTGCGCCGACGTGTTCGACGGCTGGCTCGACAGCGCGACCGAGCGCCTGGTCGAATGCGGCCTGCCGCGCAAGCGCTCGCGCGCGCTCGCCTTCGAGCTGATCGCCGCGCTCGAGGGCGCCTTCGTGCTCGCCCGCGCGCTTCGCAGCACCGAGCCGATCGAGGTCGCCGGCGCCGCCGTGACGGGCTCCGTGCGCGAGGCGATCGCCAAGCAGCGAGCCCGCCGAGCCGCATGAGCGAATCGATCGCCGAGTGGTGGTCCGCCGGCGAGCGCGTGACGCTCGAGCTGGGCGGCGCCGAGCGCCAGGTGTTCGTGCGCAGGCTCGGCGACGGAGCGAGCATGACGCTGCTGCACGGCTTCCCCAGCTCCTCCCACGACTGGGCCAAGGTCGCGCCCGCGCTGGCCGAGCGCCACGCGCTGCTGATGCCCGACTTCCTCGGCTTCGGCGCGTCTGAGAAGCCACCCGAACACGAGTACTCGCTGCACGAGCAGGCCGACCTCGTACAGGCACTGTGGCAGCGCGAGGAAATCGCCGAGACGACCCTCGTCGTGCACGACTACGCCGTGTCCGTCGCGCAGGAGCTGCTCGCGCGCCGCGCCGAAGGAGCGCTCGCCGTCGACCTGCATGCCGCGCATCTGCTCAACGGCGGCCTCTACCCCGAGTTCCACCGCCGCCAGCCGACGCAGGACGCGCTGCTGCACCCCGAGCACGGCCCGCGCATCGGCGAGCTGATGACCGAGGAGCTGTTCACCGCCGGCATCGCCCCGACGTTCGCCGATCACTACGACGCCGCGCCCGACAGCGCCGAGATGTGGCTCGCCATGCATCGCGACGAAGGCCAGCGCATCGGGCACCTGCTGATCCGCTACATCACCGACCGCGAACGCCACGAACGGCGCTGGGTCGCCGCGCTCGAGCAGACCGACGTGCCGCTGCGCTTCGTCTGGGGCATGCTCGACCCCGTCTCCGGTGCGCACATGGCCGAGCGGATCGCCGAGCACCTGCCCGGCGCGCCGCTGCTCGCGCTGAGCGACATCGCCCACTGGCCGCAGCTGGAAGCGCCCGAGCGCGTGAGCGGCGCGCTGCTCGGCTCGGCGCCCGCCTGAGCCCGCGTCAGTTCCTGCCCGAGACGCCGTCGACGAACCGCGCGAGCGCCGACGGACGGCCGCTGCGACGCTCGATCTCATCGGCCCTGCGATACAGCGCATAGACGCCGCGAATGCCCGTCCAGCGCAGCGGCTCGGGCTCCCATCTGCGCGCGCGCCGGCCGACCCACGGCAGCTCCGTCAGCTCTGTGCTCTGTTCGAGCAGCAGGTCGCGCAGCGTGCGCGCGGCCAGGTTCGACGCGGCCACGCCCTGGCCGACGTAGCCGCCCGCCGAGGCGAGACCCGAAGCTCCGTCGGCCTGCACCGACACGCACCAGTCGCGCGCGACGCCGAGCACGCCCGACCAGGCGTGGTCGAGTCGCGCGCCGGCCGTCGCAGGGAACATCGCGTGGAGCTTCTCGCGCAGCTGCTCGACCGTCGCGCGCGCCGTCGCGCCGTCGCGGTCCGTGCGCGAGCCGAAGCGATACGGCACGCCGCGCCCGCCGATCGCGATCCGCCCGTCGGCCGTGCGCTGCAGGTAGACGAACACGTGCGCGTTGTCCTCGAGCACCTCGGCGCCGTCCCAGCCGATCGCCTCCCACACCTCGGGGCCGAGCGGCTCGGTGACGATCATCGAGCTGTTCATCGGCACCAGCGCGTGGCGCTGCCCGCGCAGCGAAGCCGTGTAGCCCTCGCTCGCGCGCACGACCCAGCGCGCGCGCACCGTGCCGTGCGCCGTGCGCGCCTCGCCGGCGAGGATCTCGCGCACCGGCGTGCGCTCGTGGATCGGCACGCCGAGGCGCTCGACGGCCGCTGCCAGCCCGGCCACGAGCTTGGCCGGGTGCAGGCGCGCGGCGTGCGGTGAGAAGGTCGCCGCTTGCGCGCCGGCCACGCGCACGCGCGGGCCGAGCTGCTCGCCGCTCAGCTCGCGCACGTCGCCGTCGTCCAGGCCGAGTGAATGCAGCTCGCGCACGCGAGCTCGCAGTCGTTGCGCCTGGGCCGCGTCGAGCGCAACCGTCAGGTGGCCGCTCTTGACGAAGTCCGCGTCGATCTGCTCCCGCGCGAGCACGCGCGCGATCTCGTCGACCGCGTCGAACATCTCGCGCTGCAGCGCCATGAACCCGGCCCCATACGCCCGCGGCGGCCCGGAGAAGAAGCCCGTCGCCCAGCCGCCGTTGCGGCCCGACGCGCCGTAGCCGACAAGCTCCGCCTCGAGCACGACGACGCGCAGCGACGGCTGCGCGCGCTTGAGGTAGTACGCCGTCCACAGCCCCGTGTAGCCGGCGCCGACGATCGCCACGTCGGCCTCGGCCGGACCCGGCAGCTGCTCGCGCCCGCCCGGCGGCCCTCCGAGCGAGCGCCACCAGAAGCCGAGCTCGCCCGTGCGCACGGTGCCGAGGTTAGTCGCGCGCCGCGGCGGTCGCGCTCGCGCCCGCGCTCAGGCGGGCGGCGCGTCGAGCTCGGCCAGCTTGCCCCGCAGGAAGCTGCGCTCGGAGTCGGCGTGCACCAGCTCGAGCGCGCGCTCATAGGCGCCGCGCGCGTCCTCGTCGCGTCCGAGCCGGCGCAGCAGCTCGGCGCGTGTGGCGTGCAGGTAGTGGTAGCCGTCGAGCTCGAGCCCTTCGACCAGCGCGAGCGCCGCCGCCGGATCGCCTGCCTCGGCCAGCGCGACGGCGCCGTTCAGCTCGACCACGGGCGAGCCGGTCAGCGCGGCGAGCCGGCCGTACAGCGCGGCGATCCGCGCCCAGTCGCGCGATGGCTCCGTGTGCAGCGCCGCGATCTGCGCCTGCAGCGCATAGGGACCGCCACCGCCGCCGAGCGCGACGGCGCGCCGCAGCGAGACGCGCCCCTGCGCGATCTGCGCCTCGTCCCACAGCGAGCGGTCCTGCTCGGCGAGCAGCACGACCGAATCGCCGTCGAAGCGCGCCTGCCGCCGCGCGTCGTGCAGCAGCATCAGCGCGAGCAGCGCGTGCACCTCGGCTTCGTCGGGCATCAGCTCGGCGAGCGCCCGGCCCAGGCGGATCGCCTCGCCGGCGAGCTCGCCGCGCCCGCCGTAGCCCTCGTTGAAGATCAGGTAGACGACGGCAAGCACGGCCACGAGCCGGTCCGGCAGCAGGTGATCGGGGGGCACGCGGAAGGGGATGCCGGCCGCGCGGATCTTGTGCTTGGCGCGCACGAGCCGCTTGGCGAGCGTCGCCTCTGGCACGAGGAAGGCGCGCGCGATCTGCTCCGTGCTCAGGCCGCCGAGCGTGCGCAGCGTCAGCGCCACCTGCGCGTCGGTCGCAAGCGCCGGGTGACAGCACGTGAACAGCAGCTCCAGGCGCTCGTCGGCGAACACACTTTGCTCGCTCTGCTCCATCGGGTCCTCCGTCCTCTCGGGCACGTCGAGCATTCGCGTCTTGGCCGCCAGCGTGCGCTCGCGGCGGATGCGGTCGATCGCGCGGTTGCGCGCCGTCGTCGTCAGCCATGCACCCGGGTTGGCGGGCCGCCCTTCGCGCGGCCAGCGCTCGGCCGCGATCGCGAAGGCCTCCTGGGCGGATTCCTCGGCGAGGTCGAAGTCGCCGAGGAAGCCGATCAGGGTCGCCAGCACGCGGCCCCACTCCTCGCGGAAGAGGAGCTCGAAGCCGCCGCCCGGCGCAGAGGGACTCGGCCGGCCGCGAATGGTCAGCGCTCCACGACCGGGCGCACCTCGATCGCACCGCCCATGCGCGCCGCCGGGATGCGCGCGGCCAGCTCGATCGCCGCGTCGAGGTCGTCGGCCTCGTACAGGTAGTAGCCGCCGACGGCCTCCTTGGTCTCGGCGAAGGGACCGTCGGTCGTTAGCGTCTGCCCGTCCTGCACGCGCACGGTCGTCGCCGTCTCGGGCCCTTGCAGCTGGTGGCCGCCGAGCACGCCCGGCGACTGGGCGATCGCCATGTACTCGCCCGTGAGCGCGCTTTTCTCCTGCTCGGTGAGCGCCTCGTAGTCGGACATCGCCGTCGATGAGTAGATCTGCAGCAGGTAGGTCATGGACTTCCTCCTTGGGGAGTTTCAGGACAGTTTCGTAGCTACGACGAACGGGGGCGGCGGAGATGGACACGCCGCGCTCGCTTTTTTGTAGAGTGCGCGGCGATGAGCTTGGGGGAGCTTTCGATTTCCGGTTCCGTGGTGCGCCCCGGCGATGCCGATTGGGACGCCGCGCGGATGGCCTGGAACCTCGCCGCCGACCAGCATCCGGAGGCGGTCGTGCTCGTCGAGAGCGCCGATGACATAGCGAAGACGGTGCGTTTCGCGGCCGAGCACGGGCTGAAGGTCGCCGCGCAGGGCACCGGCCACGGTGCCGTCGCGCTCGGCTCGCTCGAGAACACGCTGCTGGTCAAGACCGAGCGGATGCGCGGCGTCGAGGTCGACGGCGAGGCGCAGACGGCGCGCGTGGAGGCCGGCGTGCTGGCGATGGAGCTCGGCGCGGCCAGCCAGGCGAAGGGCCTCTGCTCGCTGCCCGGCTCGGCGCCGGACGTCGGCGTGGTCGGCTACACGCTCGGGGGCGGCCTGAGCTGGCTCGGGCGCCGCTACGGCTTTGCCTGCAACCGCGTGATCGCGATCGAGCTGGTGACGGCCGCGGGCGAGATCCGGCGGGTCGACGCCGAGCACGACGCCGACCTGTTCTGGGCGATGCGCGGGGGCGGCGGCTGCTACGCGATCGTCACGGCGCTGCACGTCGCGCTGCTGCCGATCCCGGAGCTGTACGCGGGCATCACGATCCTCCCGGCCGAGCTCGGCGCCGACGCGATCCGCGCCTACCGCGACTGGACGAAAACGGTTCCCGAGGAGGTCACCTCGGTCGTGCGCTTCCTGCGCCCGCCGCCGCTGCCGGACGTACCCGAGCCGCTGCGCGACCGGCCGCTGCTCACGATCGACGCCGCCTTCATCGGCAGTCAGGCCGAGGGGGAAGAGCTGATCGCGCCGCTGCGTGAGATCGGCGAGCCGATCATGGACACCTTCGCGCAGATCCCCGCCGAGGCGCTCTCGAAAATCCACATGGATCCAGAGCAGCCGGTACCGGGCCTCGGTCACCACGCGCTGATCGAGCAGCTCCCCGACGAGGCGATCGAGGCTTTCGTCGGCGCCGTCGGGCCCGAGGCGGGATCGCCGCTGCTGCTCGCCGAGCTGCGTCACATCGGCGGGGCGCTCGGGCGGGAGAACGGGAACGCGGGCGCGCTCGCCAAGCTCGACGCCGACTACCTGATGTTCGGGCTCGGGATACCGATGACCCCCGAGCTGGGCCAGGCGATCGACAGCCATCTCGACCGGCTGACCGATGTGATGGCGCCGTGGTCGGCCGACGGCGGCTACTTCAACTTCGCCGAGCGCGAATGCGGCGTCGACACGATCCTGCCGGTGACCGTGTGCGACCGTCTCGGCGAGGTCAAGCACCGCTGGGACCCCGACGGGCTGATCCGCTCCAACCACGCCGTCGCCGTCGCGCCTGCCTGAGCGCACACGGCGCGAAGCGCCGGGCTCAGCAGTGCAGTTTCTGCAGGTTCTTCTCGGCTTCTGCGCCGAGCTGATCGCCGATGTCGGCCACCTGCGAGGCGGGCGGCGGCTCGACCGCGGGCTGCGGGCCGTAGTCGTACAGCGTCATGTCGATCGACTCGTCGATCTTCCCCTGTGGGCTGCACAGCCTCAGGCTGAACGCGATCCGCCGCACGCGGCTCTGAGCGTCGATCCAGACGTCGATCGGCAGCGTGTCGCTGCCGGTGATGCGCTTGACCGTCTGCACGTACCTGTTCGCCGCGGCGCGCTCGCGCGGCTGCACCGTGGCCGGGTAGCGGGCGAGCTCGACGGTCGCGTGGTAGCGCGTAGCCGGCACGCCGCGTACGTCCTCGACGCCCAGCTTGGCGACCGTGCCGGCGGCTTTGAGGAAGCTCAGCGTCTGCGTCGGATCGGCCGAGCTCGAGCCCAGTGAGCTGCCGCCGAAGGACTGCGTGAACGTGCTGATGTCGGTGCGCAGCCACGGCTTGCCCCCGGGTACCGAGCCGCCGCTGCCGCTCGGCACCTCGACGTATACGTAGGGCCTGCTGATGATCTCCGAGAGCGTCTTGCCCTCGACCTGCAGGCTCATCGAGCCCTGCCTGCCGCGGTCGTCGATCGAGCCGGTGCCGTGAACGCTGAAGCTCTGCCCGCCGAAGCTCGTGCTGCTGGTCAGCTCGAACTTGTAGCCGGGGACCTGGCCGGTGACGTCGGCGGCCTTCGCCACCGCCGCCAGGTACACGCCGCCGCTGGATCCACCGGCGCCGGCCGACGAACCCGAGCCGTGCCCTCCCCCGCCGCAGCCGGCCGCGGCGAGCACGAGCGCAGCGCACGCGACGAACAGGGAGTGGCGCCTCATCGAGCCGATTCTGCCACACGCCCGACAGCGACTCCTTCGCGTCCCAGCTTTGTGGCAAAGGCGCCTCGCTACTGTGAGAGGACGCCGCGGGGCGATGGCGAGCGCGGGCCGCCGACGCGACGCGCGCATCGTTCCGCATGAGCTCGCCCACGACAAACCGCACCCACCCGACGGTGATACTCATCGTCCTGTCGCTGGCGGGGATCGCCTACGCGATGCTCAGCTCCTCGGTCGTGCCGGCGCTGCCGACGATGCAGCGCGCGCTGCACACGAGCGAGGACGGGATCACGTGGCTGCTGACCGCCTACCTGCTCTCGGCCTCCGTCGGCACGGCGATCCTCGGCCGCCTCGGCGACATGTACGGCAAGGAGCGCCTGCTGCTCGTGACGCTCGTGATCCTCGCCCTCGGGACGCTGCTGGCAGCGGTCTCGAGCTCGCTCGGCGTGATCATCCTCGCGCGCTTCATCCAGGGCGCCAGCGGCGGCATCTTCCCGCTCGCCTTCGGCATCGTGCGCGACGAGTTCCCGCGCGAGAAGGTCGCCGGAAGCATCGGCCTGCTCTCGGCGATCCTCGGCGTCGGCGCCGGCATCGGCATCGTGCTCTCGGGCGTGATCGTCGAGCACCTCAACTACCACTGGCTGTTCTGGATCCCGCTGGCGGCGACGCTGGTCGCGATCGTCGCCACGTGGCGCTTCATCCCCGAATCTCCGGTGCGCATGCCCGGACGCATCAACTGGCTCGCCGCGGCGCTGATGACGATCGGCATCTCGACCGTGCTGCTCGCGATCTCACAGACGACCGCGTGGGGCTGGGGCTCGCCGAAGACGCTCGGCCTGATCGCCGCGGGCCTCGCCGTAACGCTGCTGTGGGTCGCCGTCGAGGTGCGCAGCGCCAACCCGCTGATCGACATGACGATGATGCGCATCCGCGGCGTGTGGACGACGAACCTCGCCGCCTTCCTGCTGGGCGCCGGCATGTACTCGTCGTTCATCGTGCTGCCGCAGTTCGCCCAGCTTCCGAAGAGCACGGGGTTCGGCTTCGGCGCGTCGGTCGTCGTCTCGGGCCTGTACCTGCTGCCGTCGACGATCGGCATGACGATCCTCGGCATCTACGCCGGGAAGATCTCGGCGCGCTTCGGCTCGCGCGCGGCGCTGCTGGCGGGCACGGCGTTCACGACTGCGTCGTTCGCGCTGCTGTCGATCACTCACGACCACCCCTACGACCTGCTCGTCGCGGCGGGGCTGCTCGGCGTCGGCATCGGGCTCGCGTTCGCCGCGCTCGGCAACCTGATCGTGCAGTCGGTCTCGAGCCACCAGACGGGCGTGGCGAGCGGCATGAACACGGTCATGCGCACGCTCGGCGGCGCGCTCGGCGGTCAGCTCTCGGCGACCTTCATCGCCGCCCACACGATCAAAGGCGAGCCCGCGGTGACGGGCTTCACGCTGACCTTCCTGATGGCGACGGGCTTCCTCGTCGTGTGCCTGTTCGCCGGCCTGCTCGTCCCCCGTGCGACTCAGGCCGAGCCCGCAGCGGTCGCGCTCGACGGCGAGCGCGCACTCGCCGGCGTCGGCGCCGATGATCGTGGCGGCGACTGATTGCGCGCGTACGGCTCTCTGCCCAACCTCGGCGGGCGTCTCACCGACGCGAGCCTCGCCGGCGACGCGAGCGCGGCGGGCAAAGCGCTGACGATCCGGCTGTTCCAGGCGCACGACGAGCCGGCCGTGCTCGAGCTGCTTGCAGGCGCTTTCGGCGACTGGCCGGGCGGAGCCCTGGACGGCACGCGCTCGGAGTACTTCCGCTGGAAGCACCTCGAAAGCCCGTTCGGGCGCTCGCTGATGGTCGTGGTCGAGCTGAACGGCTCGATCGTCGGCTTCTACGCCTACATGCCGTGGCTCCTCTACGCCCACGGCCGGACGGTGGCGACGCTGCGCGCCGTCGATCTCGCGATCGATCGGCGCCATCGGATGCTGGGAATCTCGCTGGCGCTGCGCTCGGCGATCGAGTTCTCGCCGGATGTCCAGTTCGTGTGGGGCAACCCGAATGTGGCGAGCGCCCGTGGCGGCAGGAGACTCGGACGCCCTGAAGTGCGCGGACTGCGTTCCTTCGCCCGCCCGTGCGCCCGGCTACCGCGCACCGTGCTCGCGCCCGCGACGCGTGCGCGAGAGCAGGATCGGCCCCCTGCCCCCGGCAAGACATCGGCGGCGTCGGCGCTGGGAGACCGGACGCTGATCGACCGCCTGAGGGTGCCCGTCGAGCTGCATGGCGAGCGGCTCGCAACGCTCAAGCACGACGACTACCTGCGCTGGCGCTACGGGCGCTGGTCGAGCTACCGGGCGGTACGCTTGGACGCACCGGGCGCGGCAGGCCTGGCCATCTTCCGCCACCGTCGCCACGGCCGCTTCGTGCTCGCCGACGTCTGCGAGCTGCTGCTCGAGCGGCGCGAGCGGGGCCTCGAGCGCCGGCTGCTGCGGCGCGTCGCCGAGGCGGCGCAAGCGGACTTCGTGCTGTGCAACTTCTCCTCGCGGCGCAGCGCGACGGCGCTGGGATCGCTCGGCTACCGCACGCGAGAGACGTTGATGGCGCTCGTGCTCAGCGAGCAACTCCCGCTCGATCCCTCCGCGCCGGGCTCTTGGGCGCTTTCGCGCGGCGACCTGGAGCTGCTCTGACCGCTTCGCGGTGGGATGCGACGCCGGCTCATCCGGAGGTACCGGCGGCCCGAGCAGGTGCGATGCCCGCCGCCGAGCCCTCGCCGCTCCCGTGCCCGGCCGCCTCGACCGCGTCGGCCTTCTCGGCCTTGCCGCCGGGCATCGCGCGCAGCGCGACGACGAAGGCGAGCGCCATCGCGCCGGCCATGCCGTAGACGACGGTCTGCGTGGAGTGGGCGAAGTCGAGCTGGATCTGATGCGTGATCGCATGCGATGCACGTCCTCCCGGCGCGCCGCTGCCGGCGCCGCCGGAGGCGCCGGAGATCGCATGCGCCACTTCGTTGGCCCGCGATTCGGGCACGCCCACCCGGCCGAGCGTCCGCGTCACGCGCGAGACGTTTTCGCTGATCAAGATCGAGCCGAGCACGGCCAGCCCGAGGCTGCCGCCGAAGTTGCGCACGGTCTGCGTGAGGCCTGTGACGGCCCCGTAGGTGGCGTGCGCGGCGCGATTGAGCGCGTCCGTGCTGACCGGGCCGAGCACCATGCCGACGCCGAGCCCGGCGATCGCCAGGCGCCACCACTGTTCGTTGAAGGAGAGGTCGTCGAGCGCTTCGGCCCACAGGTAGAAGCCGACGGCGGCGATCGCGCAGCCGGGCACGACGGTCGGGCGCACGCCCTGGCTGTCGAGCAGGCGCCCGCCGCGCTGGGCGCCGATCGTGAAGCCGATGAAGAACACGAGGATGTACAGCCCGGCCTCGCCTGCGCTTTCGCCGAGCGCGATCTGCGCGTACAGGCTGGCGAAGAAGAACAGCGGCACGAAGCAGATCGAGAGCAGGAACAGGACGACGTTGTCGACCAGGAACGCGCGGTCGCCGAACAGGCGCATCGGCACGAGCGGATCGGGCACGCGCAGCTCGAAGCGCACGAATGCCGCCAGCAGCGCGAGCCCGGCGATCAGGCACAGCCAGGTCGCCACGCTGTCCCACCCCCATACGCCGGCCTGCTGCAGGCCGAGGACGGCGATGCCCATCCCGGCGCTGACGAGCAGCGCGCCGCGCACGTCGATCCGCGAACGGCTGCGCTGCTCGGTCGGGTTCGAGCGCGCGATCAGCACGAGCGCGACGATCGCCACGGGAACGTTGACCCAGAAGATCGAGCGCCACGTCCATTCGGTCAGGTAGCCGCCCGCGATCGGACCGACTGCCGTCAGCGCGCCCGTGATCGAGAAGAACACGGCTAGCGCCTTGCCCCGTCCGTCGACGGGGTAGCTCGCGACGACGATCGCCAGCGCCGCCGGGAACAGGACCGCCGCCGCGGCGCCCTGCAGCACGCGAAAGACGATCATCCAAGTCTCGGCGAGCGAGCCTGTCGGCGTCGCGCCGCACAGCGCCGAGCAGAGCGCGAAGGCGATCACGCCGATCGTCACCATGCGCCGCGGGCCGTAGACGTCGGCGATCTTGCCGCCGAGCGCGAACAGCGCCGAGAGCGAGAGCAGGTAGCCGTTGACGATCCACTGCGAGCCGGTCGGCGAGAGGTGCAGCTCGTGCTGCAGGTTCGGCACCGCGAGCGCAACGATCGTCTGATCGATGAACAGCATCGCGACCGCGAAGATCATCGCGGCGAGGACGAGTTTCTTTTGATCCACTGCTCGGCGCTCCTCTCGCTTCAGCCCCGGTTCACCGGCTCATTCACCCCCAATCGGCGAACTCCTGCCGCGACCTGAGCGCCGGGCTCCCGACGCCGGCGGCATTACGGGCCGACACCCCCCCGGCTCTGCGGGTCTAGACTCGGGCGATGGTCCTCTACACCTGCCCGGCGCGCACGCACGGCGCGGACTACCCGCTGATCCAGCACCCGTGCGGCGTCGCCGCCAAGGCACTCGACACCGCCGGCCACTCATACGAGGTGAAGGTCGTCGGCGGCTTCAAAAACGTGCCGTTCAGCCGGCGCGGCAAGCGCGCGGAGATCGCCGCGCTGACAGGGCAGGAAGACGTCCCGGTGCTGCTGCTCGAGGACGGCGAGACCGTGCAGGGCAGTGGCGCGATCGTCGCGTGGGCGGCGGCGCATCCGGCATCGCCGGCGCCCGCCTGAGCGCTACGCGACGACGCCCGCGGCGTCGAGCAGCTCCTGCGCCTCGGCCTCGATCCCCTCGGCCATCAGCTGCAGCTGGTCGACGAGGTGGGGATCGGCGCACAGGCCGAAGCACAGCAGGCCGCCGAGCGAGGTCGCGGAGACGCGCAGCGCGTGGCGTTCGCCGATCTCGGCGATCGAGTGCAGGTGCGCGACGGGCGCATCGAGCACGCTGACCGGTTCGCGCGGCCCGGGTACGTTGGAGACGCTCAGCGCGAAGCGTCGCGGGTTGCGCTCCATGCGCGTGAGCAGATGCTCGAGCGGCGGCACGCCTGCGAGCTCGTGCAGCAGGTGCTCGCGGTACTGCGCGTCGTGGTCGAGCTTGCGCTCGCTCGTCGCGGCGTGGGTTGCGCGCAGCCGCGCGACCGGGTCCGGCTCGTTCAGCGGCAGGCCGACCGAGAAGAACGAGTCGTGGTTGGCGAGCGCGTCGCCCTCGTGGTGGAGGCTCACGGGCACCTGCACGCGGATCGTTCCCAGGTCCCCGTGGCGCAGCTTCACCCAGCGACCGACGGCGCCGGCGACGATGCTCAGCACGGCGTCGTTGAGGGTCGCGCCGTCGAGCGCCTTGGCCGCGTCGTGCAGCGCGCTCAGCGGCACGACGGCGAAGGCGACCTCGCGGCGCGTGCCAATCGTGCCGTCGAACGGCGAGCTGCACTCGCCGCGCGCGTACTCGCGGCGCAGGAAGCCCGCCAGGTGCGCGCGGCGGCGCGCCTCGTCTGCGGCATGCGCGGCGTGCGCCTGCTCCCTGCTCATCGCCGACTCGGGGCTGTCGTCCCACAGCAGGGTGCGGGCGAAGCGAACCGACGCCGTGCCGTCGGCGAGCGCGTGGTGGATCCGCCAGATCAGGGCGGTACCGCCGTCGTGCAGCGGCGCCACGTCGATCCGCCACAACGGGCGCGCGCGGTCCAGGCGCTGCTCGAACAGCCGCGCGACGAGCGCTCTCAGCTCCGGCTGCGTGAGCGACTGCTCGACCGGCGCAGCCACGACGTGCTCGCTCGGGTCGAAATCCTCGTCGGTGACCCATGCCGGCTCGTGCGCGCTGCCGCCCAGCCTGCGCGTGAGCGCCGGCGCCAGGGCGATGCGCTCGGCGATGCGCTCGCGCAGCCGCTCGAGCTGGAGCTCGCCCAGCTCGCCGGCGGCGAGCCGGACGACCTTGCACGTGTGTCCCGCGATCGTGCGGCACTCGAGCTCGAGGATCGCCCGGTCCTCGGGGCCGAGCGGGATCGGGGCGTCGGTCACTCCGACATTCTCGCCGATCGGGCGATCCTCTCGTACGTGGCTGGACGCCTGCACGGCGCTCGAGCCCGACCGGGCGCCGGACTGAACCGGCGCCGCCGCCTCGCGCTAGCATCGAATGCTCCCGGCCGAGAGGATCGCGATGGCAAACCTGGGCGGCACTGCGAGCAGCGAGATCGACGCACCCTTGGACGATGTGTGGGCGATCGTCGAGGACGTGCTCTCGGCGCCGGACTGGCAGGGCGGCCTCGACGCGATGACGGCGCTCGAGCAGGACGACACCGGGCGCCCGCTGCTCGTCGAGACGGAGAACGACATCAAGGTCCGGCGGATCAAGGCGCGCGTGCGCTTCCACTACGAGGGACCGACGCGCCTGTCCTGGACCCAGGAGAAGGGCGAGATGAAGTCGGTCGAGGGCTCGTGGGAGCTCGAGGACCTGGGCGGCGGACGCACGCGCGCGACGTACAAGCTCGACGCCGACCCCGGCCGCCTGCTCGGCATGCTGATCAGAGGCCCCGTCGAGGCGGCCACGCGGGCGATCTTCGTCAATGGACGCCCCGGGGAGCTCAAGCGGCTCGTCGAGGGCGTCTCCGGCGAGTAGGCAAGCCGCCGGTCCACGGCGGTGCGCGACGGCAGCGCAAACTACTGATCGAGGCACGCGGTCCGTACCGATGAGCTGAGCGCCCGGCGCGCTTACGGTCGATCTCGTCCAATGCAGCAGATAGCCGACACCGGGGATCATCGCCAACGGGAGCGGCAGCGCCGTGATCGGCCACGCGCGCCACGGGCAACGGTGAGCGACCAGGCAACGCCGGTGCGCCCCGTAGCCGAGCGGATCACCGGCGCGACGACGCTCGGGCGCATGGTGCTCTCCGCGCAGGAGCGCGGCGAGGACGTGGCGCTGCGCTATCCGACTGCGGGCGGTGAGCGGACGATCACCTATGCCGAGCTGGGTGAGCGCAGTCGCGAGCTGGCACGAGCGCTGATCGCGCTGGGGATCGAGCGCGGCGACGTCGTCTCGATCCTCTGCTCGACGAGGGCCGAGTGGACGCTGTGCGAGCTCGGGGCACAGTGCGCCGGGGCGATCGTCGCGCCGATCTACCACACCAACTCCCCGGAGGAGTGCAGGCACGTGCTGGCCGACTCGCAGGCGCGGCTCGTTTTCTGCGAGAACGCCGAGCAGGTGGCGAAGATCGCCGCGATCGAGCGCGAGCTGCCCAAGCTCGAGCACGTGATCGTGCTCGACGGCCACGCCTCAGGGGCCAATCCGATCGAGACGCTGAGGCGGCTCGCCGAGCAGGTCGAGCCGCAGGCCGTCGAGCAGCGCGTGCAAGCAGTCGCGCCCGCCGACATCGCCACGCTCGTCTACACCTCGGGCACGACCGGCCCGCCGAAGGGCTGCATGCTGACGCACGCGAACCTGCTCTCCGCGACGACCATGTACAGGGGCCAGCTCGAACTGGACGACGTGCAGCCGGTGATCTACATGTTCCTGCCGCTGGCGCACGTGCTCGCGCGCGTCGCCCAGATCGTCGTGCTCGACGTCGGCGGCACGCTGGCCTACTGGTCGGGCGACGCCAAGCGCATCCTGGATGAGGTCAGAGCGGCGGCGCCGACGCACTTCGTGGCCGTTCCGCGCATCTACGAGAAGCTGCACACGGGCGTCCTCAGCGCCGTGGCCGGCGGCGGCCCGCTCGCGCACATCGTGTTCGCATGGTCGCTCAAGGTCGGCCGCCGAGCGCGCAAGGCCGAGCGCACCGGCAGGCCGCCCGGGCGCCTCGCGCGAGCGCGCCTGCGACTGGCCGAGCGCCTGGCGCTCGCCAAAGTGCGGGCGCTGTTCGGCGAGCGCCTGCAGATGGCGCTGGTAGGCGCCGCGCCGATCGACCACGAGCTGCTCGAGTTCTTCGACGCCTGCGGTGTGACGGTGCTCGAGGGATACGGGATGACCGAGAGCTGCGCCACGGCCACGCTCAACCCGCCGCACGCGCCGCGCTTTGGCACGGTCGGCAAGGCGCTGCCGGGCAGCGAAGTGATGCTGACGGCCGAGGGCGAGATCCTGATGCGTGGGCCGCACGTATTCGCCGGCTACCACGGCCACGCCGAGGCCACACGCGCGACGCTGATCGACGGCTGGCTCTACAGCGGCGACCTCGGCGAGCTCTCGAACGACGGCTACCTGACCGTCACGGGGCGCAAGAAGGACCTGATCATCACCTCCAGCGGCAAGAACGTGGCGCCTTCGAACATCGAGAACGCGCTGCGTGAGACGCGCTGGATCGCCGAGGCCGTGGTCTACGGGGATCGCAGGCCGTATCTCGTGTGTCTGGTGACGCTCGAGGCGGACGAGGTGCCGAAGCTGGCCGAGCAGCTCGGCATCAGCGCAGATCTCTCGGCGATGGCGCAGGACGAGCGCGTGCGCGAGGTGCTGCAGGCCGAGATCGACGCTGCCAACGCGCGCTTCGCGCGGATCGAGCAGATCAAGCGCTTCGAGATCCTCGACCACGACCTGACGCAGGCCGCCGGCGAGCTGACGCCGACGCTGAAGGTCAAGCGCGCGCGCGTCTACGAGCGCTACGCCGACCTATTCGCCGGGCTGTACGACGCCGAGCGCGAGGGGCGGCCTGACTGATGGCGGCGCCGGCCGAAGCCCACCGTCTCTCCAGCGCCGACGCGGCTTGGCTGCACATGGACCGCCCGACCAACCTGATGGTGATCAACGCCGTAATGCTGTTCGACGAGCGCCTCGAGCTGGAGCGGCTGCGCGAGGTGCTGCGGCAGCGCCTCGTGGAGCGCTATCCGCGCTTTCACGAACGCATCGTCGAGCGCCGGCTGCCGCTGCTCGGTCCGTCCTTCGAGGAGGACCCCGACTTCCGCCTCCACCACCACCTGTGGCATCTCGCGCTGCCCCGCCCCGGCGACGAGGCGATGCTGCGAAAGCTGATCGGCGAGCTGATCGTCGCGCCGCTGGACCGCTCGAAGCCGTTGTGGGAGGCGCATCTGATCGACCGTCCAGCAGGCGGCTGCGCGCTGCTGTTGCGCATGCACCACTGCATCGCCGACGGCATCGCGCTCGCGCGGGTGATGCTCTCGCTGACCGACGCCGCGTCGGCAGAGGACGGCTTTCTCCCGGCCGTGCAACCCGATCGGCCGGCGAGCTCAAACGCGGCGCGCGGAACGATCGCCCGTGCAGCCGCAGCGCTCGGCGCGCCCGTCTACGGCGCAGCGGCGCTCGCCGGCTCGGCGGTCGCGACGACGCGAGAGGCCGGCTCGGTGCTCGCGCGTGAGGGTGCCGAGCTGCTCGCGCACCCGGGCCACGCGCGCGAGCTGATCGACCGCACGGCCTCCGATGCTCGCGCGCTCGCAAAGCTCCTGCTCAGCCCGCCCGACGCCGACACGGCGCTGCGCGGCCCGCTGGGCGTCGCCAAGCAGGTCGCGTGGACCGAGCAGCTCGACCTCGCCCGCGTGAAGGCGATCGCGCACGCGCAGGGCGCGACCGTCAACGACGTGCTGCTGGCCTCCGTGTCCGGCGCCCTGCGCCGCCACCTGAGCGACAGCGGCGAGCAGCCCGCGGCGATCAGGACGCTCGTGCCGTACAACCTGCGCGCGCTCGACCAGCCGATCCCGCGCGAGCTCGGCAACCGCTTCGGGCTCGTGTTCCTCACGCTGCCCGTCGACGTCGCCGGTCGGCGCGAGCGGTTGCACGAGCTGAAGCGGCGGATGGACGCGATCAAGCACTCCCCCGAGGGCCCGATCTCCTACGCGATCCTCGAGGGCGTCGGGTACACCCCGCCGCTGATGGAGCGGCGCATCGTCGACATCTTCACGGCCAAGGCGAGCGCCGTGATGACGAACGTGCCGGGTCCGCGCGAGCCGGTCTACCTGGCCGGCACGCCTGTGCGCGCGGTGCTCGTGTGGGCGCCCACGTCAGGCAGCGTCGGCATGAGCGTGAGCATCTTCAGCTACCGCGAAGAGGTGACGATCGGCCTGCTCGTCGATGCCGGCCTCGTCACGGACCCGCAGTCGATCATGCGCCACACAGAACAGGAGCTGGCGGCGCTCGGGCGGCTCAAGCCGGCGGCCGGCGCACGGCCGAAGCGCGCGCAACCGCCCGCGCGAGCGAAGGCAGCGCGGCGGAAGACCGACTAGCGCCTATCGCTTGGCGTCGCGCGGCTGGTGCTTGGTCGTCGCACTGCGAGGTTTCGTCGCGCCACCCTGTCGCTTCGCCGCCGCGCCCGAGCCTTTGGCGGCGGCGCTTCTGGACCGTTTGGCGGCGCCGCTCGCACGCTCGGCCCCGGGGCTCGCGCGCTTGGCCGTGGGACTGCGCGGCTGCGACTCGCTGCGCGGACGTGATGTCGTGCCGCGCTGCCCTGCTTCGCCGGCGCGCGACTTCCTCGAGCGGCGATCGAGGCCGACGGCGGTCTTTGCGAGCTCGGCCGGCTCGCGCAGCACGCCGATCGTCTGCTCGAACAGCTCGGCCTGGCGCTTCATCAGCCCGGCGGTTTCCTGCAGCGCGCGCCCCGCCGTCTCTAGCGCTTCGGCCTCCCGGCGCAGCGTCGCGCCACCCTCTTCGAGCAGGTCGAAGACGGCTTCGAGCGGGGCGAGGATGCGAGCGGCGAGTTCGCTGCCCTGCAGGCGCTCGCGCTCGACGAGCCTCTGCATCAGAGCCATCTGATTCTGCATCGTCCCGAGCAGCTCGCGCGGGAGATCGGGGCGCCCGGCGGCGGACGCCGCCGTGGAGACGGCCGACTCCATCAGCCCGCGCCACTCCTCGAGCACCTCACGGCCGCTGCGGTCAGCCACCGGGCATCCTTGGGTCGGTCACGGGCGTAGCACCAACCGCCATGATCGCAGCTGAAGGGAGCTGCGCGGGGAAGTCACGGCGCCGCGCGCTTCGCGCTACAGCCAGTCGCGACGGCGAAACGACAAGTACAGACTCAGCGAGATCACGACGATCAACGCCGAGGAGAACCAGAAGCCCCAGTGCGCGGCGAAGCCCGGGTAGGGAAGGTTCTGGCCGTAGAAGCCGGTGATCGCCGTGGGCACGGCGATGATCGCGGCCCAGCTCGTGACCTTCTTCATCGCCAGGTTCATGCGATTGCCCTGAATCGCGATGTTCGTCTCGAGAATCGTCGTCACGAGGTCGCGCAGCGACTCCGTCCAGTCGGTCGCGCGCATCACGTGGTCGTACACGTCCTGGTAGTAGGGCGCCATCCCCTGCTCGACCACGTGCAGGTCGCGGCGCATCAGCGAGTTGACGACCTCGCGCATCGGCACGACCAGCCGGCGCAACAGCACGAGGCTCTTGCGCAGCTCGAACGAGCGCCGCTGCACCTCCCGTTCCTGCGGGTGATCGTCGAACAGCAGGTCCTCGAGCGACTCGATCTCCGTGTCGAGCGACTGCACGGCTTCGAAGTGACCGTCGACGATGTCGTCGAGCAGGCCCCACAGCAGGAATGAGACTCCGTTCTCGGCCAAGTCCTTCGATTCGTCCCAGCGCGCGAGCACTCCCGTGATGTCGACGCCCTCGTCCTTGCGCACGGTGACGAGCGCTTTGGTGGTGACGAACACGCCGATCTCGCTCGTCTGCAGCTCGCCCGACTCCGTGTCGAGTCGCAGCGCGTATGCGCTCACGAACAGGTGCGAGTCGTAGCGGTCCATCTTCGGCCGCTGGTGCTCGGTGACCGCGTCCTCGACTGCCAGCGGGTGCAATTTGAGCTCTTCGCTGATCGTCGCCAGCTCGGCCTGCGTCGGTTCGCAGTAGTCGAGCCAGACGCACGCATCGGGGTCCTCGATGTACTCGGAGATGTCCTTCACGGGGAAGTCCTCGAGCTCGAGCTTGCCGCCGCGGTAGAGCCTCGTGTGAGCCATCCGCGCACCATACGGTCAGCGCCGGATCGTGCGCGCATGCGGCGGTCCGCAGAGAACACGTGCGCAGAGAACCCGTGGTTTCCCGCGACCGGCGGCGGGTGCAGCACCGATGCCGCTCGGCGGCGGCGGCGTGAGGATTGCCAAACCACACGCAGTGAGGAGGCCTGAGATGCCCGAGTTGACGAAGATCGATTACAAGCGAGAGCTGAGCGGGCTGTATCGCGCCGCGCGCGAGCCGGCGATCGTCGAGGTTCCGGAGCTCGCGTTCCTGATGATCGACGGTCACGGCGACCCGAACACCGCAGCCGAGTACCGTGAAGCGATCGAAGCCCTCTACACGATCGCCTACACCGCCAAGTTCGCGGTCAAGCGAGGCCCGCAGGCGATCGACTTCGGCGTGATGCCGCTCGAGGGGCTGTGGTGGACGAACGATATGGCGAGGTTCAGCACGGCGAAGAAGTCCGAGTGGGACTGGACGGCGATGATCGTGCAGCCCGAGCCCGTCAGCAGCGAGGTCTTCGAGCAGGCGCGCGCGACCGCCGCGGAGAAGAAGCCCGAGCTGGCGGCGATCGGGCGCGTGCGCTTCGAGCGCTTCGCGGAGGGCCCGGCGGCGCAGGCGATGCACGTCGGGCCGTACTCGACCGAGGGCCCGACGATCGAGCGTCTGCACGCGTTCATCGCCGAGCAGGGCTATGAGCTGCGCGGCAAGCACCACGAGATCTACATGAGCGACCCCCGGCGCTGCGCGCCGGAGAAGCTGAAGACGATCATCCGCCAGCCGATCGCGGCGAGCTGATCTCGGCCGAGACCGCGCGCCGCGATCACTGGTCGAAGTCGCGGCTCGTAGAGCCGTTCAGCGCTTCAGCGTGAACGAGCGCGTCGCAACGAGCGACGGACGGCCGCTCGCCGCGAGCACGCCCTTGGCGGTGAGCTTCAACGGCTTGCCCGGCGCGAGCAGGCTGCGCCCCTTGGCGGTCAGCTTGACCGTCAACTTGCTCGAACCGCTGGCCGGCGTGCTGATCTTGCCGACGGCCGCGAGCACGGGCTTGGCGGCGGCCAGCCGTGCGCCCTTCGGCACCAAGTACCAGGCGATCGAGAGCCTTCCGGCGATCGG
This sequence comes from Solirubrobacteraceae bacterium, assembly GCA_035473995.1. GTDB lineage: Bacteria > Actinomycetota > Thermoleophilia > Solirubrobacterales > Solirubrobacteraceae > Palsa-744. The sequence goes on from DATINR010000117.1 coordinate 29,495, forward strand.
CGAGACGAACGAGATGGCGTAGCCACGGTGCTTCAGCAGCGCGCCGATCTTGGCGCGCTTGCCGTGCGGAGCGAGCAGGCTCGCGAGCAGCGCCTTGAGCCGCGCCGTCGTCGCCGCGCTCGCCGTCGTGGAGAGCACGCCGAGCCCCGTCGTCGTGGGCGCCGCTGCAGGGGTAGCGCCCGCTTGGGCGGGCGCTACGACGACCGCCGTCGGCGGCGAGAACAGGTACTGGGGGACGCCGGCGCCGTATTCGTTGGATGCCTGCTCGCGGATCCTGATCGTGTGCCCGACGTCGGCGGGGGTCAACGTGTAGGTCGGCGTCAGGGCGATCGTGTGGCAGGTTTCGATCACCGTGCCGTCACAGCGCCCCCACTCGTCGATCAGGCTCGTCGGCGCGTTGGTCCACGTTCCGGCAAGGAACGTGAGCGTCTGCCCTTCGACCGCGTGGCCGACGATCGCCGGTTTGAGCAGGGCCACGGGAACGCCCTGCAGCACGGCATCGACGCCGGCCGTGGTCGCGCCCGCCGTGACCGCGACCGCTTCGGCCGCGGCTTCGCTGGCCGCGTCCTTGTAGAACTGCGGCGCGTATTTGCTTTCCGCTTCGAACGGTTCGAAGTGCACCCGGTAGCTGCCCGTCGGGAGGGCGCTGACCACGTAGGTCCCGTCGGCCGCGTTCATCGCGCAGCGTTCGACTTCGGCGACGGCGTCGCGCGCGCACACCCGCACCTGCGAGAGCGTCGCTTTGGTGGCCGCCGAGCTGACGGTGCCGGAGATCGTCCCGCCCGGCAGCAGCGCCGCGTCGATGCCGGTGCTCACGACCCCTTCCACCACCTGCACATGTTCGGCTTCGGCCTTGGTCGCAACGCCTTTGTAGAACTGCGTCAGGTAGTTCAGCGCCGATTCGCCGGGGACCGAGAAGCTGACGTCGTACTGCCCTTCGCCCAGGCCGGCGATTGCGTACTTCCCTTCATTGTCGGTGATCGCGCACTGCGGCACCGACGTTGGCGCTGTTTCCTGCGCGCACGCTTCGATCCCGGCGATCGGTTCTTTGCTTTCAGAGGACGTGACGAGGCCCGAGATCCCGGCGGTTCCCGCAGCGAGCGCGTCGGATGGCGGCACGATCAGGCAGATGCTGAGCGCCGCAAGCGCCAAGGGAAGCGCGAGCAGGCCGCGCGCGCCGGCAACCGGCGGAGCTCCATCGCGCGTCAGCGCTGCACCGTTTCTCTGTGACCTCTCCATCTCCATTGGCTCCCCCTCGCCAGGCGATCGAGCCGGCCAGGAGGGACGGCGAGGGAGGCTAGCGCAGCCTCGAGCTGCGACCAACCGGTAGGTGCTCGCTGGCATGGCACCGCCCAATCGCACGCCGAGCGCGCTTTCGGGCGGTACAAATAATTTCAACTGTATTTATGAGATTTACTCTCGCGAGCCTCCGGGGGTGTGGCCTCTTTGCGTCAGAAGTCCGCTCAGCCGAGCTCGGCGGGCAGCAGGGCGAGACCGGCTGAGCGAATGGCGATGTGCAGGCGCTTGTCCCAAGTCGCCACGAGCAGGTCGCCCTGCGGCAGGGTCAGCGCGGCGGCGAGGTGGAGGGCATCGAGACTTCGCAGCTCGTGCTCCAGCGACAGGTCGCTCGCCGCATCGGCCAGATCCTGGCTCACCTCGACAACGGAGAACGCCGGCCACTCCGAGCGAAAGGCCTTCACGGCGGCGTCGCCCCCGGCAAGCCCGATCGCGCGAGCGGTCTCGACGTAGCCGACGCGGCAGATGAACCATCCGCCGGCCTCGTCCATCGCGTCTCGGACGAGCTCGGAACCGGCCTCCGCCACGTAGCGCTTGACGAGCGCGCTGGCGTCGACGTAGAGGTTCAGCGCTCTTCGTCCCGCTCGGACAGGACGAGCGAGGATGCGCTGCGCCGGCCCTTGACCAAGCGCGGCCGACGAGTGGGGCGTGCCAGCGAAGGAGCGGCGACGCGTCCTTCGCCGATCAGCTGCCGGACCTCATCGTCTACTGCCGAAGCTCCAGCCGGGACGATGTCGGCGATCGCTCGCCCGCGCAGCGTGACGCGCACCTGCTGACCACGACCGACGGCTCTCAGTGTCTCGCTCAGCGAGCGTTTCAACTCGCGCACGCCGATCTCGCGCATGTGGTCACATTAGCACTTTGTGCTCACATGAATGGGATGGGAAGTTGTAGACTCGCGGCGTGAAAGCGTCCCTTGCGCCCGGGAGCCGGGGTTTGCGTTCGGTGGTGCTCGGCGTCGCGGCGACGGCGACGATCGTGCTTCTCTGCCCTTCGGCCTCCAGCGCCGCCTCCGTGCCCCTCAGCACTCCCGCGGGAGGCGCACCGCCGGTCGGCCACGTGTGGCTGATCATGCTCGAGAACCACAGCTGGGCCGAGAACTTCGGGCCGCCGGCGCAAGGATTCCAGCCGCGCGCGGGCTCGCCCGAATCGATGACGTACCTGGCGAAGACGCTGCCGTCGCTCGGTGCGCGTCTCGATGACTACTACGGCATCGCGCACCCGAGCGACTCGAACTACACGGCATGGGTCAGCGGCCAGCCGCCGAGCTTCGGCTTCTTCAGCCCGAGCGCGTGCCCGAAGACGGGCTTTCCGAAACTGGGCGTGACGTTCTGCACCGGGAGCCTGCTCGACTGCCTCTACTACACGCCTTTCGCGCAGACCGGCTCGACTGAAGATGGGGTGGCGATCGGGCAGGGTTGCGTGTACCCCAAGAGCGTCCCCGACATCGGCACGCAGATGCGCGACGCGACGCCCGCGCTCACCGTGAAGGCCTATCAAGAGGACATGGATCGCCCCTGCCAGCACGTGCCGCTCGGCGGCTATGACGAAGGCGACGCGGGTGGAACGCCGGGCTATGAGACGGGCGGCAACCCGTTCATGTACTTCGCCAACTGGATCGACGAACCGGCTAGCTGCGAAGCCGCCGACGTGCCGCTCGACCGCAACACGTTCGAACCGCTCGCGAAAGACCTGCGCAGCGTCGCGACGACGCCGAACCTCAGCTGGATCGGACCGAACCTGTGCGACCAGGGCCATGACTACTGCCCGAACTTCTACGCCGGTCGGGCAAACGAGAAGTTCTTTGAAGGCGCCGAAATCTGTCACGGCGAACAGCCGGCGTCGGAGTACTGCGACGCGCAGACCTCTGCCTTCTTGAACATGCTGATTCCGAAGATCACGGCGTCGCCGGCGTACAAGGAAGACGGCCTGATCGTGATCACGTGGGACGAGGCGAACTTCTACAACAGCAGCCCGTACGTCGACAACCGCGCCTGCTGCAACGAGCCGAACGAGCCCGGCGCGACCGGCGAAGCGGGTGTCGTCGGCCAGGTGCGGATCCCGGGGATCGCGACGATCGACGTCACGCCGGGCACCAACCGCCTGCTGCTCGGCGGCCCCGACACGGCCGAAAACATCTTCGGCGCGCTGAAGCTGCTGTTCGAACACCCGCTCGAAGCGCTCTCCTGGCAACCCGGCGGCGGCGACTCGGGCGCGCTGATGCTCTCACCGTTCATCAAGCCGGGAACGGTCTCGACGGCGCCGTACAACCACTACAGCGTGTTGCGCACGCTGCAGAACGTCTTCGGGCTCCCCCACACCGGCAACGCCGCCGACCAGCTCGTCGGGACGATCGGCTCGGAAATCTTCAACGACGTGCCGAGCGCGCAGTCGCTGTCGCTGCTCGCCTCGGCGAGGCCCCGCGGCGGCCTGCTCACACTCGATCGCAGCCGTGGCACGACGCTGCGCCTCGTCGGCGACGGGGTCGTCGTGCACGCCCGCTGCCGGGCGAGCGCGCGCCGGACATGCCGTGGAGTGGCGACGCTGTCGCTGAGCGGCGTGCACAAGGGCGCGCCGTCGCTGCTCGGGCGGCGCAGCTACCTCCAGCCCTCAGACCGCCCGCGCGATTTCACGATCTATCTCTCGCGGCCCGTGCGCAGGTACCTCCACGCACATCGGCGCGCGAGCGTGCGCCTGACGCTCGCATCGCGCACCGCAGGCGGGCGGACGAAGAGCCAGGGTCGCTCGCTGACCTTGGCGACGCCGCGCTAGCGTCCCCATTAGGTAGGGCTGTTCGGCGAGAAGTCAGTGTCCTAAACCGCTCATCCGATTTCGCTCGGATAATCACACAAGGCCCTCCTTCGAACGGTTCGGAAGAGCAATTGCACTTTCCATACCGGTGTGATAGGACACCCACACCTAGGGCCCGGATCGGGGGTCGCGTGCATCTGAGACTGCTGCCGACCCCGGCGGAAGACCCTTCCGACCTATCCAATAGGGGGGCAGTGGCATGCAATCTCGGACCTCTACCAGTTCGGTCGCTCCTGGCCGAGGCACAACGCCGGTCGACGTGGAAGCAGTGCCCGGAAGAAGGCCGAGCAGGCTGACGCGCCTGCGTCTCATCGGGCTTTGCCTGCTGGCAATCTGCGTCCTGGGCTCAGTGGCGGCGGCGTCGGCCTCAGCGCTGCCAAAAGCGCTGATCGACGAAGCCACGGTTTCGGGAGGCACGGAAAGCCAGGAGGCGGAAATCGCCACGGCCCAAGGCTTCGAAGTCGCCGTCGTCAGCGACGAAGCTTGGGGCAAAATGACGCAAGCTGAATTCGGGGAATATCAAGTCTTGATTGCGGGCGATCCGACGTGCGGCGGCCTCCCTGCGGGGCTCGTCGAAAGCGCGGCGGTGTATGGGCCTGTGGTGTTGGGGACCGCAGGCGGGAGAACAGCGGCGGGGAACAGGATCGTCGTCGGCACCGACCCGGTCTTCCACGACGGAGGCGACTACACCTCTCCGGGGGCGCGGGGCACGATCATCCGGGACGGCATCGGCTTTGCCGGCAAGCTCTCCGGGAGAACCGGGATGTACTTCGACGCGAGCTGCTCGGACGGAATCCAAGCGACCGAAGATCTCGAAATTCTCGAAGCCCTCAGCAACGGGACTGGATCCTGGACCGTCGATGGCTCCCCACCCTGTGGCGGCAACGTCTCACTGATCGCTTCCAACCCGTCGTTCTTGGACCTGACGACCGAAAGCCTTCAGGGTTGGGGCTGCTCCGTTCACGAGTCCTACCCCACGTTCCCAACGGATTGGAGCGCTCTCGCGGTCGCGACCGATACCGCCAGCCATCCGACTTGCGGGGTCGATCCGAACACCGAAGAAAGCGCGTGCGGCGAGGCCTACCTTCTCGTTGCGGGAACGGACGTCGTCGTCAAATCGGGCAGCATCGAACTCACACCGCCCTCGGCGACCAATCCCGTTGGCACCGATCACACCGTTACGGCGCACGTCACGAGCGAAGGAAACCCGCTGGCAGGACAGACGGTCACCTTCACGGTGACCGGGGTGAACGAAGGCGCAGCCGGAACGTGTGAACCGTCGAGCTGTGTGACGGACTCCTCCGGGAACGTCACCTTCACCTATCACGACACGAACGGCGAAGGCGACGACACGATCAAGGCCAGCTTCACGGACGAAGGCGGCTCGCTCCAATCCGCGACCGCCAAAAAGCACTGGGGTGAAGGCGGCAAAGAAGAACCCACTACCACCACCACATCGCTGTCCGGCGGAGGCCAGTCGGGCCCGAACATCACGGTCAGCGAAGGGACTGCCGTGACCGACCAGGCGACCTTGACCGGTACGAACGCCGGCTCGGCGACGGGAACGGTCAGCTACAAGGTCTACTCCGACAGCGAATGCAAAGTCGAAGTCGCCGACGCGGGCACCGTGCCGGTCAGCGGCGGCTCGGCACCGGCATCGAGCCCGGAGTCGCTGGCGCAGGGCAAATACTACTGGCAGGCCACCTACAGCGGAGACGGAAGCCTCAACGAAGGATCGACGAGCGAATGTGGCTCGGAGGTCGAGACCGTCGGACCGCCACCGCCCCCACCCTGTACGAAAGCGATTGGCTCAGCCACGTTCAAAGCCGCTGGTGAAAAAGCGGCTATCACCAACAAGCTGTACACGGAACCCACGAAAAAACAGAAACAGGTTCTCGTGTTGAAATGGGAAAACGGCGCGAACGCCCTGAAACTGACGAGACTGGCGAGCGCCGTCTGCACCGTGACCGCGAAGAAGGCCGTGTTCGATGGCCTGGGCGAAGCGACGCTCAACGGAGAACCTGGATGGACTGTGAAGTTCAAACTGGTGTTGACGACCAAAAAACACCGGTTCGCAGTTCACGCCAAGATCACGAAGCCCGGAGAAGAAACGCTTCGCGTGAATGGCGCAGCGACATCTGTGAGCAGCGAGGAAATCGCCTGACGTAACGGCGATCAGAGAGGTTGGCCAGGGCGGAGCTTCGACTCCGCCCTGGCCGTGCCGCCGGCGGCCCGTTCCGCTATTCCCGCAGCAGCGAGAAAAACGTGACGAGCGCCTTCAGCTTCGCCTTCGGCAGGTTTCGGAAGGACGGCCGCGGCGCCGTCGGGTTGGTGATCGCGCGTCCGATGCCGGCCGCGGGGAGCCTGGAGCCGACGTGCGTCAGATCGGGTCCCGGGCGTGCGTTGCCCGCGTTGCCCTGCCGGCCCGAAACCCCGTTTCGCCAAGCCGACGCGGGGACCGAACCCCGGACCCTTCATTACGAGCAGCGCCAGCGCTTGTGATGGTTGTGGCGGCTGTCGGTTTCGCCCGCAAATCGGCTGGTTTCGATCGAGAGACGGGCTCTACGCTTGCGGCCGATCGTGGTCGCTGTGTTGCCACCGCGTTGCCACACCCCAGCTAGAAATGAGCGCCGCCGGCGGAATCCCCCGTGCGTAGGGGCCGTGGTACGGTCGCACCTCCTACAACCCAAGGGGGGCGGAAGAGTGCTGAAACGTGCATCCCGATTTGCGATGAACAACGCGATCGCGTTGCTGGCCCTGTTCCTAGCGCTGGGCGGCGCGAGCTATGCCGCGAGCGGCGCGCTGAAGGCCTCGTCGCCGCAGTACAAGGCTTGTGTCGGCGAAAGCCACATCGTCGTTCTGAAAACGGGTCCCAGACCGTGCGGCAAGGGCAAGAAAACGATCTCGTGGAACCAGCAGGGGCCAGCCGGCGCGAAAGGCGCGGCTGGGGCGACGGGCGCGGCTGGGGCGACGGGCGCGGCCGGCGCAAACGGCGTCTCAGCGCTGTCCACGCTCCCCTCCGGAGATTCGGAGAGCGGCGCGTACAGCGTCGAGACCGGCAACGCAACCGTTACACAACTCACCGAGTCCCACTCGTTCTCGATTCCGCTCGCGGCACCGATCGATGTCACTCACGTCCAGTACCTGCCTGTCGGCGCCACGGTTCCCAACTGCCCCGGCGTCGGCCACGCCGCTCGCGGGTTCCTGTGCCTCTACAGCGGCGAAGAGACAGGCTTGGTCGAGCCCGAAGTCTTCAACTTCGAGAGCGGCAAATTCGTCGAAGGGACCGGTCGCTTCGGCTTCAGCCTCCAGTGGGGCGTTCTCTTGAAAGAAGCCTTCGACGCGGGCACCTGGACGGTGACGGCGGCGTAGCGAGCGCCTAGAGCGGCAAGGGCGGGGCGAGAGCCTCGTCCGAGACAGCGCGAAGGGGCGGCGCCATCGGGGCTCGCCGCCCCTTCGATCGCTGCGTTTTGCCTAGCTCGACGATGATCATCGTCGTTTGCAGGGGCTTTCGTAAAAGCCGACGCGGGGACTCGAACCCCGGACCCCTTCATTACGAGTGAAGTGCTCTACCAGCTGAGCTACGTCGGCGCGGCCCCAGATGCTAGCGACGCTGCAGCCTCAGCGGGCGTCCCGGCGTGCGCCGTGCTGACCGCGTCGCCCCCGCCGCCGACCTGCGCCTCGATCGCCGCCAGCTCGGCCAGCAGCGACTCGCCGTGCTTCTCGCAGAAGGCTGGGCCGATGCCGCGGATCTGCAGCAGCGACTCGACGCTGCTCGGCGTCGCGCGCAGCACGTCCTCGAGCACGGCGTTGGCGGCGACCGTGTACGCCGGCTTGCCTTCGGCGCGCTCGTAGCGCCACGCGCGCAGGCGCTCGAAGCGCTGCTCGTCGACCGGCGGCAGACCGTCGCGCTCGCCCGCGCCGCCTGCCCCGGCGCCGGCGCCGCCGGCGCCCGAGCGCCCGCGCCGGCCGGCCGCGACGGGCGCCGTCACGGCGCGCACGAGCGCCTCGTCCGGCTCGCACACGTCGCAGCAGCGCCCCGTCGGGCGCGTCGGCTCGTCGTCGCCGAAGTGGTCGAGGACCTGGCGGCGCCTGCACGTCTCGCCACTCGTCATGTAGCGCTCGATCGAGCGGTAGGAGTCCCAGCCACGGTTGCGCGCGGCCTGGATCGCGGCCTGTGCCCGGCGCGGGCTGCCGCGCCCGGTCAGGTGCACGTAGAGGCCGTCCGCACCTGCCGGCTCGAGCTCGACCGCTCCCGCGCGCTCGGCAATCGACAGCAGCACGCGGTCGCGCTCGCCGAGCTCGCCGTGGCCGACCGTCGCGACCTCGCCCTGCGGCCCCGCCTCGGCGCCGCGGCGCAGGCGCGCGACATATGACTTGACCGCCTCGACACTCGTCTCGCGTTCTTTGATGAAGCGGATCAGGCGGCCGAGGTCCATCCGCGCGCCGAGCAGGAGCGCGCGCGCCGGCTTTCCGTCGCGGCCGCCGCGGCCGGCCTCCTGGTAGTAGGCCTCGAGGCTCGTCGGCAGCGCCCAGTGGGCGACCGTGCGCACGTCGGCCTTGTCGACGCCCATGCCGAACGCGTTAGTCGCCACGACCACCTCGGCGCGTCCGTCCATGAACGCCTGCTGGCTGGCGCGACGGTCGTCCGGGCTCATGCCCGCGTGGTAGGCCACGCTGCTCATGCCCTCGCCGGCGAGACGCGCCGCCACGGCGTCGGTGTCCTTGCGCGTGCCGCAGTAGACGATCGCCGGCCGCGCGGCCGGGTCGCCGAGCACGTGCAGCAGCGCCGCCCACTTGCGCGCCACGGCGCCCTTGCCCTCGACGCTGACCACGTCGAACGTCACGTTCGGTCGGTCGAAGCCCGAGCGGATCGAGACCGGCTCGTGCAGCTCCAGGCGCGCCGCGATCTCCTCGGCCACGCGCGGCGTCGCCGTCGCCGTCGCCGCCATCACCGGCGGCCGGCTCGCGCCGGCGTGAGCGCTGCGCAGCGAGGCGATCGCGTCGTGCAGGCGCAGGTAATCCGGGCGGAAGTCGTGGCCCCACTCGGCCACGCAGTGCGCCTCGTCGACGACGAACAGCGAGACCCCGCGCTGCGCCAGCGCCGAGCGGAAGGCGCCCGAGGCGAAGCGCTCCGGTGCGGCCAGCACGAGCCTGCACTCGCCCGACTCGATCTCGCGCAGCGCCTGCGCGTTGTGGCCCTCCTCCATGCCCGACGCGAGCATCGTCGCGCACACGCCGGCCTCCTGCAGGCGCCGCCACTGGTCGGCCATCAGCGCGATCAGCGGGCTGACGACGACGACGAGTCCCTCGCCGGCGAGCGCCGGCAGCTGGTAGCAAAGCGACTTGCCGCCGCCCGTCGGCATCACGACGAGGCTGTCGCGGCCGTCGAGCGCCGCCTGCACCGCCTCGCGCTGCCCCGGCCTGAAGGCGTCCAGGCCGAAGCGCGCCAGCAGCTGCTCGGGCGTCACGCCCGGGCGCCGGGTGTACATACCATCGCTATCGAAGTCCTCGGAAGAGCTCACGGCCACGTCCATCCGTCAGACGTTACGACGAGCTTCGGCTGCCACGCAGCCGCGCCGCCGGCGCCCGCCCACTAGCGCTCGCGCCAGACCACGCGCGCGCCGCGCCCCGGCACGAGCGTGATCGCGCGGCGCCTGATCAGCTCGCCGCCGGGCGAGGTCATCCGCCCCGCCGGCAGGCTCGGCTCGAGCTCGCTCAGCATCGTGCGCAGCATCAGCTTCATCTCGAGCTGGGCGAAGGAGGCGCCGATGCAGCGGCGGATGCCGCCGCCGAAGGGGATCCACGAGAACGTCTCGGGCGCGTCCTCGAGGAAGCGCTCGGGGCGGAACTCTTCAGGCGCGTCGTACACGCGCGGGTTGCGATTGGTCAGGTAGATCGACGGCATCACGCGCGTGCCGGCCGGCAGCAGCCGCCCACCGAGCTCGAAGTCCTCGCTGAGGATGCGCGCGACGATCGGCACGACGGGGCGCACGCGCAGCGTCTCGTTGACGACGGCGTTGGCATAGCGCTCGCCGCCGTCCGGGCCGGCGTCGATCTCGGCGACCAGGCGCGCGAGCTGCTGCGGATGGCGCACTAGCCGCTCGATCGCCCACGCGACGGACGTCGCCGTCGTCTCGTGTCCGGCGAGCAGCAGCGTCACGAGCTCGTCGCGCAGCTCCTCGTCGGTCATCGGCTCGCCGTCCTCGTCGCGCGCCTGCATCAGCAGCGAGAGGATGTCGGTGCGCTCGGCGAGATCCTGCTGCACGCGCCGGCGCGCGAGCTCGGCGTAGATCGTCTCGTCGAGCTGGTCGAGCGCGTGCCCGATCGCGCCGGTCGGGCGCTCGAGGCTCATGCGGCGCAGCGCGAGCCAGACCATCCGCAGCGAGTTCATCGGCGCGAGCAGCCCGGCGATCGCCGCGCGCATCGAGTCCATCCGCTCGGCTTCGACGCCGAACACGGCGCGCAGGATCACCTCGAGCGTGATCGCCCGCGTGCGCTCCTGCAGGCGCATCGGCTCGCCGCGCGGCCAGCTCGCCATGTCGGCGCGCGTGGCGTCGACGATCGTCTGCTCGTACTCGCGCATCCGCTCGCCGTGGAACGGCGGCAGCAGCAGCTTGCGCTGGCGCAGGTGCTCGGCGCCGGTCAGCACGAGCACCGAGCGCTCGCCCATCACGGGGCGAATCGGCGAGTTGCCGGTCGCCGACGGCGCGATCTCGGGCGGCGCCGTGAACAGCGTCTTGACGTCCTGCGGGTCGCTGATCAGCACGAGTTTCATCCCGCTCGGCGAGAAGGTCAGCGTGAACGACTCGCCGAGCCGCCGCGCGCAGCGGTCCATCACCCATGTCGGCGCGAGCGCCCAGGCGAGCGTCTGCGCGAAGGCGGGCGCGCGCGGACCGGGCGGCAGCCCGGTCGCGGCTGCACGGGACGTCGTGCTCGGCGCAAGCGCGGTCGCGGCCATCGGCACAAGCTATCGCGCGCGCGTTCAGCAGGCCGAACGGCCGTGCTCAGCGCGGCAGGATCCGCCGCGAGCGCGTCAGTCGCTCGATCCGCGCTTGCTCGAGCAGCGCCGTCTCCAGGCGACCCCGCGCGTCCTCGACGTCGCTGCGCGAGAGCGTCTTGGAGCCCCGCTGCAGGTGGCCGATCAGCATCCGCGCGGGCAGTACGCGAACGCCCTTGCGCCGCGCCAGCGGCCGATCGACCCACGCGCGGCTGTAGACGAGCAGCGGTTCGACCTTCAAGCCGGTGACATGTTCGATCGCCTTGCGCTGCGCCTGGGCCTGGCGGATCGTGGCGCCGTGCACGCGGGCGACGCGCACGGGGCCGGGATGGCTCTTGGTCTCGACCGTGAACGCCCCGGCGGGGCCGATCAGGATGTGGTCGACGTTTCCATGTCCGAGGCTCGCGTCGTGGATCACGCTCCACTCACCCGGGTCGAGCGCCTCGAGCAGGCTGCCGACGTGCTCCTCGGCGCTCGCGCCGCGGTCGCGGCGATCGACGAGCGGCAGCACGTAGCGCGAGATCACGAACATGCTCGCGAGCAGCGCGAGCTCGGCGAACAGGAAGCGCACGTCCTGCAGCCCGAAGATGCGCCCGAGCGCGGCCGTCGCCACGGCGAGCACGCCGAGCGCGAGCAGCGCGCGCAGGCGCAGACGCACGACAGCCGCTCGCGCGTGCTGTCCGGCGGTCCGCGTCGTGACATCTCCGACTACGTGCATCCCTGCACCTACCTTCCCTCCTCTCGCAATTGCCTGACTGGGTTCATCATCGGCCGAAACCGCGCGCACCCTGAGGCATGACGCGTCGCGCACGTCGCAAAGCCGCCCGCGAGCGGCGCCGGACGGAAATTTCCCCAAAAAGCGTGGAGCGCGAGCCGATCTCCTAAAGCAGCGTGCGCACTGCGTCGAAAGCCGAACCAGCCCCCGACAGGCCGGCCGGCGAGCCCCGCAGACGCGAGGCTCGAATCGAAACCGCTATGGCGCCCGATCCCAACAGTCCACGCAATCCCAGAGAATCGCCGGCATCGGACGTCTGCCTGCTGCTGCGCGCGCACGCCGAGTCGCGCTGGCTGAGCAACGAGCTGGCCCCGGTGCTGCGCGAGGTCGAGCGGCGCGAGTCGATCTCCGATCAGCAGATGGGCACGGCGCTGGCCTACCTCGAGGTGATGTGGATCGAGGCGTGCGCGCGCGCCAGGGAGACCGAGTCGGCGCGCGTCGAGCTCGACGCGCTCGGCAGCGCCGACCCGGGGCTCGTGGCGAAGGCGCATCGCTACCACGCGGCCGTGCGCCGGCTGCGCGACACGATCGAACTGCGCGTCTGCCGCCTCTTGGCGGTGCCCGAGCAGCTGCCCGGCGAAGCGCACGAAGAGCACCGCCAGCTCAGGCACCTGGGCCAGCGCCCGGCCGGCTCCTGAGCGGATCGCATAGGCTCCCCGGCCGTGGCGCCGCGCTTTGACCTGCAGTCGCACTCGACCCACTCCGACGGCGCGCTGCCGGCGGCGGAGGTCGTCAAGCTCGCCTCCGAGGCCGGTGTCGAGCTGCTGGCGCTGTCGGACCACGACACGATCAGCGGCGTCGCCGAGGCGATCGAGGCGGGCGAGCGCTACGGCGTACACGTCGTCTCGGCCGTCGAGATCTCGGCGGTCGACGCCGACTCGCCGGTGCCGCGCGAACTGCACATCCTCGGCTACAAGATCGACCACACGGGGCCGCCGATGACCGACCGGCTGGTGGACTTCCTGGCGGATCGCGAGAAGCGCACGCTGCGCATGCGCGACGCGCTGCGCGAAGTCGGCTTCGAGCTCGACGAAGCGGAGATCGAGCAGCGCATCGCCGAAGGCAAACCGATCGGCCGCCCGCACCTGGCGGCGGCGGTGCTCGGCGCGGCGGCCAACGCGCAGCGGCTCGAGGACGAGGAAATCGACGACGTCGGCTCGCTGATCCGCGCCTACCTGATCGAGGGCAAGCCGGCCTTCCGCCTGCGCGAGACGCCGACCGTGGCGGAGGCGGTCGAGGCGATCCACGACGCCGGCGGCGTCGCGATCTGGGCGCATCCGTTCTGGGACATCGAGGACGACGCCGAAGTGCTCGACAGCATCGAGCGCTTCCGCGCGCTCGGGATCGACGGCATCGAGGCCTTCTACATCACCCACGACGAGCGCCAGACGCGCCTGCTCGCCGCCCGCTGCGAAGCCGACGGCCTGCTCAGCACCGGCTCGGCCGACTACCACGGCCCCGACAACCGCCTGTTCTCCCAGTTCATGGCGTTCGACACCTTCGACCTCGAGCCCAACCTCGGGCCGATCGCCGACTGACCGGTCTTTTCTCTCTTTATTAATTGAGAGAAGACGACCCGTAGCGGGCTGCGCTCCCCGGCGCCACCCTCAGACGGCCGCGAGCTGCGCGAGCGACGCCTCGAGGCGGTAGGCGAGCGCCTCGAGCGCCAGCTCCTCGGAGACGTTGACCTGCATGCGCAGGCGCGTGTCCTGCACGAGCTCGATCGCCTCGCGCAGCGGACCGCTCGTGTGCGCCGCCGCGTCCTCTTGCAGCTCGGCCAGCCGATCGACGGCGTACACCAACTCGGGGGCTTCCTCGCACACGCACAGCACGTCGCGCAGCCACAGCTCGGCCAGGCGCAGCGTGAGGTCGAGCGCCTGCGTGCGCGAGCGGCGCTCGCCCCGCCGGCGCGCCTCGCCGCTCTCGCGTTCGAATTTCTTGCGCTCCTTCTTCGGCAGCAGCTCGAGCTCATCGGTCAGCCGCTGCTCGGCGGCCTCGCCCGCCTGCGCGCCCGCCGTCTTGGCCGCGTCGAGCATCGCCGTCCACGGACGCTCGCCGCTGCGGCCGGCCAGCACGGCGCGCGCGAAGCCCTCCGCGCTCGCCCGCAGCGCCGCGCCGGGCGCGCTCGCCAGGCGCTCGGCCAGCCGCGCGTCGCCGAGCGACAGCCGCGCGCAGGCCATCGCCACGTTCGGCTCGACGCCCTCGATGCCCTGCGCGATGCGCTGCGGCGGCAGCGGGTCGAAGCGCACCGGCTGACAGCGCGAGGCGATCGTCGGCAGCACGTCCTCGCGGCGGTCCGTCAGCAGCAGCAGGTGCACGTACTCGGCCGGTTCCTCGAGCGTCTTCAGTATGCGATTGGCCGCCTGGTCGTTCATCGTCTCGACCGCCTCGATCACGAACACGCGCCGCGCCGACTCAAACGGCGTGCGCGTCGCCGCCGCCACGACCGGCTCCTCGATGTCCGACACGAGCATCTCGGCCGCCCCCGACGGTCGCACCCACGTCAGGTCCGGGTGGGAGTCGCGCGCGATCCGCTCGCTCACGCTCTGCGCGTCGTGCGTCTCGTCCGCCAGCAGCGCCGCCGCGAAGGCGCGCGCGATCGTGCGCTTGCCCGTGCCCGGCGACCCGTGGAACAGGTACGCGTGCGACGGCGCACCGTCGGCGGCGAGCGCCGGCGCGAGCACGGCGCGCGCATGCGGGTGCGCGTCGATCCCCGGTAGCTGCGCGGCCTGCACGGCGACCATCGTAGACGCGCGTTACCGTCCCCCGCGTGGCGCGCGGCAAGCTGATCACGATCGAGGGCATCGACGGCGCCGGCAAGTCGACGCTCGCGCGCGCCCTGCACGAGTCGATCGCCGCGCACGGCCACCGCGTCGAGCTGCTGCGCGAGCCGGGCGGCGTCGAGCTGTCCGAGCGCATCCGCGCGCTCGTCAAGGACCCCGCGCTCGAGGTCTCCGCGCGCGCCGAGGCGCTGCTCTACGCCGCCGCCCGCGCGCAGCTCGTGCAGGAGCGCGTGCTGCCGCTGCTCGACGAGGGCGCCGTCGTGCTGCTCGACCGCTACGTCGACTCCTCGCTCGCCTACCAGGGCGCCGCGCGCGCCCTCGGCGTCGAGCAGGTGCGACTGGTCAACGACTTCGCCACCGGTGGCCTCGCACCCGACCGCACGCTGCTGCTGCGCATCGCCCCCGCCGCCGGGCGCGCGCGCCAAGCCGGGCGCGAGGAGCTGCCCGACCGCCTCGAGCGCGAGGACGAGGCGTTCTTCGCCTGCATCGCCGCCGCCTACGACGAGCTCGCCGCCGCCGAGCCGCAGCGCATCCGCGTGCTCGACGCGAGCTTCACGCCGGCCACCGTGCTCGCCGACGCGCTGTCCGCGCTCGGCGACCTGCTCGCGCTCGGGCCGGCCGCGCGTGACTAGCATTCCTCGCGTGAGACGCACACTGTCGATCGCCTTGGCCCTCGCCGCGCTCGGCGCAGTCAGCGCCGCTGCGGCGACCGGCGGCGCGAGCGCCCCCGCGACGGGCGCATCGACGCCGGCGAGCACGCCGACGACGACCTACGTGCCCCCCGGCGCAACGAAGGCGCCCGACGCGGCGGCGACCCCCGGCGAAACGACCACGCCCGGAGCGGCCACGACGCCGGGTGCGACGCCGACTCCTGGCGCGGCCACGACGCCCGGGACCGCCACGGCACCGACGGCCGGCACCCCGGCGACGACCGCGCCTAGCAGCACGTCCTCGCAGAGCGCGACGGGCGTCGTCAAAGGCAAGCGGGAAACGTCCAACGGCGGCCTATCGGGCGCGGCGATCGCGATCGTCGCACTGGCCGCGCTGCTCGTGCTCGCGTGCATCGCCTGGGCGCTCGCCCGCGGCCGCGCGTTCGAGCCGCATTGGCTGCTCTCGCTGCGCCACGCGATGGCCGAGGCCGGCTTCCGCGCATCGGCCACGTGGTCGGAATTTGCGGACTGGGTCAGGCTCGGGCGCTGAGCGGCCGCTCGGCCTAGCCGGCAACCCCCGGCCGCTCAGCCTAGGAGACTTCTGCGAAACCCCTCCTGCGGCCCTGTAAAGCCACGTTTCCGAGGCCCGTCGCAGCCCGATCCCCCAAAGTCGGAGTTCCCCCACCCCAGAGGGTTGTTCTGCGGCGAAACGAACTGCGAAACTAGGTTTATGACCTACGTGCTCGCGGATTGTCCCGTTCATGGCGAGGTCCATGCCAAGCGGGTCTTGTCGGAGCCCTCGGGACCGAGCGGTGAACGATTTGACGGCTACCTATGTCCAGGTTTGCCAGACGACCCGGAATGTCTCGAACCGGTGTCGCCGATTGGCAGCCCGGTAGAGCGGCCACAGTGGGCTAAATACGCCGACGAGCGGTAGCCCTGAAACGGGCTCTTAGCGGGCCGCCCACGCACGCAAGAGGGCAGCCGAGGCCAGTAGCCAGCTTGCGAACGCGATAAGAAGGTCGGGAGTCATCGCCTGAACTATACCGGCTACCCGAACTGGGCCGCTACGCCAGGCTAACGCTTCGGCTTCGATCTATCCCGACGCTTGACCTCGGTGAAGCCGGAGTGGCTGAGGGATGCGCTTCTCGGTCTCCTGTTCGATGACGGAGCGCTCGTGTCGAACATGAGCGGGCACGAGGGGCTGCGCTCGCAATCCCGCCAGCGAGGTGTTGGACGGAATTCCGTGATCCGTCTAAGCTGATTCGGATGCGCTGAACGCAGGACCGACCTGCGGCTCATCATCCCCTCGTAGCTCAGATGGATAGAGCGCGCCCCTAACGAAGGCGAAGGTCGCAGGTTCGAGTCCTGCCGGGGGCGCGTGCTCTACAAAGTTCCGTCTGAAGCGTCATTACCCTGTGTGTAGGGGCGCGATGCCCCAGGCAAGCCGGGGCCACGGCGTCACCACTTGCCGCCGCTTCTCAAGCTCAATGGGCATGGAGCGTAGGGAGCGTGAATCGCAGTACGTACGAATGTTGCCTCGGCGAAGCTAGCTGGCCAGCCCCGGATCAAGGTGTCCAAAGCCTCCGGGGCTTCGTCGTTAAGGAGCGTTTCGCAGATCCTTTCGCGGTTCCCTCCTAGGAGGCTCGAACGAAACTCGCTCGGCCAATGGTCGCGGGACTTTGTAGGAGGTCGCGGCGTCCTTGGCACCCGGTACCGTCCGGCATCACGGTTCAACAAGACGGTTTTCCGACCGACCCCTCAAGCATGATCCGAGGACCACCACACGGGGAGCCACAAGGAGGAACCAATGCCACCAGCCATAAAAGCAATTATCGATGCGCGTGCCGAGATCGAGCGCGAAGTCGATGAGCTTCTTCGGCAGCTTGAGGCGCGTCAGGAACTACTCGCGGCCGCAGCTCGCTTCGAGATAGACGAGCAGGGCGAACTGGTGGTCAGCGGCGGCGAACGCGGCACGCCCGCAGCGCGCAAGCGAGAGCTGATTCTCGGCATCATGCGTGAGCGGCCCGGCGAGTGGACGACCCGGGAACTCCGTGAGGCGCTCGCCGAGCGCGGCATCGACCCCGAAGCGGGCACGCCCGTCAAGAACATCCTCTGGAACTTCGCCAAGGAAGGCCACGTCGTGTCCAAGGGCAACGGCGTCTACGAGCTTTCTGCGCTCGCCTTGGGCGCAGAGCACGACCAGCCGGAGGTGTTGGCCGCATGAGGTAAAAGCAACGCCCCCGGCCTTGACTTGAAGGGCCAGACCGGGGGCGCTTCCACCGCATAGGCGGAGCGGCGATCTTAGGCGGTCGCCGCTTCCGCCGCGTAGTTCCTTTTGGAGCTACCCAAAGCTACGGCAGCTGCCGGCGGAAACAGATCGGCTGATCTGATACCGCCGGGCTCTGTCGGCTGGGTTGTTCCCGAGGGGCATAGCTCAAATGGCAGAGCGCTGGTCTTTCAAGCCAGGTGCGCGAGGCGGCGACTCACTCCCCAAAAGCGATGGCCCGCCACGCCCGGTTCCCGGTTCGAGCCCGGGTGCCTCCATGTATTCGACACGATGCGGCCGATCCCGTCAAGGCACACACGGAAGCTTGCTGCATAACGGTCGCGTGAGCAGTCGTGGGACAAGAGCGAGGTCTTTGGTGGTGTGCAAGCGAAGC
This sequence comes from Solirubrobacteraceae bacterium, assembly GCA_035473995.1. Classification (GTDB taxonomy): domain Bacteria; phylum Actinomycetota; class Thermoleophilia; order Solirubrobacterales; family Solirubrobacteraceae; genus Palsa-744. The sequence goes on from DATINR010000117.1 coordinate 47,473, forward strand.
CGCTCACAGCGAACAATTCCCCTCGCCTCGGCGCAACGCAGCGACGAGTGTCATAGCTAACGCCGACAAGCACACATGGCCCGCTGTCGCTACCCCTGCGCTCGGAGTTCGTCGTGGGTGCCGATAGGCGTATTTGCAGCCGATTTGTGCCCGGCAGAGGTGCCTGAGGAGAGTCCGCGAGGTAGTAAAATGAAGCTACCTCTAGGAGCCATTTCGACCTCGTCGTGCGCGTCTTTCCGTCTGACCGGTACGCCACGATGCTTGACCCCCGATCAACAGCTCGAATGGCCGCCCGCACCGTCGGCGCAGCAGAGGAGGAAGGTCCGATGAACGAAGCCCCCCATCCCACCATCTCGCACGCGACAGCGCCCGGCTCAGCGCTTGAGATCAAGCGCTTCTTCACGACCCCCGGGACGCATCCGTTCGATGCCGTGGAGTGGGAGCGGCGCGACGCGCGCATCGGTCACGGCGACCGCGTCGCCTTCGAGCAGGAGGACGTCGAGTTCCCCAAGAGCTGGTCGCAGAACGCGACGAACATCGTCAGCCAGAAGTACTTCCGCGGGCAGATCGGCAACCCGGCGCGCGAGCACTCGGTCAAGCAGATGATCGGGCGCGTCGCCGGCACGATCGCGGGCTGGGGCGCCGAGCGCGGCTACTTCGCCTCGGGTGAGGACGCCGAGGCCTTCGAGCACGAGCTGACGCACATCCTGCTGAACCAGATGGCGGCGTTCAACTCGCCCGTGTGGTTCAACGTCGGCTTCGAGGAGCGCCCGCAGTGCAGCGCCTGCTTCATCCTCTCCGTCGAGGACACGATGGAGTCGATCCTCGGCTGGAACACCAAGGAGGGCAACATCTTCCGCGGCGGCTCCGGCTCGGGCATCAACCTCTCGAAAATCCGTGGCTCGATGGAGCCGCTGGCCAAGGGCGGAACGGCCTCCGGCCCGGTCTCCTTCATGCGCGGCGCCGACTCGTGGGCGGGCACGATCAAGTCCGGCGGCAAGACGCGCCGTGCGGCGAAGATGGTCGTGCTCGACGTCGACCACCCCGACATCCGCGAGTTCATCTGGTGCAAGGCCAAGGAGGAGGACAAGGCGGCGGCGCTGCGCGATGCCGGCTTCGACATGTCGATCGACGGCGACGGCTTCTTCTCGATCCAGTACCAGAATGCGAACAACTCGGTGCGCGTGACCGACGAGTTCATGCAGGCCGTCGAGGAGGACCGCGAGTGGAACCTGATCGCCCGCTCGACCGGCGAGCCCGTCGGCGAGCCCGTCAGCGCGCGTGAGCTGATGCGCGAGATCGCCGAGGCCGCTTACCGCTGCGCGGACCCGGGCGTGCAGTACGACACGACGATCAACCGCTGGCACACGAGCCCCAACTCGGGCCGCATCAACGCGTCGAACCCGTGCAGCGAGTACATGCACGTCGACGACTCGGCCTGCAACCTGGCCTCGCTGAACCTGATGAAGTTCCGCCGCGCCGACGGCACGCTCGATGTGGAGTCCTTCGAGCACGCGGTCGACGTCGTGCTGCTGGCGCAGGAGATCATCGTCGGGCCCTCGAGCTACCCGACCGAGGAGATCGGCGCCAACGCGCGCGCCTTCCGCCAGCTCGGCCTCGGCTACGCCAACCTCGGCGCCTACCTGATGAGCAACGGCATGCCGTACGACTCGGACTCCGGGCGTGAGACGGCGGCGGCGATCACGGCGCTGATGACCGGTCGCGCCTACCGCCGCTCGGCCGAGGTCGCCGCGGCGCTCGGCCCCTACGACCGCTACGCGGAGAACCGCGACGCGCACAACGAGGTGATGCGCATGCACCGCGACGCCTCCTACGTGATCCCCGAGCACGACAGCGCCGACGCGGAGCTGCTGGCGGCGGCGCGCCGCTCCTGGGAGGAGGCCGTCGAGCTGGGCGAGGCGCACGGCTACCGCAACGCGCAGGCGACGGTGCTCGCTCCCTCCGGCACGATCTCGTTCCTGATGGACTGCGACACGACCGGCGTCGAGCCCGACTTCTCGCTGGTCAAGTTCAAGGAGCTCGTCGGCGGCGGGCAGATGACGATCGTCAACCGCACGGTGCCGCTGGCGCTGCAGACGCTCGGCTACTCGGAGACCCAGGTCGAGCAGATCGAGGCGCACCTGGCCGAGCACGGCACGATCGTCGGCGCACCGGGCCTCGCCGAGGAGCACTTGTCGGTGTTCGACGTGGCCGTCGGCGAGCGCGCGATCTCGCACATGGGCCACATCAAGATGATGGGCGCCGTGCAGCCGTTCATCTCGGGCGCGATCTCGAAGACGGTCAACCTGCCTCAGGAGGCGACGGTCGAGGACATCGCAGACGCCTACACGCAGGCCTGGCGCCTGGGCATCAAGGCGCTGGCGATCTACCGCGACGGCTCGAAGACGGCGCAGGCTCTGCGCACGGACGCCCAGAAGGAGCAGGATGCCCCGGTCGACGTCGACGCGCTGCTCGAGCAGGCGAGGACCGAGGGGCGAGCGGAAGTCGGTCCGCAGCGCAAGCGCATGCCGGTCGAGCGCCAGTCGATCACGCACAAGTTCTCGATCGCCGGCCACGAGGGCTACATCACGGCGGGCATGTACGAGGACGGCACGGTCGGCGAGATCTTCCTCACCGACATCGGCAAGGAGGGCTCGACGCTGCGCGGGATGATGAACTCGTTCGCGACGGCGATCTCGATCGCGCTGCAGTACGGCGTGCCGCTGGAGACGCTGGTGCAGAAGTTCAGCTACATGCGCTTCGAGCCGGAGGGAATCACGCAGAACCCCGAGATCCCGTTCGCCAAGTCGATGCCCGACTACATCATGCGCTGGCTGGCCTCGCGCTTCCTCGACGCGGACGCGCAGGAGGAGCTCGGCATCCTCACGCCCGCTGTGCGCGCGAAAGCGGCCGCGCAGGAGGC
>DATINR010000118.1:0-5444 GCA_035473995.1 Solirubrobacteraceae bacterium
GTGACAGTGCCGAGCGCACTGCAGCCCTGTCTGGCTGGCTGGAGCGATACAACTGGCGACGACCACACGGCGCCCTCAACCACAAGCCGCCCGGAACTCGCCTACGCGAGCTGAACAACGTCCTCGGGTCTTACAGCTAGCTCGCCCCTGTGCGCTCCGGCGTGGCGGCGTCGGCAAAGGCACTCAGCAGCGCATCCTCGGTGATGTTCAGCAGATGGATGCCCTCGGCGGTCAACGACAGGCGCTGCTCGCCCTCGCCGAGGTCCGACTCCAAGTAGCCGAGCTCGGCAAGCTCCGCCACTCCCCTCTCCACGCTCGCGCGCTCGACGCCGATCCGTTGAGCCAGCTCCGCGGCCGTCACGCCGTCGGGGCCGGGCGGGTACATCGGCGCCACCGCCTCGCGCCCCAGCTCGCCGTGCTTGTCCTCGGCCCAGCGCGCGAGCACGAACTGGACGGTTTGCTCGTCGAGCGCCTGCGAGGCCGGGGGCAGGCTCGCGAGCTTCCTTCGATGACGCCGGCTCCACGCCCGCCCATACGCGTACAGCGCGATCACGGGGACCACGAATCCGGCGTACTCCTCGATCGGGATCTTCCCGATGTGCGCGATCACGGGCATTGCGTTGCGCTCAAGTATTCACCGACGAGAGCAGCCACAGCCCCAGGCTCGTGAAGCCGACCATCACGACGAGCATCCAATACTGCGAGCGCACGGCCTCCTCGCTCGAGCGACTCCTCGCCAGTGCGCGATCGTGTGCGAGCGCGAGGCCGCACACGTGGCCGGCGATCAAGGCCACCACCTGCACGTACCAGATGCCGGTCGAGCCGATCCAGCCGTAATGGACGTGCCAGTGCGCCGTGCCGAAGTAGTCGCTGCCGTGCCCGAGCGGGTTCGAGGCGAGGTAGCCGATCGCCTGCCCCTGCCAGACGAGCAGCGAGAAGTAGTGCGCGAGCACGTAGGCGAAGCCGATCGGCACGAGCGTGTGCGCGTAGGAGCGAGCAAGTGCGCGGGCGTCGTGGCGAGGAGAGACCGAGCGCATGCCGAGCACGCCGAGCCAGTAGAAGCCGGCGACGACCGCGATCGCGAGCAGCATGCCGAGTGAATCGGCGAGCTCGTCCGAGGGCGTGTCGCCAAGGCCGAGACCGGTGAACCAGCTCTGCACGTGCGGCTGCAGCGTGTTCCACACCACGCCGTTCGATGCGCCGTCGAACGTGGTGATCCCGATGATCACGAGCACGAGCGCCACTGCGCCCGGCTCGCTGCCGAACGAGCTGAGCGCCGACAGCGGCCGTCGGCGCCACAGCGCGCCGTCGTGCACATCGAGGCCCGAGAGCCGCGCGAGTAGACCGAAGTAGCCGCCGAACGCGTCGCCGCGCTCGCTCCACTGCTCGATCCCGAACAGCGCCATGCCGAGAAGCATCAGCGCGAAGTAGGCCAGCGACAGCGAGGCGAGGACCGTCGGGTTGTCGCGGTCGTGGTAGACCAGCTCGAGCCAGGCGAAGCCGATCAGGCTCGCCACGACCGGCCAGCGGCCGAGCCAGGCCGGATATGAGAGCGGCGCTCTCCGGCGCAGGCCGACGCGCGCCCCGGCCCAGCGCACGGCACGTGCCAACGCCCGCCACGGGCTGAACGCGCTGAACCAGTTGCCGAGCAACCCGCTCGACAGCGGCAAGGCCACCCAGAAGACGATGAAGACGAACGTCGGGTCGAAGTTGTCGCTGGGTCTCGCCACGCCGTCGTAGCCCGCGTAGATCACGAGCGCGAACAGCGCGAGGCCGATCAAGCCGGCCGGCACGGCGATCCACTCGGGCCATGTACAGGCGCGGCGCTCGCTCACCTGCTGCAGGCGCGGGCGCGACCACATCGCCGAGAGCAGCACGAACGAGACGACGAGCACGATCGCCGCAGCCCACGCGAACAGCCACGCGGGCACGGGCAGGCTCGCCCGTCCCGATACGCCATGAGCTTCGGCCGCCACAGGCCATGCAGCCGAAGAGGCAAGCAGGCAGGCGCTCAGCAGCGTTGCCCGGCGCGCTGCCGGCAGACGGTCTCGCGCGCGGCACAGCGTGAGATTGAAAGGCATCGATCCTCACAGTCGAGATGGCGTTGACCGGCGCGCGGCCGGTGGGCCACTCGCCGACTAGCTCGGAGCCGGGCGCGGCGACGGCGGCGGTCGCACTGCGAGCGCGCATCCGATCAGCCGGCCCCCACGGGGCACGAGCGCTCGCGGGGTGCGCCTGCGCGCAGCGCCCCGAGGCGCCCGCGCGCGGGCGCCACGATCGCGACGGCGCTCGAGCGCGGCTGCCAAGACGCGCTCGCCGGGATAGCGCCGGAACGCCAGCACCGCGAGAATCGTCAGCGCGGGTGCGAGGTACGCGAGGGCTGGCAGCAGCTGAGCCATCGGACCAGGCACGATATCGCCGCACGCTCGCCGGTAATCTGAAGCGGGATGCACGCGCTCCCGCTCGCCGTCTCAACCGACCTCGAGGACGTCGTGCAGGTCGGGCCGCTGCTGCTGCTCGCGCTGCTCTACGCGCGCCGCGTGCGCACGCTCGCGCGGACCGGTCACCCCGTCTCAGGCTGGCGCCAGGCGTGCTTCTACGGAGGCCTCGTGACGATCGCCGCCTCGCTGACCTCGCTCGGCGGGGCCAGTCAGGACCTGCTCTACATGCACATGGTCGAGCACCTGCTGGTGGGCGACATCGCGGCACTGTTGATCGTGCTCGGGCTGACCGGTCCGCTGCTCGCGCCGATCCTGAAAATAAAGCTGTTCGATCGCCTGCGCGTGCTCTCGCACCCGGCGATCGCCTTCCCGCTGTGGGCGATCGACCTGTACGTGTGGCACATCCCGACGCTCTACCAGGCCGCGCTGCGCCACACCGGCGTGCACGCGCTCGAGCACGCGATGTTCCTCGCATTCGGCGTGAACATGTGGATGTGCCTCGTCGGCCCGCTGCCGACGCCCGGCTGGTTCGGCAACCTCGGGCGGCTCTTCTACATCGTCGCCGTGCGCCTCGCCGGCACCGTGCTCGGCAACATCTTCCTCTGGTCGGGGACCGTCTTCTATCCCTTCTACAGCCACGGCGACGCCGTGCATCACATCTCGCCGCTGGCCGACCAGAACATCGCCGGCGCGATCATGATGGTCGAGGAGTCCTTCCTCACGCTCGGGCTGTTCTGCTGGCTGTTCCTACGCGCCGCGCGCGAGGGCGAGGAGCGCCAGAACCTGCTCGACTACGCGCAGTTGCATGGGCTCGAGCTGAGCGACGAGCGCGCCGCGCGGGCCGTCGCCGCCGGGCGCGGGCCGGAGCTGCTGCGGCGCCTGGAGGGTCGCACCGAAACCGCCGAGCCGACCTGAGCCACCCGCATCACCCCGGCGCTACGCTGGAGTCGTGTGTGCAGGCTGCGCGATGATGGCCGCCTCGGCGGCAACCGGCTTCAGGAGCTGGCTTCAGACCCACCACTTCGGCTGGCTCACGCCCAAGCGGATGCGCGCGCTGACGATTGGCGCGATGTGCGCCGCCGGCCTCGTCTCGACGGTCGGCATCAGCGGCTCGACGACGCCGCCCGCCACGGCTGCCCAGCGCAGCGCAGCCGCCCATCACGCGACGCCCTCCCCCGCCGCGCAGCTGAATCGCTGAGCGTCGAGCGTGTTCGTGCTCCTGCTGATCGCCGTTCCCGTGATCGAGGTGTTCGTCCTGATCGAGGTCGCACATGCGATCGGCTGGGCGGCGGCGCTGTTGCTGCTGGCAGGAGCCTCGCTGCTCGGCATGCGGCTCGTGCGCGTCGAAGGGCGCGCCGCGATCCAGCGAGTCTCATCGGCCGTCTCAGGACGTCCTCAACCGGCGGGCGCCGCGCTCGACGGCGCGCTCGGATTCCTCGGCAGCCTGCTGCTCGCGGTCCCCGGATTCGTCACCGACGCGCTCGGAGCGCTGCTGCTGCTGAGACCCACCCGAGCGCTGACGCGCCGCTGGATCTCGCGCCGCTACGCCACGCGGTTGATGAACTTCGTCGCCGCGAGCAGTCGCTTCACGCCGCGTGGCCGTGGCCAATGGCCGGCCGATGTCGAGTCGACAGCCGTCGAGGACGACCTCGACAGGCTCGGTCGCTGAACGCCGGCGCGCGCCGCGCCGGCGGCCCCTAGCCGCCGGCGACAGCGGGCAGGATCGTCAGCTCGGCGCCGTCTGAGACCGGCGTGGCCAGCCCGTCGAGAAAGCGGATGTCTTCGCCGGCGACGTAGACGTTGACAAAGCGGCGCAGGCCGCCCTGCTCGTCGTACAGCCGCGTGCGCAGCTCGTCGTGGCGCTCGAACAAGCCGTCCAGCACCTCCTGCACGGTCTTGCCGTCGACCTCGGTCTCGGCCTCGCCGCCCGCCGCAGCGCGCAGCTGCGTGGGGATCTTCACGGTCACCGACATCAGACTGAGACGGTCTGCGGAACGCCGGCCTCGAAGGCCTCGACGCTGGGCGCGATCGTGTGCGTCTCGAACGTCCCGCGCACCGCGTCGAGCGTCTTCAGGCCCTCGCCGGTGATCACGAGCACGACGCGCTCGCCCGGGTCGATCTCGCCGCGCGCGGCCAGCTTGGCCAGCGTGGCAGTCGTGACACCGCCGGCCGTCTCCGTGAAGATGCCCGTCGTCTCGGCGAGCAGCTTGATGCCGTCGCGGATCTCATCGTCGGTGACCGAGTCCACGCCGCCGCCCGTGCGGCGGGCGAGGTCGAGCGCGTACGGGCCGTCGGCCGGGTTGCCGATCGCCAGCGACTTGGCGATCGTCTTCGGCTTGACCGGGCGGCACACGTCGTGGCCTTCGGCGTAAGCGCTCGCGACCGGCGAGCAGCCCTCCGCCTGCGCGCCGTTCATGCTCGGCAGCTCACCCTCGACGAGCCCGAGCTCGGTGAACTCCTGAAAGCCTCGCGCGATCTTCGTGAACAGCGAGCCCGAGGCGATCGGCACGACGCAGCGGTCGGGCAGCTCCCAGCCGAGTTGCTCGGCGATCTCGAAGGCGAGCGTCTTCGAGCCCTCGGCGTAGTACGGGCGCAGGTTGATGTTGACGAACGCCCAGTCGCGCTCGGCGCACAACTCGGTGCAGAGGCGGTTGACGTCGTCGTAGTTGCCTTCGACGCCGACGAGGTTTGTGCCGTAGATGCCCGTCGCGAGCACCTTCTGCTCCTCCAGGTCGGCCGGGATGAAGACGTAGGAGTCGAGGCCGAGCGCCGCGCCGTGGGCGGCGACCGAGTTGGCCAGGTTGCCCGTGGAGGCGCACGCGATCGTCTCGAAGCCGAGCTCGCGGGCGCGCGTCGTCGCGACCGAGACGACCCTGTCCTTGAAGGAATGCGTCGGGTTGGCCGCGTCGTTCTTGACCCACACCTCACGCAGCCCGAGCCGCTTGGCCAGCCGGTCGGCGCGGATCAGCGGCGTACACCCGGCCGGCAGGCCGACACGCGAGG
>DATINR010000119.1:0-3897 GCA_035473995.1 Solirubrobacteraceae bacterium
CAAGGGCGCCAAGGGCCCCGCCCCGACCGCCGCCCGCCCGAGCAAGTAGCCGCACCGGCGGCAGGTCGCGAGCTCGAGGACACCGCCCGCCCGCGCGAGTAGCCGGGCCGGCCGCAGGTCGCGAGCTCGAGGGCGCGGGCCGCCCGAGCCAGTAGCCGCGCCGGTCGCAGGTCGCGAGCTCGAGGACGCTCGCCGCCGCGCAGGCCGCACGTGGCGAGATCGAAGGCGCCTAGGAGTCTGTCGCGCATAGATAGCGGGCCTCGACGGCGGCCCGCCGACATCCCTTGCTGGTTGGCCCCCACGTGGGGGCAGTCAGCTCTACGTCGCGGCGACGAGCTGGTGGTGCTTCGTAGCTGCTCGCCAGAGCTTCAAGAGGTTGTGGGTGGCGCAGACGAGAAGCCACTCGCATCTGGCTTTGAAGAGGCCGCGCAAGGACAGCTGCCGAAAGCCGCGACATGAGCGGATCTGGCCGAAGACGGGCTCGACGGTCGCTTTGCGGCGAGCGTATGCAGCGCGTCCTTGCGGTGTGAGGAGCCGCGCGCGCATCGCCGCTCGCGGCTCGGTGTGCAGGTGCGGCAGATCCGAGCGCGACTCGTCGAGCTGGCCGTCGCTGCGGTGACCTGCCACGGAGAGCAGCGGCTCGGTCCCCATACGCTCTGCGGCGAGGACGTTATCGCTGGAAAAGTAGCCAGCATCGCCGGTGATCAACGCAGGCACCGCATCACAGTTTTCGACGACGCGGCGGAGCATCGGCTCAAAGTACTGGGCGTCGGTCCCCTGATTGCTCAGCGCTGCCGCTACGATGATCTGGTTGCCTTCGTCGACGGCGATCTGCGCGTTGTAGGCCTGAACGAAGCCGCCATCGCGCATCATGATCCGGCTATCGGGATCCGTGAAGTTTCGCTGCGCGTTGGGCTTGGGGGTTCCCGACGCGTCCGCTGGTGGCGAGTTCCGTGGCAGGTCGCCATCGACAGCCGGCGGATCGGGGTCATCGTCGTCGAGATCCGCCGCCTGTTGGTCGTGCTGCGCGGCCCGCGTCATTAGCTCGGCGCCGCGTCGGGGCTCAATCGTCGGCTCCGCGGCAGTGCGACGGAGCTCGTCGGCCTGATGCTCGTGCTCTACCGCCCGCGCCTTGGCGGCTTCCTTCTCCAGCGCGGCACGAAGCTCGCGGATCCTCTCGCGCCGGCCTTCCCGACGTTGAAGCTCGGCGGGCAGGTCCTTGGGCTGTTGCCCGACGCCATAGAGCTTATCCTCGGCGGCATCGACCGCATCGGCCTGCGCGAGCAACTGCTCGACCTCCGCCTTGAGCCGTGTCTCCTCCTTCTCCATCCGGTCGTAACTCATCGCCTTGTGCTTGCTCGCGTTCGCTTTCATCTTGGTCCCATCGATCGCCACGTGGCCGAGTTTCACAAGACCGGCAGACATGCACAGCTGCAGTACCTGCTGGAACAGGTCCGCAAAGCTGGCTCGATGGGCCAAGCGGAACTCATTGATCGTCGTGAAGTGCGGGTGCTCGCCCGCCGCCAACACCCGAAACGCGACATCCTCGGAGGTCGCACGCTCGATCTTCCTCGATGAGAACACCCCGACCGCGTAGCCATACAGTAGTAGCGCCGTCATCATCCGAGGCGAATACGGCCGCTCCCCTCGATGATCCCTGGCCTGAACTGGTCGCTCGATCTCACTCAGATCGAGATCCGCCACCAGGTCGAGGATGAAGTACGCCAGATGTCCCTGCGGCAGCCACTCACTTGGCGATGGCGGCAGCAGGTACGACTGGTCGGGCGAGTAGGGCCAGTAGCTCTTCACCCTCCTCTTAGATCAGAACCGGATCGATCTGTCCATCCGGAATCGACTATCGACGTTCCCGTCGTTGCGCGCTCGTCAGACGCCAACGCGAGCTCGCCCGGGCGACCGCGAGCAGGATGGGGTCGGGCGCCGCGCGCGTGACTAGGATTGGCCGGGCCGTGCTCCGCACATACCTAGCGACGTCCGCGCAGGACGGGTGGTTATTCGGCGCGCGCGGTCCCGACGCCCATCCGCGCAGCAGCCCGGGCGTGCTCGCGTGTCGGCGATCTCCCAGGCGCTATGCCCTACGCACTCCTAGTACTACTCGATCACATCCGCGAGACTCCGTGCGGCGCATGGCGCGGGTCAAACGCTCGCCGACATAGCGGACACGTCGGCAAGCTTCGAAGCAGCACGGCTTGGAGGTGGCGACGCACCATCGGCAGCGTCCACTTCAGTCGGCTCCGGGGGGGAAAGCGCTCGGCGGAGCGCAAGGAAGGCGTGGGCCGCGGAGCAGAGCGCGGCGTGATGATGGAAGCCGGCCCATGACCGCCCCTCGAAGTGGTCGAGCCCCACCTCCCCCTTGAGGTCTTGGTAGTCGCGTTCGACGCGCCAGCGAAGTTTTGCCGTCCGCACCAGCTCGCGGACGGAGGTGGAGCAGGAAGTGACAGCAGGTAGTGTTTCGAGGGCGCCGATTCCGTCGAGGGCCATTCGCACAGCAGCCACTCCTCCGGACCCGGGGCCGCGCCTTGCGTGTGTTTATGCGAGGTACGCACGCGTGCCGCCGCAAAACGAGACGACTGCTTGCCGCGCGTTCCTTCTCGCCAGGTGACCGTGCGGTACGTAAGTTCCTTGGCGAGCTCACCGATCGACACGGCCGCCCCTTCGGCAGCGTGCGCGTTGCGACGTGGTGGTCCTTTGCGGGCTGTCTTCGGAGGGACCGAAAACATGGTCCCGGGTCGCCATACCCGTGTCGGGTGATGAACGCCGACAGCGTAGTCGAGGCCACGCTCGCGGATCGCGTTCCGAAACTCTCGCGTATCGCCGTAACCCGAGTCTGCCAGGACGATTCGCGCGCGCACGCCAGCGATCAACGCATTGTCGAGCAACTCGAGCGCCAACTCCCACTTCGAGTGAAATGCGACCTCATCCGGTACCCCCGCCTTTCGACATCGACGGCGGTCGTTCGTCCATTCTTCGGGCAGGTACAAGCGCAAGCCGATGCAAGCGCTTCCTTTCTCGCCGGCGAGATGAAGGCTCGTAGCGACCTGGCAATTCTCGATGCGACCGAGCGTCCCGGAGTACTGGCGCGTCACGCCGACCGAGTGCTCGCCCTTCTTCGGGAAGCCCGTGTCGTCGATGACGAGCGCCTCGACCGCGGGTAGCTCCGCGTCGACCTTGACGGCGATGCGACGAAACACCTCCACCTCCGCCCATTTGCTGACGGCGACGCACTGCAAAAGCCGTTGACGCATGCCCTCGACCTCGCCCAGGTCGTCCACCAAGCGTGCGGCGATAGGCTCGATGCTCTTGCGCTCACCATCGAGTAGCAGCCCCTTCAGATAGAGGCCCATCGCCTCGCGTCGTTCGGGGCGACCCATGCCATCGGTCAGCTGGGCCACGTACTCGCCCAGCTCGCGTTCGAGCTTCCGGATCTGCTGCGGCGTCATCACAAACGTAGATCACGTCCGGGATCTGCCGTCAAGATGTGACCGAGTAGTACTAGGCGAGCGAATGCGAGCCGGCTTTCCCGGACAGGCGAGCGCTTCGCGAGCCGATCAAGGCGACGGAGACTGGATGCAATACGGTCTCCGAGTCAGCGTTCGCCGCCGCCGACGTCGATGGCGGCCTTGAGGGCCAGCGAGCCGCCGGTGCGGGTGCGCAGCTGCAGCTGGTAGACCCGTCCGCCGCGCGGCGCGAGCTCCAGCGTGCCATCGCCCGTGCGGTGGGCCTGGACGCGGCCGCGGTCATCGAGGATCGCCACGTCGACCGCCCCCGCCGGGAGCCCGGCAACCTTGACCCACACCGGCACGAGCTCGGCGTAGGTGAGGCAGTCGCGGTGATGGCATGGGTCAATCGTCACACCGACCGGCGCCGCCGGCGTGGTCG
>DATINR010000120.1:0-2090 GCA_035473995.1 Solirubrobacteraceae bacterium
GCGCGCGTCGGCCTCGGCGCGCTGGGCGTCGTCGCCGAGGTCACGCTGCGTTGCGTGCCGGCATTCACGCTGCGCGGGATCGACGAGCCGGCGCCGCTGGCGCAGACGCTCGAGCGCTTCGAGGCGCTGGCGCTGGGCAACGACCACTTCGAGTTCTTCGTCTTCCCCTACGCCGACGTCGCGCTGACGCGCACGAACAACCGCACCGACGAGCCGCCGCGCCCGCGCGGGCGCGTTGCGGCGTACGCGAACGACGTGCTGCTGACCAACCATGCCTTCGGCGCCTTCTGCCGCATCGCCCGCCGCATGCCGGGCGCGATCCCGCAGATCAACCGGCTCGTCACGCGCCTGGCCGGGCGCAGCGAGCGCGTCGAACGCTCGGCCTCGATCTTCGCCAGCCCACGGCTGGTGCGCTTCACCGAGATGGAGTACGCGCTGCCGCGCGAGCGCACGCCCGAGGCGGTGCGGCGCGTGATGGAGATGATCGAGTCGCGCGGCCTGGCCGTGCCGTTCCCGATCGAGGTGCGCACGGCGGCGCCCGACGACGCCTTCCTCTCGACCGCCGCGGGGCGCGAGACGGGCTACGTTGCGGTGCACATGTTCGCGGGCATGCAGTGGCGCGACTACTTCGAGCGCGTCGAGGCGATCATGGACGAGCTCGGCGGGCGCCCGCACTGGGGCAAGCGCCACTTCCAGACGGCGGCGACGCTGCGCGGGCGCTACCCCGACTGGGACCGCTTCCAGGCCGTGCGCGCGCGCCTCGATCCGACGGGCCTGTTCACCAACGCTTGGACCGACCGCGTGCTCGGGCCGGTGAGCGCATGAGCACGACCGGCGCGGCGAGCGCAGGTACGGCCGCGAGCGCAGGCGCGCCGTCGCCGTCGGTTCGGCGGCCGACGCCCGAGCAGGCCTACGAGCGCCTGGAGCGCGCCACGGCGGCCCTGCAGGCGCCGTTCGCGCTGATCGACCTCGACGCGATGAACGCCAACGCGCGCGATCTCGTGCGCCGCGCCGGCGGCAAGCCGATCCGCCTGGCGAGCAAGTCGCTGCGCTGCCGCGGGCTGCAGGAGCGCGTGCTCGCGGGCGAAGGCTTCCGCGGCACGCTCGCCTACACCCTGCCTGAGGCGCTGTGGCTGGCCGAGCACGGCGCGCGCGACGTCGTCGTGGCCTACCCGACGGCCGACGAGGCGGCGCTGGGCGAGCTGGCCGAGCATGCGCGTGACGACGGCGCGGCGTCCGGCGACGGCGCGGGGTGGATCGCGGTGATGGTCGACAGCGCCGAGCAGCTTCCGCTGATCGAGCGCGCCGTGAACGGGATCGGCGGCGCACGCGTGCGCGTCTGCCTGGACATCGACGCGGGCTGGCGCGCGCTCGGCGGGCGCGTGCGCGTCGGCGTCAAGCGCTCGCCGGCGCACACGCCGCAGCAGGCGGCAGAGCTGGCGACCGCCGTCGTCGCGAGTGGGTCCGTGCAGCTGGTCGGGGTGATGATGTACGAGGCGCAGATCGCCGGTGTCGGAGACACCCCGCCGGGCAGGCCGCTGCGCGCGCGGGCGATCCGGGCGATGCAGGCGCTCTCGACGCGCGAGCTGGCGGCGCGGCGCGCGGCGGTCGTGGAGGCGGTCGAAGGGGTGCTGGCGCGCGCCGGTCAAGCGCCGCTGGAGCTGGTCAACGGCGGCGGCACGGGCAGCCTCGAGCGCACCTCGCGCGAGCACGCCGTGACGGAGCTGACGGCCGGGTCGGGCCTGTACGCGCCGGGCCTGTTCGACGCCTACCGCGCTTTCTCGCCGGCGCCGGCGGCGCTGTTCGCGCTGCCCGTCGTGCGCCGTCCCGGGCCGGGCGTAGTGACGGCGCTCGGCGGCGGCTACCTGGCCTCGGGCGCGGGCGACGGCGCGCGGCTGCCGCATCCATACCTGCCGGCCGGGCTGCGCTTGGACCGCGAGGAGGGAGCCGGGGAGGTGCAGACGCCGCTGCTCGGTAAAGTCGCCGATCGGCTTGAGATTGGAGATTGTGTCTATTTGCGTCATGCCAAGGCCGGCGAGTTGTGCGAGCGTTTCATGACCATGCACGTGCTCGAGGGGGACCGGATAGTC